>JBGPKC010000049.1:0-22935 GCA_041485725.1 Steroidobacteraceae bacterium
CCGCAGCACGTCCTCGCCATCGACCAGGGCACCACCTCCACGCGCGCCATCGTGTTTGATGCCAAGGCACGCGCCGTGGCCATCGCGCGTCGCGAGTTCGAGCAGCACTACCCCGCTTCCGGCTGGGTCGAGCACGAAGCCGAGGATATCTGGCGCGACACGCTCGCGACGGTGCGCGAGGTCATCGAACGCGCAGGTAACGGCGTGGCTGGCATCGCGGCGCTCGGCATCACCAATCAGCGCGAGACGGCGGTGATCTGGGAGCGCGCCACCGGCAAGCCGATCCATCGCGCCATCGTCTGGCAGGACCGGCGCACCGCCGATGAATGCGCCGCGCTCAAGGCCGCCGGCGCCGAGCCCCTGGTTCGTAAAAAGACCGGCCTGCTGCTCGACCCGTACTTCTCCGGCACCAAGGTCGCCTGGATGCTCGATCACGTGGCGGGCGCCCGCGCACGCGCCGAGCGGGGCGAGCTGGCGTTCGGCACGATCGATAGCTTTCTCCTGTGGCGCCTGACGGGCGGGCGCGTGCACGCGACCGACGTCACCAACGCCTCGCGCACGCTTCTGTTCGACATTCACGCCCAGAGCTGGGATGAGGAGCTGCTCTCCCTCATCCGCGTGCCGCGCGCGCTGCTGCCGGAGGTTCGCGACAGCAGCGAGGTCTACGGCGCGACGGACGCCGCGCTTTTCGGGCGCGCGCTTCCGATCGCCGGCATCGCCGGCGACCAACAGGCGGCCCTCATCGGGCAGGCCTGCTTCAAGCCCGGCATGGCGAAATCCACCTACGGCACCGGCTGCTTCCTGCTGCTCAACACCGGCGACGTGGCGGTCACGTCCGAGAACCGCATGCTCACGACGCCGGCGTATCGCATCGGCGGCCGCATCACCTACGCCATGGAGGGATCCATTTTCGTCGCCGGAGCGGCGATCAAGTGGCTGCGCGACGGTCTCAAGGTCATCAGCGAGGCGGCCGAAACCGCCGCCTTGGCGGCGCGCGTGCCGGACAATCACGGTGTGTACATGGTGCCGGCGTTCGTGGGGCTCGGGGCGCCGCACTGGGAACCGAATGCCCGCGGGCTGATCTGTGGCCTGACGCTCGATGCCTCGGGTGCCCACCTCGCGCGCGCGGCGCTCGAGTCGGTCGCGTTTCAGACCCTCGATCTGACGCAGGCCATGCAACGCGACGGCGCGCGCCGCGCGGATGCCATCCGCGTCGACGGCGGCATGGCGGCCAATGACTGGTTCTGCCAGTTCCTGGCGGATGTGCTGGAAGCGAGGGTCGAGCGTCCGCTGGAGCTCGAGACCACCGCACTCGGGGCGGCGTTCCTCGCGGGACTCGCCACCGGAGTCTGGAAGGATCTGGCCTCGGTGGCCGGCACCTGGGAGACCGCTGCCGTATTCGCGCCGAAAATGACGGCGTCGCGCCGCGCGGCGCTCATCGCCGGATGGCGGCACGCCGTGAGCCGCACGCTGCAAGCACCGCCGCCGGCAACCTGACCTACCGCGCGTACCATCCTGTCGCCTCACGGGTCGGCAAAGTCCAGCAGCGTCTCGCGGACCCACCCCATGAGATGCTCGGTGTAGGCACGATCCACCACCAGCAGCGTCTCACCCGCACGCACGCACAGCGCCAGCACCGGCACGTCGGCCAGGCGGCCGCGCCGCGCTTCGCCGGGGCGCGGGATGGATCCCGTGCCGCCGAGGCGGCAGAGGAGATCCGAAATCCGCTCACCCGTGACCCGCAGCACTCTGAGGCCGCCGCTCAGGTTCACGAGGCATCCGTCGGTCGCCTGCGCAACCCGGGCTTCGAGGTCCGACAATCGTGCCGGGTCATCCGTGAGAACCAGGGTTTCCGTAGGGCTGCGCCACGCGAGTATGAGCGCACCATCGCGCGTCTCCGCGGCCTGCAGCCCCTCAGGCAGGACCCCGGCCGACTCTTGCACGGCAGCGGCGAACGCGCCGTCCCTCACGAAGTAGCGCAGCGCGGCGGCCTGTGTCGTCTCATCCACACGCACCGTGAGTCCTGGCGCTTCAGCCATGAACGCGCTCTCCGGCCGGATCGACGAACGGCAGCTTCACGACCCGCGCGGCGATCGTCGTTCCCAGATGGTGCACGCGCAGCTCCTCGCCCGTGCGCTGCGAGCCGCCCTTCAGCAGGGCGAGCGCGACGGGAATCCCAAGCTCGGGGCTCCGGTAGCTCGAAGTGACATGGCCCTCCGTCAGCGTGGGTGGCGGCCGTAGCGCAATCTGTGCGCCCACCGGCAGCTGCGTACGCTCATCGAGCGGCACCAGTCCCACGAGCTGCAGCCGTGTCGGATCGCGGCAGGCCGGCCGCAGGAGCGAGCGTCGGCCGACGAAGGGCGCCGCCTTGCGCTCGATACCGCGCGCAAAACCCACATCGCCGGGGAGCGTGGTGCCGTCGGTGTCGGTACCGATGTGAATGTACCCCTTCTCCACCCGCATCACCTGCAGGGCCTCGATCCCGTAGAGCGCCGCCCCCAGCTCCCCGGCATGCGCCCACAGGCGGCCGAGGAGCGCTGCGGCGTGATCGGCGGGCAGGTTCACTTCGTAGCCGAGCTCGCCGCTGAAGCTCGCGCGCAGGACGCGCAGCGGCACCCCGTCGAGCGCGCTGTCGCGCAGCGTCATGTGCGGCATCGCCGCCGGGGCGAGCGCGGCCTCGAATCCCAGCTTCGCGAGCCACTCCCAGGCGCGCGGTCCGGCGACCGTGATGTTGGCCCAGCGCGAGGTCACCGGTGTGATGACGACCTTGAAGTCGGCATACTCGCACTGCAGCCATTCTTCGAACGCGGCCGCGGTGCGATCGAAGCCGGCAGTGGTGGTATTCACCCAGTAGCGCTGCCCGGAAAGGCGTGCCACGATGCCGTCATCCACGAGGGTGCCGTTCTCGTTCAGCAACAGGCCGTAGCGCGCCTGGCCGATCGGGAGCGTCGACATGGTGCCGACGTACATGAGATCCAGAAAGCGAGCGGCGTCCGGCCCGAACACTTCGAGCTTGCCAAGCGGGGAACCATCGAGGAGCCCGGCGCACTTTCTGACGGTGCGCGCTTCGCGCTGCGCGGCGGCCTCCAGCGTCTCACCGGGCTGCGGGTAGGCTGCCGGGCGGCACCAGTCGCCGAAGGTCTCGAACAGCGCGCCGTGCGCGGCGTGCCAGGCGTGGGCCGGCAGACGCTTGAGAGGCCGGTACAGTGCGCCCACGCGCCGGCCGGCGATCATGCCCAGCGTGACCGGCGCATATGGCGGCCGAAAACGCGTCGTCCCTACCTGCGAGGGCGCCTGGCTCGTGTATTCGCCCATCAGGATGAGCGCGTTGATGTTGCTCGTCTTGCCCTGGTCGGTCCCCATGCCGGTGGTGGTGTAGCGCTTGAGATGCTCCACCGAGCGGTAGTTCTCGCGGGCCGCGAGCGCCACGTCCTCGGCCAACACGTCGTTCTGCAAATCGACGAATTGTTTGCCCTTGACGTCCCGGACGCGCGTGATGGCATCCGACCTCCCTGCCCCACCGATCGGCGCCTGAGGTGGCGCGCGGCCGAGCGCGAGCGCCTCTCCCGTTTCAGCAGCGTGGCTCAGCGCCGGCCCGCGCGCGAACACGCCGGCGCACGCACCCACGCTCACCAGACCCGGCGCCGGGCCGTCCGGCACGAACATCGCGCTTTCGCCAAGCCAGCGCAGCTTCCCGCCTGCCTGGGAATGCAGGTGCACGGCCGGCGCATAGCCGCCCGCGTTCAGAATGAGGTCGCAACGCAGCCGCTCGCCACGGCCGCCCGCCAGGGGCGTCACCGTGCAGCCACGCACCGCACGAGTCCCGAGCACTGCGCTCAACGCCGCGCCCGTGATGACACGCAGGCCATGGCTGCGTTCACCCGCCGTTGACTCCTCGCGCCGATCGACGACGGCGACAATCCCCACGCCCGCATCGCGAAGCGCCACGGCCCGCTCATAGGCGCTGTCGCTGTTGGCGGCGATCACCGCGCGCCGCCCGCAGGCGACGCCAAAGGCCTGCGCGTACTTGTGGGCGGCCGAAGCGAGCATGACGCCGGGGCGGTCGTTGTCCGGAAACAAGAGCGGCCGCTCGAAGGCGCCGGTGGCGGCGATCACCGCCCGGGCGCGAATCTTCCACAGCCGTTCACGCAACACACACCCGGGCAAATCGGCGGCACCCTCGGGACTCACGCTCTCGCCGGCGCATACGAGGTTGTGGTCGTAGACGCCGAACGCCAGCGTGCGCAGCTGTATCCGAACGCCCAGCTGCCGTGCGCTCGCTGCGAGCGCGGCAACTTCCGCATCCGCGCCCCAGGAGAGCGCGCCCCCCGGATGCTCACCGCTCGCGAGCAGCATGGTGTGCGCGCCCGCGCGCGCCGCCGCCACCGCGGCCGCAAGCCCCGCGATACCGGCGCCAACGACCAGCACGTCGGCGTCGGCGGCGACCTCTTCATAGTGATCGGGGTCGGGCGCGGTCGGCGCCCTTCCCAGGCCCGCCATGCGCCGGATCGCCGGTTCGAACAGCTGCCAGTTCGGCCACTTGAAGGTCTTGTAGTAGAACCCTGCCGGCAGGAGCGCCGCGCAAGCCCCCGTGAGTGCGCCCACGTCCAATCCGACACTCGGCCAGCAGTTGACGCTCTCGGCGGCGAGTCCCTCTGCGAGCGGCAGGAGCGTGGCGCGCACATTCGGCGTGCGGCGTGCACCGCGGCCGATATCGACCAGCGCGCTGGGCTCCTCGACGCCGCACGACCAGATGCCGCGCGGGCGGTGGAGCTTGAAGCTGCGTCCCACCAGGCGCACGCCGTTCGCAAGCAGCGCCGAGGCGAGGGTATCGCCCCTGAAGCCGTACAGCTGCCGCCCGTTGAATGTGAAAGACAGCGGATGCGAGCGATCGATCCACGTTCCCGCAGGTTTGGCCAGGCGTTGGCTTGCCATGTACGCTCGCCGCCCTTCAGGAAAGACCCGGTGGCGGGTCGGTCATGGCGTACACCGACAACACCTCGTGTGTCACGGTGTGGCGCGCGAGATTGAACCACTGTCCGCAGCCGTACGCGTGCCGCCAGCGCTCCCGATGCACCCCCCTGGGATTGTCACGAAAGAAGAGGTATTCGCCCCAGGTCGCATCGCTTGCCGCAAGGTCCGGCCGGATGAGGTGAGTGGTGCCGCCGCAGACAAACTCGCTCTCGTCGCGCAATCCGCACCACGGGCATTTGAGCTGCATCATCAGTGCGCGATCCCTGCGGCGGCAGCTTCGTCGATCAAGCGCCCGGTGACGAAGCGTTCGAGCTGGAACGGCTCGGCGAGCTCGTGATTGCGCCCGGTTGCGAGCACGTGCGCCAGAGTCCAGCCGCCGGCGGGAATCGCCTTGAATCCCCCGGTTCCCCAGCCGCAGTTGATGTACAGCCCCGGCACCGGTGTGGGCCCGATGATGGGGCTGGAGTCGTGCACCACATCGACGATCCCGGCCCACTGCCGCAGCAGGCGCAGCCGGCTGAAGGAGGGAAACAGCGCCAGGGTTGCGGCGGCGACGCCCTGTAGCACCGCAAAGCTGCCGCGCTGCGCATACGAGGGAAACAGGTCGAGGCTCGCCCCGATCACCATCTCGCCCTTGTCCGACTGGCTCACATAGGCGCCGGTGCCCGGAGACAGCACCACCGTGTCGAGCGCAGGCTTCAGGGGCTCGGTCACCATCGCCTGCAGGGCGTAGCTGGTGACCGGCAGGCGAAAGCCGGCGAGCTTCGCGAGCACCGAGCTATGGCCGGCGGCGGCGATGCCGATGCGCTCAGCCAGGATGCGGCCGCGGTGGGTCTCAACGCCGACGACGCGCCCGTTGGCACCGGTCAGGAAGCCCGTGACCTCGCAGTTCTGGATGATGTCCACCCCGAGCGCATCGGCGGCACGCGCGTAACCCCAGGCCACGGCGTCGTGCCGCGCCGTGCCGGCGCGTTGCTGGCTGAAGCCGCCCAGCACGGGGAAGCGGGCGTCGGGCGACATGTCAAGGAGCGGCGCGCGCGCCGCCACCTGCTCGCGCGTGAGGATCTCGGCGTCGATGCCGTTCATGCGCATGGCATTGGCCCAGCGCGCCATCGAGTCCAGGTCGTGGCGGCTGTGCGCCAGCATCACGAGTCCCCGCTGGCTCAGCATGATGTTGAAATTCAGCTCGCGCGAGAGATTCTCGTAGCACTTAAGCGCGAACTCGTACAGCCGCGCGCTCTCGGGGAACAGGTAGTTCGAGCGCACGATGGTGGTGTTGCGCCCGGTGTTACCGCCGCCGATCCAGCCGCGCTCGAGGATCGCAACGTTACGGATGCGGTGGTTCTTCGCGAGGTAGTAGGCGGTGGCCAGCCCGTGCCCGCCGCCGCCGACGATCACGACGTCGTAGGCGGGTTTTGGCTCGGGCGAGCGCCAGACCGGTACCCAGTTGCGGTGCGCACAGAGCGCCCCGCGCAGCAGCGCCAGGGCCGAGTAGTTCACGCCGGCTCTAGGCCTTGTCCTGGTAGTCGGTCTGGATCTTGCGAATCTTCTTGTCAGTCCCGAAGAACGCGTGCTTGGACATGTCGGCGCTGTAGCGACTGGCCGGCGGGTGCCTGCCGAGGCCCTCGGCGAGCGCGCGGATGTGGTGCGGACCCGCGCCGCAGCACACGCCCAGATAGCGGATGCCGAGCGCGAACGCCTCGCGGCCGAAGTCGGAGATCTCCGCCCGCGTGCACATGAAGGGATCGAGCCCGACCGGGAAGGCACGCGCATTGCCACAGCAGGGATCGGTCAGGGACATGAACGAGGGCTGCGCGGGGACGGTGCGATACGGCACCGGCAGGGCCGCCACGTGACACTTCACCGCTTTGCGGATCTCCTTGAGCAGCGGCATCATGGTCGCAGGTCCGCGGTGGCAGTTGAGCCCGACCACATCCGCCCCCGCCGCTTCCAGGCGCTGGCAGGCTTGCGCCGGGGTCAGGCCGTCCCGCGTCAGCTCCTCTTGGTGCATGGCGAAGGTGACGACCGCCGGCACCTTCGAGTACTTACGGATCGCGTCCAGCGCCATGAGCGCTTCGCCGGCCCACCCCAGGGTCTCGGCGACGAAGTAGTCGACGCCCGCTTCGACCGCCCAGCCCACCTGCTCGTCAAAGATCCGCGCGACCTCTTTGATCGAGCTCTTGTCGGCCGGATCGTAGATGTTGGTATTGCACAGGTCGCCGGCGAACAGCGTGCCGGTCTTGCGCGCCACCGATTTGGCGATTTTGAGTGCCGCCCGGTTCATCGGCACCAGGTCCTTTTCGCGCCCGATGACCCGCAGCTTCTCACGATGCACGTAGTAGGTGAGCGCCTGGGTCACGTCCGACCCGGCGTGCACGAAGTCCAGGTGCAGCTGCTCCACCACCTCGGGGTGATCGAACAGCACCTCGGGCACGAAGGCGCCCGCCTGCAGGTAGCCGCGGCGCTCCAGCTCGAACACGTACCCTTCCGCGCAGATCACCGCCCCCTGCCTGAGGCGCGCCAGCAGATCGCGGTCCTCGCCGCGGCCCTTGCTCTCGCGTGCGCCTTTCGCGGACTTCCCCCTGGACTTGGCTTTGACTGCCATGCGGTGTCTCCTGATCAGTGTGCAGATTGCGCGGCCCTCGGGCGCGCTATTCTAATCAGGGTCCCCGGCGCCCCAATGCCTCTTTTAGATGGGGCTATTCAAATTCTAGGCTTTGATGCCCTGCACGACTTAAGGAAGCTTAGTCCTATGAGCACCCCTGCCCTGCAGCGCGACCGCGGCGCCTGGGAGCGGCTGTCCGCCGCCCTGCGCCCCGAAGGCCGCGCCTTCATCGCAGGCCGCCCGGTCGCAGCCCGCGACGGCCGCGCGTTCGATGACGTCAGTCCCATCGACGGCCAGGTCCTGTGTCAGGTGGCCCGCTGCGGCTCGGCGGATGTCGATGCCGCGGTGGCCGCGGCGCGCGCCAGTTTCGAGACCGGCCCCTGGCGGCGCATGGAGCCGAAGGAGCGCAAGCGGATCCTGCGGCGCTTTGCGGAACTCATCCGCGCCGACGTCGACACCCTCGCGCTGCTCGAGACGCGCGACGTCGGCAAGCCGATCGTGAATTCGGTCAGCGTGGATGTCGCCAACTGCGCCGATTGCATCGAATACTATGCCGAGTTCGCCGACAAGCTGTACGACGAGGTCGCGCCCACCGGGCCCAACGACCTGGCGCTCGTGCGCCGCGAGCCGCTCGGGGTCGTGGCCGCGATCGTGCCGTGGAACTATCCGCTCATCATCAGCACCTGGAAGGTGGGACCGGCGCTCCTGACCGGCAACTCGGTGGTGCTGAAACCGGCCGAGCAGTCGCCGCTGTCAGGGATCCGCCTGGGTGAGCTGGCGTGCGAGGCCGGCGTGCCGCCGGGTAGCTTCAACGTCGTGCCGGGCTTTGGCGAAGAAGCCGGCAAGGCGCTCGCCCTGCACCCGGACGTCGATCTGATCACGTTCACCGGCTCGACCGAGGTCGGCCGGCTGATGTTGCGCTACGCCGCTGACTCGAATCTCAAGCGCGTGGCGCTCGAGTGCGGCGGCAAGACACCACAGGTGGTGTTTGCGGATGCTGATCTGGAGGCCGCCGCCTACGGCATCGCCTGGGGGATCTACTACAACAGCGGTGAGACCTGCCATGCCGGCTCGCGCCTGATCGTGCAGGAGTCCGCCAAGGACGCCCTGCTGGCGGCTATCGCCCGCGTGACTGCGACCATCACCTTAGGACACCCCTTGGACCCCGCCACCCAGATGGGCGCGCTGATCGATCGCCCTCACATGCAACGCGTGCTCGGCTTCATCGATAGCGGCGTGGCCGACGGCGCACGCATTGCACTTGGGGGCAGGCGCGCGCTCGAAGAGAGCGGCGGCTTTTACGTCGAGGCGACCGTGCTCGATGGCGTGCGCCCCGATATGAAAGTGGCGCGCGAGGAGATTTTCGGGCCGGTGCTCGCCGTCATGACATTCCGCGACGAGAGCGAGGCGGTGCGCTTGGCCAACGACACGCCCTACGGCCTGGCGGCGGCGGTGTGGACCGCCGACATGAACGTGGCGCACCGCGTCTCGGGCGCGCTGCGCGGCGGCACGGTGTGGGTGAACTCCTTCGACCGCTCTTCCATGGCCACGCCCTTCGGGGGGTTCAAGCTCTCCGGATCCGGGCGCGACCGCTCACCCCATGCCATCGACAAGTATTGTGATCTCAAGACGATCTGGACGGCTTACCGATGAACGTATCACCCTCCTCCTCCATTGGTGCATCGCGACGCGCGGCGCCGGTTGCGGAATCCCTGCGCCGGCACGTGGCATCGCTCCTCGCGGAGTGCAAGCCCGGCTTCGCCCTGCCCGGGGCGTTCTTCACCGATGAGGTGCTGTATGCGGCCGAACTTGAATACATCTTCGGCCGTCACTGGCTGTTCGTAGCCTCCGAGCCCGAGATCCCCGAGGGCGGCGACTACCGCACTTTCCAGATCGGTCCCTGGCCGATTTTCATCGTGCGCCGGGACGACGGCTCGATCGCCGCCTTCCACAACACCTGCCGGCACCGCGGCTCGCGCATCCTGCTGCAGGACTCCGGCATTGCCGGCGCGACGCTGCAGTGTCCGTACCACCGCTGGACCTACGATCTCGATGGCCGGGTCATCGGTTGCGGCGCCACCGGGGAACTCCCGGCGGCACAACGGCGCCTGAAGCCGGTACACGTGAAGCAGCTCGCCGGGCTCATTTTCGTCTGCCTGGCGGATGAGCCGCCGGATGATTTCGACGACATGGCGCAGCGCATGACGCCCTATCTCGCACCCCACGGGCTCGCGCGGGCCAAGGTCGCGAAGCAGGTCGACATCATCGAGCACGGCAACTGGAAGCTCACCATCGAGAACAACCGCGAGTGCTTTCATTGCGCCGGGCACCCGGAGTTGCTGTGCTCGCTGTTCCATTTCTTTGGAGAGATCGACGAGCCGAGCATGTCGGCGCCGGAGCGCGCGACCTATACGCGCTACCAGAGCGCCCGCCAGGAGACCGAGACGATCTGGCGGCGCCAGGGCCTGCCGTGGGAGTGCATCGAGGAGCTGCACGGCCGGCCCACCGCATTTCGCACCGAGCGGCTAGTGCTCGACGGTGCCGGTGAATCCATGACCCCGGACACCCGCGTGGCTTCGCGCCGTCTGTTAGGTGACCTGAGCGATGCGCGCCTTGGGACGCTGCACTATCACACCCAGCCGAATGCCTGGTTCCATTTCCTCTCCGACCACGTGCTGAGCTTCGCCACCTTCCCGCTCGAGCGCGGGCGCACCCTGGTGCGCAGCACCTGGCTGGTGCACGCCGACGCGCAGGAAGGTCGCGACTATGATCTGGAGAAGCTCACCAGCGTGTGGAACGCAACCAACAGCCAGGACGCGGCGTTCGTCGAAGAAACGCAGCGCGGCGCATCCAGTCCCGCCTACGAGCCCGGCCCGATCGCGGCGAATGAGTACATGGTGAAGCTGTTCCACGTCTGGTACGAAGAGCGCCTGCGCGCGGAACTGAAGTTGTAGAGCGGCGCCTACCCCAATGGTTTGCCGGCCATGTCCAGGTGCAGCAGCTTGCCGCGGTAGGGGTGCCGCGCGATGAACTCCTCGTTGAGCTCGACGCCGAGCCCAGGCTCCGTCGGCGGGATCACGTACCCCGCCTCCCAACGGATGGGTTTGACGAGAACGTCGGCATGAAATCCCTGCCAGCGCTCGATGCCTTCGAGGATCAGGAAGTTCGGGCTGCAGGTGGCGAGCTGGATGTTGGCGGCGCCCACGACCGGCCCGCAATACAGGTGCGGCGCGAGCTGCGCATGGTGCACCTCGGCGAGGGCTGCGATCTTCTTCGCCTCGAGGATTCCCCCGACCCGCCCCAGGTTCATCTGCAGGATGGCGGCGGCCCCGGCGCTCAGCAGGCGCGCGAAATCGTACTTGGTAGCCAGGCGCTCGCCGGCGGCGATCGGGATGTGCGTGGCGCGCGCCACGCGCGCCATCTCCTCGGGTGCATCCGGCGGCACCGGTTCCTCGAACCACAGGGGGTCGTAGGGCTCGAGCCGCCGCGCGAGACGAATCGCGCCGGCGGCGGTCATCTGGCCGTGAGTGCCGAACAGCAGATCGGCGCTGGAGCCGACGGCGGCGCGCAGCTGGCGCATGAAGCGCTCGCACAGATCGAGCGCCGCGAGCGACAGCTGCCGGCCATCGAAGGCCGAGTAGGGTCCGGCCGGATCAAACTTCAAAGCGCTGAAGCCCTGCGCGAGGTACTCGACCGCACGCTCGGCCGCGAGATCCGGATCCTGGTACACGTCGCTTCGGTCCCCGGGGCGCGCGTAGATGTACGTGTAGGAGCGCAGCCGCTCGTGCACCCGGCCCCCGAGGAGGTTGTAGACGGGCTGGTTCGCTTCCTTGCCGATGATGTCCCAGCAGGCCATCTCCAGTGCGCTCAACACCGCCATGAGCGACAGGTCGGGATGTTGCGTGTAGCCGGCCGAGTACACGCGCCGCCAGATCTTCTCGATGTTGTGCGGGTCCTCGCCCGCGAGGTAGCGCTCGAAGACGTCGGTGAGCATGCGCGTCACCACCTCGGGATGGAACGGCACGCAGTAGGCTTCGCCCACCCCGTGAACGTTGCCGTCGGTGGTGAGTTTCACGAACACGAAGTAGCGCCCGCCGTTGCCCGGGGGCGGGTTACCGGCGACAAAAGTCCTGATGTCCGTCAGTTTCATCGCGCGATCCTTATCACACATGACTGAGTATGACTACATCGTCGTAGGCGCCGGCTCTGCCGGCTGCGTGCTCGCCAACCGCCTGACCGCGGGCGGTGAGCAGCGCGTGCTGCTGCTCGAGGCCGGCGGCGGCGACCGCTCGCCGTGGATCCAAGTGCCGATCGGCTACGGCCGTACCTTCAACGATCCACGTTTCAACTGGATGTACCAGGCGCAACCGGATCCCGCGCTCGACAATCGCAGCGCCCATTGGCCGCGCGGCAAGGTGCTGGGCGGCTCGAGCTCCATCAACGCCATGGTGTACGTGCGCGGGCAGCCCGCGGACTTCGACGACTGGCGCGCGGCGGGCAATCCCGGCTGGTCCTGGAGTGAGCTGCTGCCCTACTTCAAGAAGCTCGAGGATCACGCCTGGGGCGCGTCCGAATTCCACGGCGCCGGTGGTCCGGTGCACGTGAGCGACGTATCTGCGAGCGTGCATCCGTTGTGCGCGACCTTCCTGCAGGCCTGCGCGGATGTCGGCATCGAACACACGCGCGACTTCAACGGTGCGCAGCCCGAGGGCGCGGGCCTGTGGCAGGTGACCATCAAGGATGGGGTGCGCGTCTCGAGCGCCAATGCGTACCTGCGGCCAGTGCGGCGGCGCGCGAATCTCGACGTGCGCCTGCGTGCGCACGCCACGCGGGTGTTGTTTTCGGGCTCGCGTGCCGTGGGGGTGGAGTACCTGCGCGGGGGGACGCGGCAGCAGGCGCACGCGCGCCTTGAGGTGCTGCTGGCGGCCGGCGCACTCAACTCGCCGCAACTGCTCGAGTTGTCAGGCGTCGGCGATGCGCAGCTGCTGCGGCAGTTCCACATTCCGCTCATCGCCGACTCACCCGCCGTCGGGCGCGGCCTGCAGGACCACGTCGCGGTGTCGTATTTCTACCGCTCGCGGGTGCCGACCCTGAACGATCAGCTGGCGCCCTTTCTCGGTAAGGTAAAGGCGGCGTTGCGCTACGCCCTCGGACGGCGCGGCCCGCTCGCCATGAGCGTCAATCAGGCGGGCGCCTTCCTGCGAAGCCGAGCGGAGCTGACGCGCCCGAACCTGCACATCTATTTCAACCCGGCCAGTTACAGCACCACCACCATGGGGCCCAAGCGGCGCCTGCTGAACCCCGACCCCTACCCGGGGTTCTTGATGTCGTTCAATACCTGCCGGCCGACCAGCCGCGGCACGGTGCACATCCGCTCGAGCGATCCGCTAAGCAGTCCCGCCATTTTCCCGAATTCCCTGGCCACCGAAGCGGACGTGCTGGATGTGTTCGAGGGCGCGCGGGTACTGCGGCGGATCGCAGGGGCACGGCCGCTCCTGCAGGTGATAGAGACGGAGCGCGAACCCGGTGCCCGGGTGCAGTCCGATGCCGAGGTGTTGGCGGACTTTCGCCGGCGCGCCGGCTCGGTGTTCCACGCCTGCGGGACCTGCGCCATGGGCGCAGATCCGCGCACGTCGGTGGTCGATGAGCGGCTGCGGGTGCACGGGGTCAGCGGCCTGCGCGTGGCCGATGCAGCCATCTTTCCGAACATCAGCTCGGGCAATACCAACGCCCCGACCCTCATGGTGGCGGAAAAGGCCGCGGATCTCATTCTCGAAGACAGCTCTCACCCACTGGCGTAACCTCCTTCGCATGCAGGGCAAGGCCCTATGAGCGAGCTGCAGTCGACCGTGGTATCCGACACCGCAGGGCTGAGCGTTGCGCCGCTGCAGTCAGCCTCCTTCATGGAGCGCTGGTACGTGCTCATCATGATGTGTCTCGTTTACACCCTCAGCATCGCCGACCGCTACGTGGTGTCCACCGTGCTCGATCCGATCCGGCTCGAGCTGCATCTCACCGACAAGGGCGTCGCATGGCTCACGGGGGCGGCATTCGGACTGTTCTACGTCGTGTTGGGGTTCCCGCTGTCCTGGCTCATCGACCGCAAGAACCGCCGCAACATCGTCGCGGCCTGCCTGGTGCTTTGGTCGATAATGACTGCCGTGTGCGGGCTTGCCCGGACCTCATGGCAGTTCTTTTTCGCCCGCGTCGGGGTCACTATCGGGGAAGCCGGTGGCACGCCGGGTGCGAATTCGCTCCTCTCCGACTACTTCCCCGCGAGCCGGCGTGCTATGGCGCTCACGGTTTTTGCGCTCGGCGCGCCGATCGGCGCCTGGGTGGGCTACAACGTTGCCGGTGCCATTGCCGATCACTACGGGTGGCGCGCCGTGTTCTTTGCGCTCGGGATCCCTGGCGTGCTGGCCGGGATCGCGGTGTGGCTCACGGTACGCGAGCCCCGGCGCGGATGTCTCGACAGCGGCGACGACGGCGAGGCGCCATCGGTGGCCGACACGATGCGCTTCCTGTGGCAGCAGCGCTCCGCGGTGCATGTGATGGTGGGCACCGCGGTGTGCGCGCTGTGGGGCTGGGGGCTCATGTTCTGGACACCCACCTTCCTGCAGCGCACCTACCACATGAGCGTCGGCGAAGCGGCCGCGGTGACGCAGAACATGCACCTGTGGGGAGGAGGTATCGCGACCCTCGTGACGGGCTGGCTCATGGCCCGGAGCGGCATGGCCGATGCGCGCCGCATCGTGTGGCTGCTCGCCGGCGGTATCGGCATCGCCACTCTCGCCTCGGGGGTGGTGTACTACACCCGCGACCTCGCGGTTGCCAAGGCGATGTTGTGGATCTTCATCCCTGCGATCTACTTCTATATTGGTCCCGGCTTCGGGCTGCTCAACAATCTCGCGCAGTGCCGCATGCGGGCGATGTTCTGCGCCATGGTGCTGTTTCTGGCAAATCTCGGCAATCTCGTCATCGCACCGCCGCTGATCGGGACCCTGAGCGACTGGTTCGCGCCCAATCACGTCTCGAATGCCGATTCGCTGAGGCTGGCGATGCTGTGCCTGGTGCCCACGGGCCTGTGGGCGACCGCGCACCTCTTCCTCGCTGCGCGCGACATCGTCAAGAACCAGGAGCGCGCGCGGAGCTTTCTACTCTAGCGATGCTCCAGCCGAGCGGGCATGCGGTCGGCACACCAGTCGTTCTTGCGGCGGCACTTGGGGAGGCGCATTGTATGTGCGCGCCGCACCGGTCAGCGGCATAAACCATTCGTTCAGAAACAACATCAAACCTGTTGAAGGGGTCGACGATGAGAACGTATTTCTTTCCAATGGTCCGGGCGCTTGCGCTCCCGGCGGCTGTGACCCTTGCATTTCAAGTCATGGCGATCGCGCCGGCGATGGCACAGGACCCGGTCAAGGTCGACGCGAAGCACTACAAGGTGGAGTTTGAGAACGCCCAGGTGCGGGTGCTACGCATCACCTACGGGCCTCACGAGAAATCCGTCATGCATGCGCACCCGGCGAGCGTGGCCGTGTTCCTGACTGACGGAAGCGTGAAATTCACGCTGCCCGACGGCAAAACCCTCTCCAGTGATGCCAAGGCCGGAATGGTGCAATGGAACGGTGGTGGCAAACATCTTCCCGAGAACGTCGGCGACAAGCCCTTCGACCTGATTCTCGTGGAACTGAAAGGCAAGCACGCGGCGACCAAGACAAAGTGAGCGTTCAGAGACGGCCGGCGAGGCCGCCCGTGAGGCTCAGCCGCCGGTGCACGCCTCACCCGGATCCGGGAGCCTTGGCATTCTTCTGGTCAGGAACCAGCACCTCCGCGCGCAGCCGCGTAGCCCCGATCTGCAATTGATGGGGCAGGCAGTTCGAGCTGTACTGGACGTTGCGGGTCGCGAACAGCGGCAGAATGCTCTGTTTGACCTGCTCGACGAGCTCGCAGTCCCCGGCTGCCGAGACCGCGTCGCGCTCGGTTGTGAGGTCGACCGCCCTCCAGTGCGCCGGCACCGATTGCGTCCCCGCGGTCGCGCTCTTATCGGCCGCCGGCTGGAGCACATTCATCTTGATCCTGACACCCGGGAACGGACCCGGTCGCTCAAGTGACGAGCACGCCGTTTCGTTCACCTGCAAATCCTCGCGGGCTCCCAGTTCGAGCAGGACACTTCGCACCTTGTCCCGCAACCCGTCGCAGGAGTACTTGGTAGTAAACCCCTGATAGACGAAGGTGAGCTCCTTGGGTGCCCAGACCGCGGATTCACCACGCGCCGCTGCAGCCCCGGTCTCATCCGCGGCGGCCCACCCCGTCGCAGTCAGCAGCACGGCCACGGCTCCCGCCGCAACCACCCGTAGCGCAATACCTGGACCTTGATTCGAGAATCGCATAGACCCTCCAGTTCAGTTGGATGCCGTCGTCCTGCACTCGTTCCGTCGCCTCGTACGACTGCCCGCTCCCGGCGGGTGCATGACACCCTGCTCAGGCGCGGCAACCCGTCGCTCACTGAAGCGTGCGCCCAGGCTGTCAGGCCGACCAATAAACTCAATTAGTTATGTGTAGCTTGTCGGAGATTCCTGACGGGGAGACCCGATGTCAGCTGACCCTGAGACGGGTCTTTGCGGTCTTGGCGCACGCTACTGCGTCGCTATGCTTCCTGCAATGGAAGGCACTACAACGGTGTGGCTGGTAAAACCGGAAGCGCCGCAGGACGCAGAGAGCGTCGCGGTCATGCGGCGGGCCATCGAACAAGATGCCGCCCGCGAAGGCAGCTTAATCGGTGAATGCCTCGATGCCGCTCGAGCTCGCGGGCTCAGCGGGGAAGAGACCTACGTGTTTCTCGCGTATCAAGCGCTTCTGCGGCTAGAAGAAACGCATGAACGGCACATATACCTGAGCGACATCGCGCCGTTCCTCGAATCAGTGCCCCGGCCCGGTGTCAGGGCGCACATTGCGCCGCGCATCGCGGAGCACGTGAGGTGGCTCGTACGCAGTGCCGTTGATCTGGCTTTGCGGCTTGAGCGGGCGGCGGCGGAATTCGCGCGCATTTGCTTTGGCCGCGACTCGAAACTGAAAGGGCCCCTGAAGACGCTCGAAGTCTCGCGCCCGCCATACCGCAGCCCGCTAAGACGTCGTACCGCATAGCCGCGCCGCGTCAAGTGTCCCCGCAATCTACGGCGTGCGGACGCTTCACTTACATCAAAAACTCGATGAGGCCGTCGGCCGCGGACCGGGACTTCACACACGACCCCAGTGTGCTCGTCAACTGTTGGATCCACGAGCGCCCGCTCTACAACTCAATTCTGGGGATTCCCGGCGATTTCGCAATGAGCTCTGAAGGCGCGCGGCTTTCCGGCAGTTGATCTTGACGAGCCGCGACGGCGGAACGTGCGGTGCGCTGACGGGAGCCGGCGTGAGTTCTCTACTCACGGTAGTATTTACCCTACCCCGTTTCCTTGCGGCAAGAAAAAGCTCGCGTCTGTCGCGGATTAAACGCCCGGATGTATTGTGCCGCGACCTGCGCCGGCACATATTTCACCTTAGTCGCTCGCATTGCGCCCGCTGCGATTCAAAGACATCGCTGATCAGCCGCCGAACCGTGCCGTTGGCGGCGCCACAAGGAGAAAGCGCGATCCGATAAGCGACGGGAGTGAGTTCATGAATCGGCCACCGAACGATGACACACAGGGCGGTATCGCCCTGTATGTCATCAATCTCGACTCCTCCACTCTGCCGATGTCGCTCGATGTGCCGTTCCGGCATGAACTGGTCGGCTTTACGGTATTTCGCTCGCGTTCGTTCGAACACGGCCGCGAGCGCTTTCGCCTGCACCTTGGCTATTTCGAAACGGAACGGCATGCCGAAGAGGCGTTGAGCGTCGTTCGCAAGCACTACCCGGCCGCATGGATCTCGGCGGCTCCCGAGTCACAGCTAGGCTCGCTGGATAACACGGTCAATACCGAATTCCGCTTGCTGCGCGCCGCCTACGCGCGCGTCGCAACGCCCGCGAGCGCCCCGACGGCACCTGCACCCGTGGCCGCGAAGGTCGCAGCGAGAGCCGTGGTCAAAGAGCCAAGCCTCGACGCTCCAAACCGGGCCCCGGCGCCCGCCGTTCCGCCGCCACAACGCTACGCCGTGCAGCTCGAATGGTCGCTGGCGCCGCTCAGTGGAGCGCACGTTCCGCGGCTTGCGATCTTTGAGGAGTACCACCTGTACACGGTACGCATGCTGCGCGAAGGTACTCCGCAGCAAGGCCTGCGACTCGGTTTCTTCACCAGCGCTGAAGCGGCCTTCCGGGTCGCTGAGTACGTTCGTCCTGAGTTTCCCGGGGTTGGGGTCGTGCCGGTGAGCCACAGGGAGTATTCACGCGCCATCGAGCTCGCTCAGCAACGCGCGCTGAAGGGGACCGCCCGCGGAGAAGCGCCGGACCCTTCCGACGCTACGCGCGTTAATCCGAAGCGCTAGAGAACGGCTTCGATAATCCGCGGCTTGCAGCGTCTGAACGCGCTGCATCCCAGCACGGCGTCCCCTCGAAATGGGGTCCCGACATTACGTCAGATGGACCTGCGACGCACTTCACGAGTCCGCGTTCTCGTCTATCCAGACGTTATCCAGATGTGATGGAGGTCCGGCTGCCGGGCGTCTGGTGTGACGCCGCGCAACGGAGGCGCCGCCGCTGCGCCGTATCGTATCTGCATCTTGGGTCCGGTGTCGTGATCGAGAAACGGATGAAAAAACACTTCGCTCTCACTCTGCTACCGTTGTTGGTCGCGTCCGCATTCGCCGATGTGTCGCCGCCGTCGCAGGATGCCCAGCAGCAGCCGCGGATGCTTGGTCAAAAAGCAGTGCTGCATATCTACTACTATGCGCCGAAGACGCTGGAAATCACGTATGTGGATTCCTATCTGTTCAAGGATGAGAGTGCTTGCGAAAATGCGATTTCGGCGGCCCTGAAAATCGCCATGCCCTACGCTGGCGAGGGTGATCTGGTAAGCGCGAAGTGCGTCGGCATGGATCCACCGAACGCGATCACTAAGCCCGACAAGAGACGGGAGTCTCCGGAAAGCACTGAGTTGTAGCGATCATCCCGCTGCGCCGGGCCGAACGGTGCCCGGATCATGCTGGTCGGAGCTCAGCGATCGGCAACGTAAATAGCAACTCCAGAGCCTGCTTTTTGGAACGTCGCTGCGGAGAATCCCGTGCCGACGCCCCATGCGCTATTGCCGGATGCCGTAGCGGTGCCCGCTCCGGTGCTAACCGAACCGCCGTAGCGGTCGCCAGTACTTTCCAGGAGTATTCCGTTTGCGCCGAGCTTGGCGGCTTCAGCCTTCAGCCGCTCGACGACAACGTCCATCTTTCCCTGTTGGGTAAAGGAAAACGATCCCTGACTCGAGGTATCGAGGATCGCGATCTCCTCGTACTTCTCCGGCGGATGCAGATAGATCTTGACTTGGCCAGGTGAAATCGCGGGGCGGGCGTTACCGACCATCACGTGAGATGTAGCGCAGCCAGCCAGCACGACAAGAAGCGAAGCGACGAGAACGGAGCGCATGCGTACTTACTCCCCAAGAGTGTCCAAAGGGCGCGCCGAAGTGTCCGACCTCGATGGCTAGGCTTCTGTGCACTGCGTCACAGCGCGGGTCCATCTGAGTGACAGGTAGGCTCCGAAGAGGCCCCGTGCCCAGCAGCCAAATAGGCGTCGGGAAGACGGTTGATTAAGCATGAGTGCCGACAATCCCAGAGCTTTCGTCGACAGCGTGCGGCCGAACGCAGGCGATCTTTCCCATGTCGAATCTCTGTTAACTATCACGATAGTACTTCGGGAGTTACGGTTTGCGGTAAACCGTTGAGTTTCAGGCTGAGCTTCGGCGCCGCAAGGCGGGCCGCCCGTCGATGTGGTTCTGAGGTTCGCGATGGGAGAACCGTAAGCGATTGAGCAACGACACTCTTGCGCCGTCCAGACCGCCAGCGACCATTTGCTAAGCACCCTACGAGCCACCCATCTGTCTAGCGCCCGTCTGCGTTCCTCCTGTGATGCTCCATAATTGTGTCTGTTCCTGGGGACGTGCTTTCTAACAGACATGCGAGAGCTGTTGGATCGAGAGCTATTGTCCGGACACCCGCATCGGCGATTGGGAGCAGGTGGGTGTGATGGACACGAAAGCACAAGGTCTCGAGAGCTGGAGTCATCCGTCTTATAAAAAAGCGCGTTGGCTGCCTCTGCTGGGCGTGGCGTGGGCGATCGCGCTGGCCGTTCAGATCACGACGCCCGCGTTCGCCGGTCCTCGCGAGCAGGCCGAACGCATCTACGAACGCATAGCCGGCGTGCCGCCATCGGCCACCGTCCTCGATCAGATGGCCGCCAAGACCGCGGCCGGAGATCTGGCGGGGGCGGCTGCCATCGCCACCGACGCATCCACGTTCTACAGCGTCACCCTCAAGAACTTCGTGACTCCGTGGACCAACCGCGACCAGACCGTATTCGCTCCACTGAATGACTACACGGCCACCGTAATCGGCATGGTCCGCGATGACGTGCCATTCAATACAGTACTCTCCGCGGACATTCTCTATACGATCAACGCCGGCGGCCTCCCAGCGCCTTCCGCGGCAAACAACGATCACTACGCGATGGCGGACGCGAACGGCGTCGATCTGAAGGCGACGCTGGTCGCGACTACGCAGTCCGCCGTTTACGGCCTCCCGGCCGAAGCGACCTCGGGAATCTGGACGACGCGGGGCGGGTCCTCGGCTTTCTTCATCATGGGCACGAACCGCGCCCAGTTCCGCTTCACGATGATCAATCACCTCTGCCACGACATGGAGACGGTGATGGACACGACGCGCCCCACCGACCGCATCCGGCAGGATGTGGCGCGTACTCCCGGGGGCGACAGCCGCATCTTTCTGAACAACTGCGTGGGCTGCCACAGCGGGATGGATCCGATGGCCCAGGCCTTCGCCTATTACAACTACGACACGACCGGGACGCGGCTCGTCTATACGGCGAACATGGTGCAGCCGAAGTACCTGATCAATTCGCAGAACTTCGGTGACGGGTTCGTCACCCCGGACAACAGCTGGTCCAACCGCTGGCGCGACGGGCCGAACGCCACACTCGGCTGGGACAGCACGCTTCCCGGCAGCGGCATGGGCGCCAAATCCCTGGGGCAGGAGCTGGCCGCGAGCGACGCGTTCGCGCAATGCCAGGTCACTAAGGTGTTCCAGACGGTCTGCTTCCGGGCTCCGACGAGCACGGCCGACCAGGCGACGGTCGCCGCGATCAAGGCCAACTTCAAGGCGGGCAGCTACAAGCTCAAACAGGTCTTCCAGCAGTCCGCCGCCGCGTGCGCAGGGCAGTAGGCCAAGGAAAAAGGAAAGCCGCAAATGAACGGGGAGCATCTCATGAAAGGCCTCGAGCTCATTTCTGCCGGCCTGCGCGTGCTGAAAGCCGTGCCAGCCGTTGCGTTGACCCTGGTTCTGATCACGGCCGTAGCCTGCACCCGCCTGCCATTCGCGTCGCCTGACGGCACCGTTACGGGTTCCGGGTCGGCTCCGGGAACCGGCCCAGCCACAGGTGGCGGCACCGGCACCACCGCCAGCACCGGCTACAGCGGGCCCGCGGCCACGAATGCCGACGTGCTGTCGTTCCAGACCAATCTCTGGGCCAACATCAAGGGCTCCGATCGTTGTGGCGGCTGCCACAAGGCAGGCGGCCAGGCACCGATGTTCGCGCGTCCGGACGATGTCAACCTCGCGTACCAGGCGGTCGGCCCGCTGGTGAATTTCACCAACCCCGCCCAGTCGGAGCTCGTTCTCAAGGTCGGCGGCGGTCATAACTGCTTCCTGGCGAGCGCGCAGGACTGCGCCAACACGATGACCACGTGGATCAAGAACTGGATCGGCGGTACATCGAGCACGGCTTTTGGTATTGCTCTCACGCCTCCGCCCGACCAGAGTGTCGGCGGCAGCAAGCTCTTCCCGGCTGACTCGAGTCAGTTCCAGGCACTGATCTGGTCGCCCATCCTCAGGCGGTTCTGCAGCGATTGCCACCGTCCCGATGCGGCTACACCGCAGACACCGTACTTCGCGAGCTCGGATCCTGCCCAAGCCTATCTCGCGGCCCAATCGAAGATCGATCTCAGTACCCCGGGCCAGTCGCGCTTCGTCGTCAGGCTCCGTGATCAGTTCCACCACTGCTGGGCGCTGGTTGCCGGCGGCGCGCCCGACTGCCCGGGAAGTGCCGCGGCCATGCTGGCCGCGATCACGTCCTATGCGAACCAAATTCCGGTAACCAACGTTGATCCGACGCTCGTGCTCTCGAGAGCGCTCTCCCTCAAGCAGGGGGTACCTGCCTCGGGCGCCAGCCGCTACGAGGCCAACATCCTTGCGAAGTACGAGTTCAAGACGGGCGCCGGCAACACGGCCTATGACACGAGCGGAGTCGCGCCGGCCGCGGACCTCACGCTCACGGCCGGCATCGGCTGGGTCAGTGGCTGGGGCATCAGCATAGGCGCCGGCGGCGCGGCACAGGCGTCGACGTCCGCCAGCCAGAAGCTCACGCAGATGATCCAGTCGACGGGCGAGTACTCCCTCGAAGTGTGGGCGACGCCGGCCAACGTTGCGCAGACGGACGCCTATATCCTTACGTACTCGGGCGACAATACCCACCGCAACATGACCCTCGCACAGCATGCCATGCAGTACGAGGCGCGCACGCGCAGCAGCAACACGGACAACAACGGCGCGCCGGCGCTGCTCACGTCCGCGACGGGCATGTTCGCGCAGGCGACCTTGCAGCACGTCGTGTTGACCTATGACGCCGTAAACGGACAGCAGATCTACGTGAACGGCACGTACACGGGCGATGCCGATCCCGGCAAGGGAGGGACCCTCGGCAATTGGGACAGCACGTTCGCGCTGGTGCTCGGGAACGAGACCACCGGCAAGAGGCAGTGGCAGGGTGTCATCAAGTTCGCCGCGATTCACGGTCGTGCGCTTACGGCTGCCCAGGTCCAGCAGAATTTCGCTGCCGGGGTGGGCGAGCGCTACTACCTGCTGTTCAACGTGAGCGCACTCACGGGCGTGCTGCAGTCGTTCATCATGGTGGAAGGCAGCCAGTACGACTCTTACAGCTACCTGTTCCGAAAACCCCGGTTCATCAGCCTGGACCCGAATGCGGCGCCGGCGAACATTCCGATCAGCGCCATCCGCATTGGTGTAAACGGTACGATTGCGCGCGTCGGGCAGTCGTATGCGACGGTGAACGCCACCGTCGGCTCGCCGAACTACACTTTTGCGGGCGGTCAGCTGCTCTCGAACGTCGGGGCGGTGATTGCCTCCGACAAAGGAGC
>JBGPKC010000050.1:0-22854 GCA_041485725.1 Steroidobacteraceae bacterium
CCCGCCACGGCCGTGACGACCTTCACGATGCCGCGCACCTGGTCGGTCAGGTTCGCGGCCATGATGTTCACGGAGTCCGTGAGGTCCTTCCAGGTACCGGCCACGCCGGGCACGACCGCTTGTCCGCCCAGCTTGCCTTCGGTCCCGACCTCTCGCGCGACACGCGTGACCTCCGCCGCAAACGAGCGCAGCTGATCGACCATCGTGTTAATGGTGTTCTTCAGCTCGAGGATTTCGCCTTTCACCAGCACCGTGATCTTGCGCGACAGGTCGCCACGCGCGACGGCGGTGGTCACTTCCGCGATGTTGCGGACCTGGCCGGTCAGATTGGTCGCCATCGCGTTGACGGAGTCGGTGAGATCCTTCCAGGTGCCGGCGACGCCGGGCACCACGGCCTGGCCACCCAGCTTGCCTTCGGTACCCACTTCGCGCGCCACACGTGTCACTTCCGAGGCAAACGAGCGCAGCTGATCGACCATCGTATTGATGGTTTCCTTCAGCTGCAGAATCTCGCCGCGTACGTCCACGGTAATCTTGCGCGACAGGTCGCCGCTCGCGATCGCCGTGGAGACTTCCGCGATGTTACGAACCTGGCCGGTCAGATTGCCCGCCATGGAGTTGACGTTGTCCGTCAGATCCTTCCAGGTCCCGGCGACTCCCGGCACCACGGCCTGGCCGCCCAGCTTGCCTTCGGTACCCACCTCGCGCGCCACGCGCGTCACTTCCGAGGCAAACGAGCGCAGCTGATCGACCATCGTGTTAATGGCCTCCTTCAGCTGCAGAATCTCGCCGCGTACATCCACCGTGATCTTGCGGGACAAGTCGCCGTTGGCAACGGCGATCGTCACTTCGGAGATGTTGCGCACCTGGCCAGTGAGGTTGCTGGCCATCGAGTTCACGCTGTCGGTGAGGTCCTTCCAGGTGCCGGCGACACCGGGCACAGCGGCCTGACCGCCGAGCTTGCCCTCGGTACCGACTTCGCGCGCCACGCGCGTGACCTCGGAAGTGAAGGCGCTCATCTGTTCGATCATCGAGTTGACGATCGTGGCGGATCTCAGGAATTCTCCCTTGAGCGGCCGTCCATCCACTTCCAGGCTCATGGTCTGCTGCAGGTCGCCCTTGGCGACCGCCGAAATGGTGCGTGTGACTTCCGCAGTCGGCCACAGCAGGTCGTCGATGAGGGTATTCACCGACCCTTCCATTGCGCCCCAGGCGCCGGAGCGCCGGTCGCTCGCCACGCGATGACGGGTCTTGCCGTCCTTGCCGACGATCTGCCCGGCACGCTCCAGCTCACGCGCCAGGCGCTGATTGGACGCCACGATCTCGTTGAATGTATCGGCTACTTTGCCCGCGAGCCCGGTTTGATCGCTGGCGAGCCGAGCCGAGAAATCGCCGTCGCGCACCGCCTGCAGCGCCCGCAGGAGTTTCCGCTGGTCGAGACTCTTCCCCTCGGCGCCATGGCGGCCGTTGGACTTGCGAGTGCGGCGCTCACGTTCTTGCGTTTCCATCAGTTAGGCTCCCGGTGCCGGATCGGCAACGGCGGGTGGTCAGAACGGCGGTTGGGGGCGGGAGCGGCGGTGCCTGCCCAGGCGGCGAGGTGATCGAGAGGCCGGGGCAGGAATGGCCGTGTGCGCAGGCGTGCCGAAGCGACGCCGGCGCCTCCGCGGGCACGATACCTCACTGCCACGGAGCCTCCCAGACCCGTCTCCCTCAAGACGGGCTCCCTGCAACCCTCAAATCCCGACGTCCAGCTCATCCCAGCCGAAAGCGGGAACATAGCAGAAGGCCGTTTTGGCGCAACAAGAATCCTGAGCCTGAGCTATGGCGACCGGGATACACTGCCCCGCTTGCGCCAGGGAGGAACTTCAGATGGGACGGGTGCCCGATTCGGGCCCCGGCGGCCGGGAGGGGGCCGGCGTGACCGGAGCCGTCGCGAACGGCGACTGGGCCTCGCTGCGCAGGGTGCTGCTCGATCAGGCCTGCGAGCCCTATCGCCAGGCCGGCCGCTTCGCGTATCACTTTGCACGCGGCAAGCTGCGCGCTGACCCGGTATTCCGCGCG
Source organism: Steroidobacteraceae bacterium (assembly GCA_041485725.1). Lineage (GTDB taxonomy): Bacteria > Pseudomonadota > Gammaproteobacteria > Steroidobacterales > Steroidobacteraceae > 13-2-20CM-66-19. Next base: position 2,062 of record JBGPKC010000050.1, read on the forward strand.
ATCCTGGAACTGGGCTTGCTGCGCGGCTACCCACGCATCCTCGACCTGGGCTGCGGCCAGGGACTGCTGGCTGCCTGGTTGCGGGCCGCCGCGCACTGCTGCTACGAGCGCGGGATCTGGCCGCGGGCCTGGCCGCCCGCACCCCGCCCCGAATCGATGCGCGGCATAGAGCTGAGGGCGCGCGAGGTCGATCGGGCGCGCCGCGCACTCGGGCCTGGGTGCGAGGTGGTACAGGCCGACCTCCGCAGCGCCGTGTTCGGTAGCGCCGATGCGGTAGTCATCCTGGATGTCCTGCACTATCTCCCCGCGCCATCACAGCGCGAGGTGCTGCGGCGGGTGCGCGCCGCGCTGCCGCCGGGGGGCTTGCTGCTGCTACGGGTCGGCGATGCCGACGCGGGTCTGCGCTTTTACTTAACGCAGTGGGTCGACAAGGCCGTCCTGCTGGCGCACGGTCACGGCCGCGTCGACCTGCACTGCCGCAGCATCGCGCAGTGGCGCGAGTTGCTGGGTGAATGCGGCTTCGACACCCGAGCCGAGCCCATGAGCCACGGGACTCCATTCGCCAATGTGCTGCTGATCGCGCTCGCGATCGGACGGTGAAGCCTCGAACGGCCTCATCGGCCCTTGCTGCCGCCTCGCATGAGTTCCAACTCGCTGCTGACGGACTTGACCCCCGGGACCGAGGCGGCGAGGTTACGGGCGAGATACAGGTCCTCCACCGACCAGACATAGCCGCCGAGGTACACCACGCCCCCATCGACCGAGACATCAATGTGCCGCGCAAACAGCTGCGGGTCCGCGGTCAGTGCGGTTTCTACCCGTACCGCGGTATCGGCATCGGCCGCGCGTTGCGCCTCGGTCCGGCGCGGCGCCGTCGCACACGCGCAGAGACTGCCGGCGAGCAGCAGGACCACGACTTTCGGTAACACGCCGTTCAGAGGCCGCATCGTCCGTATGACCGCCGCCCCTGGCGCGAGTTCACTCGGTGGAGCTTGCTCTAACTGGCGGAGAAATAGCGCGGATCGTGCGGCGGGCGTGCGAAAATCCGGGCCAGCATCGGCTCGAAGGTGGCGAGGTCCTCGGTCGGATAGTCCGGATCGAAGGAGCATTGATCCCAGGCCGCGCAGAAGTGCACGCAGGCCTCGTACCACGGATGATGGCGCCAGCGCTCGCGAGCGTTGCGATCGCCGCCGAAGTGATGCACGTAATAGTAGTTCTGGAACAAACCGTGCTGCGCCACGATCCAGGTCACTTCCGCGCGCACGTAGGGTCGCAGTATCGCCGCCGCCACTTCGGCGTGGTTGTAGGGCGCAAGCTCATCGCCGATGTCGTGAATCAGCGCCGCCACGATCATTTCTTCGTCGGCGCCGTCCTTCATGGCGCGGGTGGCGGCCTGAAGACAATGCCGCAGCCGGCTGACGGGATAGCCTGCGAGGGAGTGATCGAGCTTACGCAGGTTCTCGAGCACGCGCCCGCCCAGGCCGACGGCATACTCTCGCTCGGACTCATCCAGCAGGAGGTAGTCCTCCCGGGTGCCGTCCTGCATGCGCCGGAAGCTGACGATCCTGCTCACGCGCTGCGTCTCACATCGGATGACAGAGCGCGGCGGCGGCGCAGCACGCGATACAGACTGCGTGGTCCGTCGATATCGATGTAACAGCCTTGCAGATGACGCAAGCCTTCGGACGGATCGAAGGCGCTGCGCCCGTGCAGCAGCCGGCAATTGTCGAACATCACCAGATCGCCGGCCTGCAGCAGAAACCGGATCTCAAAATCCGGCGCGCGCAGGCGATGGTCGAACAGTTGCCGCGCCCGGTAGTAGGCGTCGAGGCGCTCGTGCGCAAACAGCGGCACGAAATCCAGCCGCGGGCTGAAGTGGATGGCCTTGGGATCTCCTCCGAGGTCCAGTTCGATGAGCGGTGCACTGGCGGTCAGCTCGGCGTCGACGTCGATGTATTTGAACCGCACCGGTGTGCTCGCGAGAATCCCGAACGCCTGCGGATGCTGTTCGCGCAGGGCTTGCGCCACGGCGAAGCCATCCACCAGCGTGGACAGACCACCGCTGGTCTCATTCACCAGGCAATGCAGCAGCTGGATCCCGGGCACGGGCGCGCGATAGGGATTGTCGGTGTGCGGATCAAGTGACAGCGACGTGTAAGCGAGGTCGTTGGCATTGGGTGTCGAGCGCACGTTGAACAACGCACCAAAATTCGTCTCGCGCGTGAAACCGAACATCGAACCGAGCTTGAGCACCATGCCAGGCTCGGTGGGCACGCCTTCGAAGATCACGAAACCAAGAGTCAGGAACGCTTCGAGCCAGGAGGTCAGTTCGGCCTCGCCCGGGTCGGCGCGCCAGCGCGCCCGCGGCAGATCGGCGAGCGTGCCGTCCCACAGACGCGGCGCTGGGCAATCGTGGCTGTTGGGCGTGAGCGCGGCTTCCGCGAGGATCTCCTCGGCGCTGAAGCTCGCTTCATGCCCGTCGCTGAACTTGACCCTGTAAGTGCCCGGCAGCGGCTGCGACACTGCCACCACTTTCAGATCAAGATCGAAATCCGACGGGTCCTGCAGCCGCTGCTGCGTCTGCAGATCGATGCTGGCCGGATCCCGGCAGCGCTCGCGCAGCCACAGCGGATGAATGGGGCGCTGACTGCCGTCGGCGCGCTCCAACACCAGTTCGGTGGGCCCGCCCATCTTCAGAGTCAGTGATCGTTGTGTAGCCGACACAGCCGGGAGTCTAGCGTCGCGCCTTGAGCTGTGTCCACGCCGGGTGCCCTGCCCATTTTTCCCTCCGCATACCCCCAGATTAGGCGTCGCGTGCCTGCGCGTAGCCGTGCCCACGCCCGCAGTGTATTTTCCCCTGCCTGACAACGGGGAGCACCGCCATGACCTTGAGCCGCCGTGACCTGCTGAGCGCCTCCGCCCTGCTGCTGGCGGGACCGGGCGCCGCGCTGCGCGCGGCCGGCAAGGAGGCGGCCCCCGGCGGCCAGCCCCTGGTGCTGTGTTGGAATGAGAATCCCTACGGACCCTCCCCGGCGGCGCGGCTCGCCGTGAGCCGGGCGATCGCGCAAGGGTGCCGCTACCCCGCCGACGCCGAGATGCAGGAACTGGTGGAGGCGCTCGCCAGACACGAGGGCATCGGCGCCGATTACATCGTTACCGGCACCGGCTCCGGTGAACTGCTGTGCGCTCTCGGGCTGTTATGTGGGCGTGACGCCGGGGAGATCATCGCAGCCGAGCCCACCTACGCGGAACTGCCCGACTATGCGCGCCTGCGGGGCGCGGCGCTGAAATTCGTGCCGGTCGATGCCGGGCTGCGTCACGACCTGCCGGCCATGCGCGCAGCGGTCTCCGAGCGCACGCGCGCAATCTACATCTGCAATCCCAACAACCCCACCGGTACGGCCGTGAGCGCGAGCGAACTACGCGCTTTCGTGGCGGCGCTGCCCGAGCGCCTCATCACGATCGTCGACGAAGCCTACATGGACTTCACGGTCGGCGCCGACGTGGCTTCGGTCGCAGACCTGGTCCAGACCAGCCATCGTGTGGTCGTGCTCAGGACATTTTCCAAGATCCATGGCATGGCGGGCCTGCGCTGCGGGTACGCCATCGCCCGGCCGGACATGGCGGCCGCCCTCGCCGCTACCCGCATGTCCACGCCGAACATCCTGGCGGTGCGCGCGGCGCGTGCAAGCCTCGCGGATCACGCTTTTCTCGCCGACTGCCGCCGGCGCATCCTGGCGAGCCGCACCCGCGTCACCACCGAGCTGGCACGCCTGGGGCTCAGGTACGCAGAGCCGCAGGGCAATTTCGTGTTCTTCGACACCGGTATGCCGCTGGCGCGTTTCACCGGGCTCATGCGCGCGCGCAACATTCTCGTCGGCCGGCTCTTTCCGCCCTACGAGAACTGGTGCCGGATCACGATCGGGACGGAGCCCGAGGTGGCTGCGTTCCTCGAGGCGCTGCGCGCCGTCACGAGGAGCTGAGCGCGGCCGAGGGCTCCAGCAGCAGGCTCATGCAGGTGAGGGCCGCTTCCGCCTTGTGCAGTTCCCTCACGTCCACGGCTCGCGTGAGGATTCCGGCCGCCTCCAGAGTGCGCTGCGTGCGCGGATAGGCGCTGCTCACCAGGGTGAGACCGCGCAGCGTCAGGGTGTTGGCCGCGAACGGCTCGTCCGGGTCCACCGCCATCACGACGCCCACATCGAATGCCGATGCATCGATCCACGACGGGTTGGCCAGCAGAACGTTCGGTGGAATGAAGGTGCAGGCGCTCTTCAGATGCAGGCAGCCGTGCAGGGCCACCTCGCGCACCGCGTAGCCGAGGGGTGCTAAGCCTTCCGCGAGCTGCGCAACGCCGTCCGGGTTCGTGCGCCCGGAAGCCCCGACATACAGCGTGCGGCCAATACGCAGCACATCACCACCCTCGAGGCAGGCCGGATCGGTCACCCGCCGCAGCGCAACGTGCCGCGCGAGCGCGGCGGCGACGCTCTCGACCTCATCGCGACGCGAGGCGACGCCGGGCCGTGTAATGACCGCGACTTCCGGCACCAGCACCGCGGCATCCTCGACGAACACACCGTCGGCATGTTCGGCGAGCGGCGGCAACCACTCGATGCGGCAGCCGAGCGCGCTCAGCTCGGCGACATACTGCGCGTGCTGAAGCTGCGCCTGCGGCACGTCGATCGGGGTACGCGCGAGAAAGGTGAGTTCACAGCGCGCGAGCGATCGTCCCACTTCCCTCACGAAGGCGATCATGGTCGTTCGCGCGGCGATGGCACGTCCTTGGCCGCGAGCCGCAGGCACTCGAGCAGGGCCTTGGCCGCGGGCGGCAGGTTGCCGGGCGCACGCAGAATCGCGCCCACCGGAGTTTCCATGGATTTGAGCTTCACCGGCAGGATCGACAGCAGCTTGTGCTCCACGTCATCCAGCGCCACGTGATAGGGCATCACGCCGATGCAGTCGGATTTGCGCAGCAACACACGGTTGGTGAGGATCGACACGGATTCAATCACGTTCCTGGGGAGCGGTGCGCGCGCCTCGAGGAACGCGCGCTCGACCTGACGCCGCAGCGCGGTCTCCGGCAGTGGCAGCAGCCACGCCTCGTTCACCAGGTCACGCAGCCCCAGCCGCCGCTTGCGCAACAGCGGGTGCCCGGGCCGCGTGACCAGGCAGATCGGCTCGGAGTAGAACTCCTCGTAGAGCAGCGCGCTGCTGCGGCCCTCCTCGGGCAGGCGCCCGAGCACCATGTCGAGATCCCCGACCAGGAGCGAGGGCACCAGGATGTCGTACGTGCCGACCGCGACGCTGATGGTGACCCCGGGCCGCTCCATCTTCAGCCGCGCAATCGCATCGGGCAGGATGCTGGCGGAAGCGGCGAGCAGCGTGCCCACCGTGACCTTGCCGCTATAGCCGACGCGCAGGTTCTCCAGCTCCTCGGCCGCGTGGCGCAGCTGCGCGAGTACGATCTTGGCGTGGCGCGCGAAGATTTCACCGTACGGGGTCGGCTCCAGCCCGCGGTTGGTACGCTCGAACAGCGGCAGGTCGAGCGTCGCCTCGACGTCCTGCAACGCCTTGGTAAGAGTCGGCTGGGTGAGATTCAGCCGCCGGGAGGCCTTGAGGATGCTGCGGCACTCGTACAGCGCGGCGATCAGCTCGACGTGGCGCAGGCGGAATTTGCGCGCGATCCAGCGCTCGAGCCGTACCGAGGTCATGGAGCTTAAGCGCGGCTCAGGCGCTGCGGCGCGTGGCCGATGCGCCGCTCATCGCAGTGCGTCCGGCATCGAGGCCAAAGAAGGCGGTGGCGTTGGCGTGCAGGAGCTTCTCGCGGGTCGGCGCGGGCAGCGCCTCCTGGGAGTGGATCAGGTTGCCGACCTGTTGCTCCCCGAGGGGGAAGGGATAGTCGGAACCGAGCATGACGCGGTCCTCGCCCATGACCTTGACCAGGAACGCGAGTGCCTCGTCGCTGAACACGGCGGCGTCGACATAGAAGCGGTCGACGTAGGTGGACGGCAGACGCGGGCAGTCCTCGCGCACCACATCGCGGTTGCGCCATGCATTGTCGACGCGCCCGAGAAGGTACGGAAAGCTGCCGCCGCCGTGCGCAAAGCACAGCTTGAGCGAGCGCGGCAGGCGCTCGAAGGCGCCCGACAGGATCAACCACAGGATCGACAGCTGCGTTTCTGCCGGCATGGCCACCAGCCACGGGAGCTGGTACCGGGACATGCGATCCTGCGCCATCATGTCCCAGGGATGCACGAACACCGCCGCGCCCTCGGCGGCGCAGTGTTGCAGGAAGGTGATGATCCCCTCGTCGTTGATGTCGCGCGCGCCCACGTGGTTGCCGATATGCACGCCGACGTGGCCCTCGGCCATCGCCCGGCTCAACTCCCGGCAGGCAAGATCGGTGTCCTGCAGCGGCACCTGGCACAGGGACTTCAGCCGCCGCGGAGCGTGAGCGCAGATCTCGCGCGCGGCATCGTTGAACAGGCGCGCGCACTCGAGCCCCTGCGCCGACGGCCGCTGATAGGAAAACAGCACCGGCGTGACGCACATGATCTGTACGTCCACTCCGTCGCGATCCATGTCCTCGAGGCGCACCACCGGGTCCCAGCACGCCGAAGTGACCGGGCGAAATTCCTGGTCACCGACCATGAGCATCGTCCGCTGCGCACCGCCATGCCTCATCCACGGCCAGTCCGGCGTGCCAAAGCGCGCGGCAAGGTCCGGCCAGGTGCGCGGCAGAAAGTGCGTATGAATGTCGACCATCCTCATGGCGTCTCCTCACGGGGCGGTGTTCCCGCCGGGCGATAGGCAATCGCCTTGATCTCGATCAGCAGCTGCGGGTGCGGCAGCTGCGCCACCGCCACGGTGGTGCGCGCCGGACCCTGGTAGCCGAAGAACTCGCTGTAGACCTCGTTGTAAGCGTCGAAGTCGGCCATGTTCACCAGATAGGTGCTCACCTCGACCACCTCGGCAAGGCTCGCGCCCGCACTCGTGAGAATGTCGCGGATGTTCTCCAGCACCGCGCGCGTCTGCGCGCGAATGTCGAGCACCGGCCGGCCGGCGGCATCGCGCTCCGCCCCGGCGATGGAATCGTCGGCCCGCCGGGCGCTGGTCCCCGACACGAAAATGAAATCACCGGCCCGGCGGAAGTGCGGGAAAGTCCCCCGCGGCCAGGCCTTGCCCGGGACCACGGCGCTGTGCGCGCCCGCACTGGCATCGCTTTGCATCCGCAGCACCCCTAAAGCTTCACGCAGATGTTCATGGGTTCGGAGAAGAAGGCGAGCGAATGCGCCCCGCCCTCGCGGCCGATGCCGGAAAGCTTCACGCCGCCGAAGGGCGTGCGCAGATCCCGTAGAAACCAGTCATTGACCCAGGCGATGCCGACTTCCATCTGGCGGGCCACGCGGTGGGCGCGCTGCAGGCTCGAGGTCCACACCGCGGCGGCGAGCCCATAGCGGGTGTCGTTCGCCATCTGCACCGCCTGTTCTTCGGAGTCGAACGGCGCCACGTGGCAGACGGGACCGAAGATCTCCTCCTTGACGCAGCGTGCATCCTCGGCGAGGCCGCACACGACGGTCGGCTCGATGAAGGCGCCGCGGTCGCGCTCATCGCCGAAGGATGGCACGCCGCCGCCGCACATGATCTCGCCGTGCTCGGCGCGCGCCAGCTGGTAATAGGACAGCACCTTGTCGCGGTGCGCGCGCGAGATGAGCGGTCCCATGTCCGCCCCCTCAAAGGGCCCGCCGATTTTCAGTTTGCGCGCCCGCTGCGCGAGCGCCTCCACGAAGCGCTCGAAGATCGGGCGCTCGACGTAGACGCGCTCGGAACACAGACACACCTGCCCGCAGTTGGAAAACACCGAGCGCACGGTGCCGCTCAGGGCCGCATCGAAGTCCGCATCGGCGAACACCACGGCGGCGTTCTTGCCGCCGAGCTCAAAAGACAGTGCCTTCACCGAGTCGGCGGCGTTTCTCATGATGGCCGACCCGGTCGCAGACTCGCCGGTGAAGGCAATGGCATTCACATCGGGGTGGCTGACCAGCGCCTCGCCCGCGGACTTCGGTCCGAAACCGTGCACCAGATTGAACACGCCCGGTGGTACACCGACCTCCTGCAGCACCTCGGCGAGCAATGCCGCTGAGGAGGGCGTCTCCTCCGAGGGCTTGGCGACCACCGCATTCCCGCACGCCAGCGCCGGCGCCACCTTCCAGGTCATGAGCAGGAACGGCAGGTTCCATGGCGCGATGACCGCCACCACGCCCACGGGCTTGTGCACCGAGTAGTTGAGCGCGCCGCGGCCGTCGGGCGTGCCCATCTCGAAGCATTCGGATCCGCGCGCCAGCGCCAGGTCCGCATAAGCGCGGAAGTTCGCCGCGCCGCGCGGAATGTCGATCGAGCTCGCCTGCTGCAGCGTCTTGCCGGTGTCGGCGATCTCGGCGCTCACGAACTCGGCAAAGCGCTGCTCGATGCGCTCCGCGACCTTGCGCAGCAGGGCGCAGCGCTCCGGCGTCGACAGGCGCGCCCACGGCCCGCGCAGCGCCGCACGCGCGGCCTGTACGGCGCGATCGACGAGCGCCTCATCCGCCTCGGTGACCGTGGCCAGGACCCGGCCGTTGACCGGATTGATGTTCTCGAAGCTGCGTCCCTGGCGCACGAACTGGCCACCGACGAGGCAGGGCAGCTGCTGGGCAGCAAACGGGTACGGGTCGGCTTCGGTGGGTAACCGCATCGGGTCCGGATTCTAGGAAGGGCCAGCGCTTAACGAATAATCGTATTTTGACCCTCTGCTATGCAATTTATCTATATCAAAAACCGCAACTCCGCAAATGCGGGCGCCGGATCGGACCCGGCTTGAATCCCGAAGCGCCGGCGCCTTGCCGGGGGCTCTAGTGAGCCGCGCCGCCGCTGCCGCTCAGGCAATCCTTCATGAATGCCTTGCGGCCCGCGCCCTTCAGCCCCTTGGTCGTCGCGTCCGCGTTGCAGGTCTTCATTTTTTCCTGCTGGCTGTTGCCCGTCGTGCCCGAGGTGGCAGCCGCGGTCTTGTCGGACAGGCAGGTCTTCATGAACGTCTTGCGGTCGGCGCCTTTTAATCCCTTGGCCTTCGCGTCCGCGTTGCAGGTCGTCATCTTCTGCTGCTGGCTGTTCTCATGCGAAGCCTGGGCGATGGCCTGACCGGCCACAACCGCGAGCGCCGCACCCATCGCCACCAACCATGTCGTGCGTCTCATACCGACTCCTTTCGCGAACAGGTTGAGCAAACGCCGTATGGTAACCCCAACGCGGGCGGCTACTCCATGTCCGGATAGGGACCGCGACCGCCGTCGGCAATGAAACGCTCGATCCGGGCCCGCAGCATCGGCAGCGGCACCGAGCCGAGCTCCAGCACCGCGTCGTGAAAGGCGCGCACGTTGAAACGCTCGCCGAGCGCTTTTTCCGCGCGCGCACGGGCGTCGAGAAACTCGCGCTCGCCCAGGTAGTACGACAGCGCCTGCCCCGGCCAGGCGATGTAGCGGTCCACCTCGGTGCCGATCTCGCGCTCGGGGAGCGCGGTGTACTGCCGGAAGTACTCGATCGCCTGCTCGCGCGTCCAGCCCTGGGCATGAATGCCGGTGTCGACGACCAGGCGCGCGGCGCGCCAGATCTGGTAGCCGAGCATGCCAAAGCGCTCGTAGGGCGTGTCGTACAGGCCCATCTCGAGCCCGAGCTGCTCGCAGTACAGCGCCCAGCCTTCGCCGTAGGCGGAGATGTAGGTGAGCTGGCGGAACATCGGCTGGTCCCTGTGCTCCATCGCGATGGGGATCTGAAAGGCGTGCCCGGGCGCGGACTCGTGCAGTGTCAGGGCAGTCAGGCTGTAAAGCGGCCGGCTGGGCAGGTCGTAGGTGTTGAGCAGATAGATCCCTGCCCCGCCGCGCCCGGCGGTGTAGAAGGGCGCGAGGTCCTCCGGCACCGGCTTGATGGCGAAGCGCGCCCGCGGCAGGTAACCGAAGAACTGCGCCGCCTTGCCGTCGAAGCGCTTCGCCGTCCACGCGGCGCGCATCAGCAGCTCCTCGGGCGACTTGGCGTAGAAGCGCGGGTCGGTGCGCAGGAACCTGAGGAACGCCGGAAAGTCGCCGCTGAAGCCCGTCTCGTGCATGGTGGCGCGCATCGCCTCATGCAGGCGCTGCACCTCGGCGACGCCGAGCTGATGGATCGCATCCGGATCCATGTCGAGGGTGGTGAACTCGCGGATCTTGGCGCGATAGTAGTCCCTGCCGTCCGGCAGGTCGGCGGCCGCCAGTGTGGTGCGCATCCCCGGGACGTACTCGGTGCGCATGAATCTCAACAGCTCCACGTACGCCGGCTGCACCACTTCGCCGATGGTCTTGAGGGCCGCCGCGCGCAGACTCGCCTGCTTCGCGGCCGGTACGCCCGGCATGTCCCTAAAGGGGGTATAGAAGAGGCTGGCCTCGGGCGTCGCCTCGGTGACCGCGGTGATGGAGCTGTCGCGTCCCGCCATGGTGACGCGCGGCGGAGTGAAGCCGCGCTTCATGCCGGCGCGCATCTCCTGCATCTGCTCGTGGAAGTAGCGCGGGATGTCGTGCATCTGCGCGATCCAGTGCTCGTAGTCCACCAGGGTGCGGAACGGGCGGCGCGCGCTGTAGCCGATATTCGTCCAGAAGGTCGTGTCGGAGTTCGCCGGCATCTCGAAGTCGCGGAAACGCTGGTTGGCAATCAGGACCGCGATCTGTTCGCGGTAGATGTCGTAGTTGACCTGCTCTTTCGGTGACAGGCGCGCGCGCGGAATGGCCTCGACCCGGCGCAGCACGTCCTGCCAGTATTTGCGACGCATGTCCTGCGTCGCCGCGTCCACCTTCGGCAGGCGATCGGCAACGGGCCGGGTGCTGTCCTCATTGTCGGGCAGCTGGTCGGTGCGCCACTTCCACTCGCTGCTGTAGATGGCACTCAGGCGCTCGTCCGCTGCGTGCTGCCGGGAGTGCTGTGAGCAGCCGCTCAACACCGCGGCGAGCGCTCCGGCGGCAGCTAAGGGTGTCAGGGAATTTCGCATGATGTCCAGGGGCGGGAGCATACTCGAACCGTTGCGCGCCGCTCGCGCGATGAGGTACAAGCAGCGGCTTATGTGGAGGTCAATTGCCGCCGTCAGCATCGGGGCGAGCCTCGGGGCGCTCCTGCGCTGGTGGCTCGGCCTGACGCTGAATGCGCACTTCCCCTCGATCCCGCCGGGTACGCTCGCCGCCAACCTCATCGGCGGCTACGTCGTCGGGGTCGCGGTGGCCTTGTTCGCGACTTATTCGGCGGTGGCGCCGGAGTGGCGGCTCCTCGTGATCACCGGGTTTTGCGGCGGGCTCACGACCTTCTCCACCTTCTCCGCCGAGGTCGTGACCCTCATGCAACAGGGGCGCGCCCTGTTGGCCCTCGGCGCGGCGGCGGCGCACCTGATGGGATCGGTCCTCATGACATTTGCCGGCATCGGCACGGTCGTCCTATGCAAGGCTCATTCCTGAGATTCTACGTTCACGAGGGACAGCGGCATGACCGGCGCCTGGTGTGGGAGTGGCTGCTCGAGAAGGCCAATGGCCTCGGCATCCGCGGCGGCTCCGCCTTCCGCGCCATGGCCGGCTTCGGCCGCCACCATGTGCTGCACGAGAGTCACTTCTTCGAGCTCGCCGGCACGCTCACGGTGGAAGTGGAGTTCATCGTGACCGACGAGGAGGCGCGCAAGCTCCTTGCGCTGCTGCACGAGGAAAAGATCCGCCTGTTCTACGCGCGCGTTCCGGCGCTCTTTGGGGTGATCAACCCCGATGCCGCCGATCCGCCCGCGGAGGGCTGACGCGACCGATGCGGGGGCGTGAATCCGACACGTTTCGACCGGACATCGAAGGGCTGCGCGGACTCGCGGTCGCGGTCGTCGTTGCCTCCCATTGTGGAATTTCGATCCTGCCCGGAGGATTCGTCGGCGTTGACGTGTTCTTCGTACTGTCCGGCTATCTGATCACGGGACTGCTGGTCACGGAGGTGCGCAACACCGGGACGATCGATCTCGCCCGCTTCTACGCGCGGCGCGTGCGCCGCCTGCTGCCGGCGATGGCGCTGATGGTCATGGCCACACTGCTGGTCGCGGCGATCATCCTCGCCCCCCAGGAGCTGGCGCTGGTCGCGCGCGCCGCGCAGGCGACGGCCGTGTATGTGGCGAATGTCTTCTTCGGCATCAATGCGGCCGACTACTTCGCCGGCGATGTCAGAACGAATCCGATGTTGCACATGTGGTCGCTCGCGGTCGAGGAGCAGTTCTATCTGTTGTGGCCCTTTCTGCTCATGTCGGTGTGGCGGTTCAGATCATCGCGCGCGGCGCTGGCCGCTGTGCTGCTGGCCGCGAGCGCCGTCTCCCTCGCCGGTTGCATTTACCAGACCGCGCACGGGAGCCCCTTCGCGTTCTACGGACTGCATACCCGCGCGTGGGAATTCGGATTGGGAGGGCTCGCCAGTCTGATTGCGCGCGGCGCACGGGTCCTTCCGGGAGGCGCGTGGCTCGCCATCGGATGGAGTGGCCTGCTGTTGATCCTGGGGTCCGTATTTCTGGTGACGGACGAGCTGGGATTCCCGGGGTGGGTTGCGCTCGTGCCGGTCATCGGGACCTGCGCCGCGCTCCTTGCCGGCAACGAGTTGCCGCACCGTGGCGTGGGTGTGCTGCTGGGTTCGCGGCCGTTTCAGCTCCTCGGAGGTCTTTCATACTCCTGGTATCTGTGGCACTGGCCCTTTCTGGTGCTGGGCATGGTGCTGCTGCCCGACCTGCAGGTGCCCGGAAAGATCCTCATCGCGCTCGCAGCGCTGCTGGTCGCGGCGCTGACGCACCGCTTCCTCGAGAATCCGATACGCTTTAATCCGTATCTTGTGGCGCGGCCGATCGCCACTCTGTGGCTCGGAGCGGCTCTGTCGGGTCTGTGCTTCGTCGCGGCATTCGGCTGTGTGCGACTGGCGTACGCGCTCGCCGGCACGCCGCAGATGGGACAAATCGGCGCCGCAGCTGAGGACATCTCTGACATGAATCTCGACCGGTGCATCAGCACCTCGGAGCAGGTAGAGACCTGCGAGTTCGGCGTCCGCGCCGCGGCCACCCGCGTGGTTCTATTCGGCGATTCCGACGCCATCCAGTGGTTCAACGCGGTGGAGCGGATCGCGGCGGTGCGCGGCTGGCAGTTGACGACCGTCGTCAAGTTCGGTTGCCCGGCCGCGGATCTGAGGCCGCGCGAGGGTTTCGCGGCCCGCGATGGGTGCGCCGAGTGGCGGGCCGCCGCGCTGCAACGGATCAAGTCGATCGCTCCGGGACTCGTGATCATGGCGAGCGCCACGGCCTATATCCGCGAGAGCAGGCCAGCGGATGCGGCGAGCTTTTCCGATGAGGCGTGGCAGGCCGCGACCCGACGTACCCTGGAAACTCTCGCGGCGGCCGGGATTCGCGTGGTCGCGATACGCGCGACACCCCTGCCGCCCTTCGACGTTCCCACGTGTCTCGCCCGCGCCCTTCGGCATCAGTCGTCCTTCCCGGCACGCTGCGCGTTTGCGGCCTCGCCCGCCCTGAGTCCGGGAGTTTTCCAGGCAGAGCAGGCCAGTGCGCACGGTATCGCGGGCGTCGGCTTCATCGATATGACCCCGAGCCTGTGTGACGATCACACCTGCGCGGTGATGCGCGAGGGGCTGGTGGTGTATCGCGACGACCAGCACCTGACCGGAAGCTTCTCGGCCAGCCTCGCTGAAGCACTCGAAGGCCGCCTGCGCGCGGCCCTCGTCTCAGCGCCCTAGATCCTTCGGGCGCTCGATGGTGTGCAGCGGCACCACGCCCGAGCTGCCCCGGGTCGGGCGGTTGGCTTCGGGAGCGGCGAGCGGCTGACACTCCTTCAGCGTCGCGAGGCAGCGCTCGGCGAGCTCCTGGTATTCGCGTGTCCCGGTGGCTTTCCAGGCGAGTTCCTCGGGGGTAAGCGTACGCACGATGCGCGCCGGCACGCCGGTGACGAGCGTGCGCCGGGGCACGACGAAGCCGGCGCGTACGAAGCTCGCGGCCCCGACGAAGGCCTCCTCCTCCACCACCGCGTCATCCATGACGATCGCGCCGATGCCGATGAGTGCGCCCCGGCGTATGGTGCAGCCGTGCAGCACGGCCCCGTGCCCGATATGGGCGTCCTCTTCGAGCAGGGTGTCCTTGGAGGGAAAGCTGTGCAGCACGCAGCAGTCCTGCACGTTCGAGCCGGCGCTCAGGATGACGCGGCCGAAGTCGCCACGCAGCGATGCGCCCGGGCCCACATAACAGCGGGCAGCCACGATCACATCGCCGATCAGCACCGCCTGCGGATGCACGAACGCCGTCGGGTCGATCACCGGAACGAGTCCCTCCAGGCTGTAGATGTTCACCCCGCACGCCCCTTGGCGAGGAAGGCGCGCACCGCGGCACGAAATTCCTCCGACTGCAGCTGGGCGCCGAAAATGCGCGCCTCCGCCTCGATTCGCGCCCGCACCTGCTCCGGGTCACCGCGCAGCAGGCGCCGGGTGGCGAGCAGCGCGCCGTTGGGCTGCTGCACCAGCGCCCGCGCCAGCGCACGGGCCTCGGAAAGGAGCACGGCCTCCTCCACCACGCGATTCACCAACCCGAGACTGTGCGCGGTGGCGGCATCGAACGGCTTGCCGAGCAACAGCAGCTCCGCCGCGCGCTGCTGACCCACCAGCCGCGGCAGCAGCAGCGAGCTGGCCGCTTCCGGCACCAGGCCCAGGGCGACGAACGGCATCGACAGCTGCGCGCTGCGCGCCGCGACAACCAGGTCGCAATGCAGCAGCAGCGTCACGCCGATGCCCACGGTCTGCCCGTGGATAGCGGCCAGCAGCGGCTTCTCGAACGTCGCCAGCGTGTGCAGGAAGCCCATGACGGGATGCTCGGCGCTGAACTGCGGGCCGCTGAGGAAATCGTTCAGATCATTGCCGGCGCAGAAGCCTGCGCCCTCACCCCCGAGCAGCACCACCCGCACCGCCGCGTCCGCCTGCGCCTCGCGCAGGCCCCGGTACAACGCCTCGTACATGGCGAAGGTAATGGCGTTGCGCTTCTCGGGACGATTGAAGCGCACCTCGCATACTCCGTCGGCGCGCGAAATGAGGATCTGCTCGCTCATGGCTGCGCCGCGGGCGTGCCGGCGTGGGTGCGGAAATCAACATCGCTGTCCGCCGCCAGCCATACGAGTGCCGCCCAGGCGGCCACGTTCTGGTCGAGCTGGTCCTGGTCGATCTTGTCGAGGGTGTCGTCGGCGGTGTGGTGGATGTCGAAGTAGCCGCTGGCGTCCTGGTTGAGGGCGAAAGCCGGCACGCCCGCCTCCACCGACGGGCCGACGTCCGTGCCCGCCTCCTCCGGGGGTCGCGGGGCGCCGAACACCCCGATGGGGTCGAGCACACGCAGCGCCGTTTTCGCAAACTCGCCCTGCAACACGGCCTGCGGCAGCTCGAGACGATAGACGCGGTCGGCACCGGAGTCGCTCTCGCCCGCGAGCACATGGGTTGCCAGCTCCGCCTTGTGGTTGCCGGCATAGGCATGGCCACCGAAAGCGCCGTAAGGTGCCACCGGCTGCGCGACTTCCTCGGAGCCGAACAGTACGACCCGCACCGTGCGTCGCGGCCGCTGGGGGGCATCGCGGATGAGTTTCGCCGCCGCAATGATGATGGCCATGCCGGTGCCGTCGTCGACGGCCCCGGTTCCCTGGTCCCAGCTGTCCAGGTGCGCCCCGAGCAGCACCACTTCCTGCGGCCGCTCGCGCCCGCGCACGTCGGCGATCACGTTCTGCGAATGCGCGTCCTGAACATAAGAGGCGCTCGAGTACAGGTGCACACGCACTGTCTCCCCGAGCGCTGCGAGCCGCTCGAGCTGATCGGCATCGGGGCCGCTCAAGGCAAACGCCGGCACCGGCACGCGCCCATCGATGTAGCGCGTGGTGCCGGTGTGCGCCAGGCGATGGCTGTCAGTGCCCACCGAGCGCAGCAGAAACGCGATCGCTCCGCGCCGTGCCGCCTCGCCCGGGCCATCGGTGCGGGCAACCACCGCGGTGCTGTAACCGGCGCCGTCCTGCGTGCGCACCATGCGGCGCGCCACCATGGCGATCTTGCCGCTCAGGGAACCTGCGGGCGCGGCCTTGAGGGCATCGAAGCTTGCGAACATCACGACTTCGCCTTCAAGCCCCGCGGCCGGTGTCGGCGGGGACTCCCCGAGCGCCGCGACCACCAGCGGCTGCGTGACGGGAGAAATGATCTGTGCGCTCTCGGCGCCGCGCACCCAGGCGATGACGGGGAAGCTCTCGATGTGCACGTTCTCGAAGCCGAGATCCTTGAAGCGCGCGGCGGCCCATTCGGCGGCCTGCCGTTCGTTGACGGAGCCCGCGGGACGCGGGCCGAAGCGGCTCGTGAGCTCGCTCACCCACGCGTAAGCGATGTCATATCCGGCGAGCGCCGCATCGCGCAGCTGCGCCGCGACGGCTTCCGGCGCCGGGGCAGGCGCGGCGGCGGTGCGCGCGCCGAGCGCGGGGGCGCTCAGGGACAACACGCAGAGGGTTGCGCACAGCCGGCGCAGTGGCAAGGCGGGAGCATGGCGAGTTGGGTGCACGTGAGGTTCCGTCCAGGCGCAGGAGCGCGCATTCTACGCAAGCGCTCCCGCGTGCACCATTGAAGAATCGGACCGGTGCGGCGCCTATTTCGGCAGCTGCGCGATCGGCAGCGGGTGCGCCAGATAGATCCCCTGCGCGAAGTCAACGCCGATGCGTTTGAGCTCGGCGAGCACCGCTTCGGTCTCGACGCACTCCGCGACGGTGGCGATCCCGAGCGCGCTGCCGACCTTGCCGATGGCCTCGACCATGCTACGGTTGATCGGATCCTGGGCGATGTGACTGATGAACTGCCCGTCGATCTTGAGGAAATCCACCGGCAGGGTCTTCAGGTACACGAAGGAGGACACGCCGGTGCCAAAGTCATCGAGTGCGAACTTGCAGCCGCGCCTCTTGAGCTCCCCCATCAGATAGCGGGCGTTCGAGAGACTCGTCACCGCCGCGGTCTCGGTGATCTCGAAGCACAGCGCGCCGGCGATTTCCGGCTCCCCGACGCTGTGCAGGACAAAATCCACGAACGACTGCTCGTTGAGCGAGGTGCCGGAGAGATTCACCGCCAGAAGCGGCAGGGCCTGGCCGCGGCGCTGGCGCTCCCTGAGCAGCTCGAGCGCTTGTCCCACGACCCAGCGATCGAGCACCGACATGACGTTGTAGCGCTCCGCGGCCGGGATGAACTCGGACGGCGGCACCAGCTCCCCGCCGTCGTCACGCAAGCGCACGGTGAGTTCGTGAAAGCCGCGTCCGCCCTGGGTGCGCAGCGAGAGGATCGGCTGGAAGAACAGCTCCAGACGGTTGTTCTCCGCGGCGCGTGTGACGCGCGCCACCCAGTGCATCTCGCGATGCCGGTCCGAGACGCCGTCCGCCTCGTAGACGTGAACGCGGTTGCGGCCGGCATCCTTGGCGGCGTAGCAGGCGATGTCGGCGGCGCTCATGACGCTGGCGACGTTCTCGGTCTCGGCGCGGATCTGCACGATGCCGATGCTCGCCCCCACCGACAGCGTGCTCGTGCCCCACACGAAGCGGAAGTCGCGGATTGCCTGGCGCGCTGCTTCGGCGATGCGCATCGCCTGCTCCAGCGTGCAGCCCTCGAGCAACACCCCGAATTCATCGCCGCCCAGGCGCGCGATGGTGTCCGAGGCCCGCACCCGGGTCTGCAGCACTCCGGTCACGTCGCGCAGCAGCCGGTCGCCGGCCTGGTGCCCGCAGGTGTCGTTGACCACCTTGAACTGGTCAAGATCGATGTACAGCAGTGCGTACGAGCCCTCGCCGCGCTGCGCGGACAGCAGCGCCGCATGCAGGCGGTTGTCGAATTCGCGCCGGTTGATGAGTCCGGTGAGCGCGTCGTGACTGGCCTGCCAGGCGAGCGCGCGTTTCAGGCGTCGCTCGCGGGTCACGTCGTGGAACACCACCACCGCGCCGATCACCTGGCCCTGGCGGTCGCAGATGGGGGCCGCGGATTCCTGGATGGCCACCTCGTGACCGGCGCGCGTGACGAGCACCGAGTGATCGGTCGGCGCGCCGCTCTCGGCGCGCCCGAGCGCGCCGCTGAGGGAGTTCTCGATGGGCTCGCGGGTGAGCTCGTTGACGAGCTTGAGCACCGCGCCGATCGGCTGGCCGCGCGCTTCCGCGAGACTCCACGCCGTCAGGCTCTCGGCGACCGGGTTGATGTACTCGATGCGCCCTGCGGCGTCGGTGCTGATCACCGCATCGCCGATCGACTGCAGGGTCACCTGCGCGCGCTCCTTCTCGGCGAACATGGCCTGTTCAGCGCGCTTGCGCTCGGTGATGTTGGCGATCGTGCCCTCGTAGCCGAGGATGCGACCGGCGCCATCGCGCATCGGGCGCGCGTTCTCCAGGATCACCAGCTGCTGGCCGTCGCGCCGGCGCATGAGGAACTCCGCATCCCGGATCTCCCCTTCCGACTCGACGCGGCGGGCGAACTCGGCGCGATCGGCGGGATCCCAGTAAAGCGCTGCGGCGCTCGGCAGCGCGTACAGTTCCTCGGCGCTGCGGTAGCCGAGCATGGCAACGAACGCCGGATTGACCGACAGCAGCCGGCCGTCCCGCCCGCTCTGATACACGCCCTCGGCGATACTCTCGAACAGACCGCGGAACTGCGCCTCGCTGCTGCGCAGCGCTTCTTCCGCGAGGCGCCGCTCGATCGCGATGCCCGCGAGCTGCGCGGCGCGCGCCATGATCTGCGACTCTGCTGGCGTCGGCAGCCCGGGCTCGCGGCGGTACACGCCGAGCGAGCCGAGCACCTTGCCGCCGGCCGCCTGGATGGGCGTCGACCACGACGCGCGCAGGCCTGCGGCGAGCGCCGGCTCACGCCGCTCGAGCCAGAAGGGGTCCTTGGCGAGGTCCGCCACCAGGACCTGGCGGTTCAGGTACACGGCGGCGGCACAGGAGCCGTTACGGATGTCAACGCTCGAGCGCTCGAGCGCTACGCGCAGGGCTTCCGGAAACTGCGGCGCGACCATGTAGGAGAAGGCCTTGCCGTCCTCGACGAGCACGCTCACCGAACTGACCGTTCCCGCGGCCGTCGACTCGATGAGCCGGGTGATGGAGGCGAGCACCTCGGGGAGCGGGGCGTTGCGCGTCACCTGCTCGAACACCTTGTGTTCGGCCGCAGCCATGCGCTCGATGCGCTTGCGCTCGCAGATGTCGGCGATGCTGCCGCGCACCAGGCGGCGGTTGCCGCTCGGGAGGTGCACCAGGCGCACCTCGCAGATGATCTCGCGGCCCGCGGCATCGCAGTGCGACCACTCGAACACCGGCGTGTTGCCTTCGAGCGCCTGCTGAATATAGGCGCGCGCCCGCTGCTCGGACGCGCCGCCGTCGGGCTGTTGCGGCGGACTTAAGGTCACCGGCCCCACCTGCAGGAGCCGCGCGCGATCGAGGCCGAAGAGCTTCTGCGCATTGTCGTTCGCATCCACGAAGCACCCGGTGTCGACGTCCAGGACCACGATCGCCTCGGGGGCGTGATCGACCAGCAGCCGGTAGCGCGCCGCGCTCTCGCGCGTGGCCTCCTCGGACTCGCGCCGCTCGGTGACATCACGCAGGCACAGCACGAACATCTCGCGCCGTGACAGCGGCGCCTTGCTGACGGCGATCTCGGCCCGGAAACGCTCGCCGTCCTTGCGCCGCGCCCACAGCTCGCGCGCGGCGAGATCGAGCGCGGTATCGCCCGTGCTGGCGGCGAGGCGCTCGAGGGCCTGCGGAACCGTCTCGCCCGTGGCACTGGTGATTTCCGGGATCAGGAGGTCGACGCGCTGGCCGACGACCTCCGCTTCCGCGTACCTGAACACGCGCTCGCCGGTGGGATTGAAGGTGCGGATCACGCCCTCCTCATCGAGCGCGAGCACCACGTCCTTGATGTGATCGAGGATGACCTGCAGGTGCTCGGAGCTCTGTGCGTGGGCCTCGCGCGCCAGCGCCCGCGCTTCATCGGCCATGAGGCGCATCGACGCGACAACGCCGCGCCGCTCGCCCTCGAGCGTCTGATAGTGGTCGCTGATCAGGCGCAGCAGCATCGCGAGATCGGGGGTCGCGTTGCCGGTGCGCAGCTGCAGCTCGCGCAGCTGCGCGCGCAAATTCGGGTGCAGATCGGGGTGGGCCTCAGCGGGCGAGCTCGGGTCCGCCCGCACGAGCGTGGTGGTTGCGCCGGGGGCTGCCTCGGCGGAATCGCTGAGCGTCCGCAGGGTCTGGGTATTTGACATAACGAAGGAAGCCGGGCCCAACAGGAATCATACGGGCCCGCTTACGACTTCCCCGTGAAGCCCCTCGCGATTCCGGGGTCGGAGTGCTGGGAGCCGCTTGGCTACCGAGCCGGCTTGGTCGTCGAGGCGCTGCTCGGGGGCTTGGCGGGCACCTCCGGCAAGGGTGCCCCGACGATGACCGGTATGGAGAAAGTCTGACTCCACGACTGGCCGGCCGCGTCCGCGCTCACCACGGCGTTGACGGTGAATATCCCGTCCTTCTTCGGCAGGACCTTGATGCTGTGGCGGATGGGAATGCCTTCCACGGGGCGCTCCGTCGGCGCGATCTGCGCGCCCTCGGCCAGCTCCAGGCCGTCCCCCGTTTCGACCTTGCCGTACAACCGGTCCAGATTCGCAGACGCCGGCAGGATCACGACGTCGATGTCGAGCGGCCGGGCTACATCCGGACG
>JBGPKC010000051.1:0-22810 GCA_041485725.1 Steroidobacteraceae bacterium
CCCGCCGCCGCTGCCGCGCCCGCCGCCGCTGCCGCGCCCGCCGCCGCTGCGGCCGTGTCAGTCGGCGGGCCCGCGCAGACGGAAGTCATGGCTGTGTATACGCGCTACATCGCCGGCCAGAATGCTCACGATCGTGCAGTCGTTTCAGAGGTACTGCTGGATTCAAAAGATTTCGTGTGGGCCCAATACGGCGGGAATTCGATATGGGGATACAAGGAGGCCATGGAGGCGTTCGAGGAGGCGTGGAAGGGTACCTGGAAATTGGATCCGCAAATGCGGGAACTACGTATCGCAAGCGTGTCGCCCGGCGTCGCGGTGCTGATTACGCCAGTGCTGTCCACGGTGGGCGATCCGGGTCAGAATCCGTCCACCATTCCCATAAGGTGGGGCGGCGTTTTCGTGAAGACAAAGTCCGGTTGGCGCATAGCGTCGATATTCATCACGCCGTTCGAGAGTTGGCGCGCGCCGAAGGGCAGCTGAAAGCCATGCTTCCCCATGCTTGGTGTCTGCCGCCAGAAGAATCGCGATGAGTCCCTTTGACTTGCGGCCCCCAACTGAGGCGCAACGTGCGCAGATCACCGCGGGCCTTGATCAGGACGAGCAACGCGTGCTGCTCGAGCACGGCACGGAAGCGGCTTTCTGTGGCGTGTTCCTCGACAATCACAAGGACGGCATTTACACCTGCCGCTTTTGCGGCTTGCCGCTCTTCAGGTCGAGCGCGAAGTTCGATTCGGGGACGGGGTGGCCGAGTTTCTTTGAGCCCTATGACGAATCCCATATCAGGCGTGTTCGTGATGCGAGCTATGGAATGATCCGTGTTGAGGAAGTTTGCGCCCGCTGCGGGAGCCACCTGGGTCACGTGTTTCCGGATGGGCCCCCGCCGACCGGCGAACGCCATTGCCTGAACTCGGTGTCACTGTCCTTCACTGAGCAGGGACAGGCACTCCCGGACCTATTGAAGCGCGGAGCTCCCGAGGGCCTTGTCGCGGGCACTAACCCTCCTTAAAGGACCAACGTGGCACACGCGACGGCGGACATCGGCACCAGCGACTACGAAGTTTCGCTCGTTGCAGGGCATCATCTGCTGAAGGCCGACGAAGGCGTTGAGGCGGGCGGTAAAGACCTCGGTCCCGCGCCGCACGAGCTGTTGTGCGCAGCGCTCGGCGCCTGCACCGGGATCACGCTGCGTATGTACGCGCAGCGCAAGGATTGGCCGCTGCGCTCGGTGCACGTCGACGTTCACCTGGAGGTGCACGGCCAGGACCGCGCGATGATCCGCAAGTTGCGCCTCGAGGGTGATCTTGACCAGGCGCAGCGCGCGCGACTCGCAGAGATCGCCGAGCGCACACCCGTTACGCTGACACTGAAGCAGGGTGTCAGGATCACGACGACTCTGGAGTAGCGCCTCTGGCGCGGCTGGGCGCGCTCGTATGGTGGTGACCAGTGGCTGCCGCTGGAGCTCGCCTGTGCGCTCTATTGTCGCCTGACGCTGGCGCCCAGCCGCGAAGCGCAGCGGAGCAAAGTCGGGTGCAGTGCGTTGATAGGTCTTGTTGTTCTATTCCACACTTATTACTACTTTTCCTCGAGCGTGTCCTTCTTCCAGATACCGGAGCGCCGCCGGGACCTCACTCAACTTGTAACGCCTGTCGATGACCGGTGTGACCTTTCCGGCCTGTATGAGATCGCCCAGAATGGCCAGGTCCTTTTGGTTCAGCTCCGCCAGAAACGGGAGGAACTGCTGGCTCACGAACGGTGACAACATCATTGCTTTGATCATGACAGCCACACCCCCGATCCACCGCCCCTCGCTGGGTGCTCCGACTAAAACGAAGATGCCGTGGGGATTTAAGACGCGCCTGTATTCCGACAGCGGGTGATTCCCAATGGTGTCGACAATCAAGTCGTAACGTTGCGCGCCTTTGGTAAAATCCTCCTGGGTGTAATCAATCACTTGATCTGCGCCGATTGATCGGACCATAGCCACATTCTTGGTACTGCATACGCCGGTCACCTCTGCGCCAAATGACTTGGCGATCTGCACGGCGAACGTACCCACACCTCCCGATGCGCCGTTGATCAGGACCTTCTGTCCCGGCTGGATCCGCCCCTTGTCGCGGAGAGCCTGTAAGGCGGTGATTCCCGCGATGGGCACAGAAGCGGCCTGCTCAAACGTCACGTTGGCCGGTTTCAGCACCACTGCTCGCTCCTCGCGAACAGTGACATACTCGGCGAAGGCCCCATCTCTCCCGCCGAATACTTCATCACCGGGTTTAAGCCGCTTGACGTTGCGGCCGACTGCTTCGACTGTGCCGGCAAAATCAACGCCCAGTCGCGGGTCTGTCGGCTTCCCCAACCCGGAGTCCGTGCGTACGAGGTACGGCGTGCCTCTCATGTAGTGCCAGTCAAGCGGATTGACGGAGGCCGCGTGAACTTTTACCAGGACCTGGTCGTCAGCAGCGATCGGCTTTGCAATGTCCTCAAACCTCAGAACATCGGGTGATCCATAGCAACGATAAACAATCGCTTTCATCAGTTGCGTCTTGTTGGGGAGCAAAGGCGCCGGGCCGCAAGCAGAGTCGTGGCTCAGAGCGAGCGCCAGCGACACCAGCACGACTGCCACGAGCATCAAGGTAACGCCCAGGATCTTGTACCGTAGTCTCATAGCCTAACTCCGGACTCGCCGACACTATAGTCACCAGGCAGGATGACCTGGGGCAGGGAGTGTACTCCCGGGCACGCCGTGAGCGTGCTCGTCTTGCCAACTGCGATGACAACGAGGATGCAGGAGATTGAGCGGACTCATTCGGATTGACTATATCGCGCGGCGCTCCAGAGTCGAATGTCTCAGATCCGTGAGGAGGATCTCGCCAGTTTGCGGCTTCTACGTATGCCTGTTTGCCGACGGCCGCGATACTGTTTCTGTAACGGCAGACGTGGGAGATCAGCGATGCAGAATCGGAAACGCCGACCACTGTGGTGGGTGGATCGGGCGCAGAGTTCTGACTGCGACGCAGGTGCGAGCGGTGTAGTTGTCGCGCTGCTGGAGGGCGAGTACCGCACCGTACCGACGGCGCATGGGAGCCATAGCTTGGAGGTCGATTTCCAAGCCCAAGCCTGCGAGGAGTAGGCGCGGCGTGCCTTGCGCTAACGCGGGGTAGGTGGTGGTGGCGGGGTGGGAGCAGCTGTTGGATTCGCAGCGGGCGGACCGACCCCAGGACGCTCTTCCATCGGAGGCCACGGACCGTGCGTGCCATGCATCCCGAAGACGGGGCAGTGGTGACCGCCGTGAGCTGCCGCGAATACGGCACCCAGTATGAGCAGACCGGCCAGCGTGAAAGCCCAGAATCCGAGGTATTTTCCAAAAGTCCGCAGTGCGCCTTCCGAGCGCCCTGAAAGATAGAGAACAAAATAACCGGCAATGGTGAGTGCGGTAGCCGGCAGCAGCGCCAGGAAGTAGATCATCGAAGCACCCGTCTCGGTAGCGGTGGGTTTGATCTTACTCCCGCCGCTCAGTGCCCGCCGCCGGCACCGGGTGGTTCGTGCTCCCGATGATACCGGTGGATGGCCCACAGATAGCTCTCCATCAAAGAGTCCTTGCCCAGTTCAACCAGCACATCGTTGCGCCGGCGCGGCGTGCTCACACGCGCCAGCTGTGCCCTGGCGCGGGAAAAATGACTCAGCTGATTGCGGTATTGCCACAGCAGCTCGCGGGTCGCCATCTTGTTCTGGTGCAATTCCCACACCCCCAGCAGCACGGCCAGCAGGCCCATGGCGAAGGTCAGAGAATTCTTCAGGGGTACGCCGAGCCCCATGTCGACGTGACTCAGAAAGTCGCCGAAGGCGAACAGGGCGGATATCACGAGGAGAATGGAGATGAACAGGGTGTATCTCAGGTGTTTCACACGGCGGCTGCTTTTCTCCAGGCGCGCTACTCTCACCGTAAAGTACTCGTATTGACTCTCGATCCACGCCTGCTCCACCGCTCGTATCTCGCCTACGTTCAGCTCACAGCCGGCTAGCGCCCGGACATCAGGCGGTTCGCTGCCCTTGAGGACGAATCCGATCCAGCCGAAGCCGCGGAACCTGTCGATTCCCGATAGCGCGAGCACCTCGGCCGCGTCCACCCGGTGATCCGTTCCCGCGAGTCTCAGGTAAAACCTCGCCCGCAGAGTCTCGGCGAGTGCACGATACGTCAGGTGCTTGCCGAACCAGCGCTTGCCCTGCAGTACGTGGTATGTAAACAGGCTGCCCAGCAGCGTGAGCAGGTAGGCGATCAACAGGATCTTCGACTCGACGAGCTTGTCGTAAACCAGGTACGCCACGCCCATCGCAAACGCCGTGATCGCAAACAGATCGAACAGACGGTCCGAGCGCCGCTGATAATAAACGGCGAGCGCATCTGCCTTGCGGTACTGGGCATCGATGTCCTCGAGCGGGCGCCGCCCGGACAACGGTAGAGATGCCGGCAGTGCCGCCAGCAGAGAATCCGCGGTCGCGAGACGGCCGGCGTCGCTCAGGCGCCGAAACTCCAGGTTGTAGCTGTTAAGCTCGGCGAGCTGGTGCTTCAGCCACGACGGCATCGTCTGCTGCACCTGCAGGACATTCTCGCCGACACCGAGCAGAAAGCAGGGCGATCGGGAGTCCGACGCAGAGGCGACGCCGTTGCGCGCGGCCGGTGTCCAGTAGACGAGCCGGGCGCAGGTGTCGGCTTCCTCGCCGCGCGCAGCGACGAACTCGACCGGTTCGATACCGACATTCTCGTCCGTTCGGACACCGAGGTAACGAAGCACCGTGTCCGCAGTGCCACCGGACAGTTGTGACGCCCGTCCGTCCCACAGTGCAAGCAGCAGGCTGCTGCGGCGAATGAGGGTATCTGTAAGGTTCGCGTACATCGCGTCACGCTGCGCCGCGGAGTGCTGGAGACACGCATTGTCGGTGGGCGCGCCGGCTGAAAGTTCGACACAGCGGATCTCCGGGTGCCGCAGCAGCTTCTTGAGCGACACCAGCGTCTCGGCGTCGAAATCGGCGGCGTATAGATCCAGCGGCATGGGCAGCACGGCTTCGACGCCCACGCCGAGCGCGAGGGCGGTCTGTGCGACCAGCAGATCCGCGCCCTGCGCCATGCCGACGATCATGCGCAACTCAGTGTCCGGCAGCTGCTCCCTGAGCTGCTGCACGAAGCCCGTCACGGCCTCCCGCAGGCGCGGCAGGTCGTCGGGATCCAGGTCCCTGTGCCCCGAGACCCCGACCATGAACGGGGAATTTGCAATCGATTGGGGGGTGAGCGAGTTCAAGATGCCACCGAGCGTCAGGTCCGGGTCCGGCGGCATTGTGCGGGTGGTGCCCGCCGGCCACAATGGTCCAGCTGCCGCCCGCCTCGGGGGTTGCGTCGGTGATGGACACAGAATTTCCTGCGCCTGCACGCGAGCCGTCCCGCGCAGAGATCGAGTCGGAACAGGACCGGTGCGCTTTCCTCACTGCCTGCCGGCAGTTCCCGCCCCTGCGCAGCTGAACAGGACTGTCAGGCGAACCCGTGCGTGATGGCGTACGCCGCGACCGCTGCTGCGGATCGCAGGCCGAGCTTGCGCATGAGATTCGTGCGGTGCTTTTCCACCGTCTTATGACTCAGGGACATCAGCTCCGCCATCTCGCGCGTGCGATAGCCCTTGGCGATCAGCGTGATGACTTCCTGCTCGCGGCTGGTCAAGGCACCCGACCCACGCGAGCGCCCGGGCAGCCGATCCGAGGTCTTGGCGTAGGCGGTCACCATCCGGTCGAGGGCCGAGGGGCTGATGTAGCTCTTGCCGGAAGCGATCCGGTGAACGGCGTTGAACAGTTCCGCGCGGCTGTCGGTCTTCAGGACGTAACCGTCGGCGCCGGCGCGCAGCGCCGCCTCGATGAATGTTTCGTCGCGGCGCACCGTGAGGACCAGGACCCGCACGTCCGCCCACCGGCCCTTCAGATGGACAATCGTCTCCGGACCGGCCTTCAGGTCGGCCGCAAAATCTATAACAATAACATCGGGTTGTGCGGTCGTAAGGTTCTGCACCGCCTCACGACGACTCGCCGTCGCCGCGACGACCTCCAGGGCGTCATCGCTCTGCAGCAGGGCGCACAGTCCATCGCGCATGATGCCGGCTTCATCGACGACGAGTACCCGGGTCTTGCGGCGCTCTGGCGCGCTCTGCGCGGAGGCCCCCGTGGGAGCCGCAGCCATGGTCGACGCTCCCTCTTCGGCGACGCTATGTGGATAAGGCACAGCAGGGAGGTTAGGCTAAGGAGGGGGCGAATTCTCTACGGGGGATCCCTACCCCGGAGCTTCGTAGTGTCCCCCAAGGCGGCCCCGCTGCAGCGCCCCGTATACGGAGTGAGGAGCCGGCGCTATGGTACGGCGGTCGTGTAACGATCGTGCTCTTGGTACGCCCGGGGGGCTGCATGTGGTGGAAGGTATTGTTGGCTTACCTGATGGCGCTTGCCGGCCTCCTGTGGTTTGTCTATCGGTTCGGCAAGTCGCTGGGCAGATCCAACGCGCCCACCTCGGGATCGTCGTCGTCCTGATCGCTGGCGACGCCCGCCATTGGCTGACGCCTGTTTGCAATTCGGCGACAGTTGCAAGGGCCGAGCGCCGGATGTGAAGCTAGAAAAATTGCGGGTCGGCTGATACAGGTCGGAGTTCACATGAGCGGTGAACGGGCAGGGGAGGCCAGCGAGGACATCGCCGTGGCGTCGGCGCATACGCCGGGCGTGCACGCGGCCATTGCGCGCGCCAAGCTCGAGTGGGAATGCACGGTCGATGCGCTCCCGGACCTCATCTGCCTGCTGGATCGCAGCGGGCAGGTACTGCGCGTCAACCGAGTGTGCGAGCGTTGGAATCTGGGCTCGATCGCCGACGTACTCGGGCGCGGGCTGCACGATGTATTGCACGCAAACTGCGGCACCGCCGCCTGCCAGCTCAAGGAGTCCCTGCGGACCGGGTGGCTGAGCCTGCAGGGAGGGGGTCCTGCGGAGTTTGAGCTCCGCGATGCCCTCCTGGAGCGGGCCTTGCATGTGACCCTGCGACGCATGACGCCCGGCCCGGCAAGCACCGCCACAGAGCCGTTGGCAGTGGCGGTGGTCGCGGACGTGACGGCCCTGCATCTGGCGCGCGAAGCATTGAGCACCATCAATCTGGAGCTCGAATCCCGCGTACGCGTACGGACCGATGCGCTGGCCGAGGTCAATCGTGACTTGCAGAATGAAATCGTGCGCCGTGAAGCCGCCGAGCAGGCATTGCGCCGCTCGCGCAACGAACTGGCCACGCTGTCGCGGCAGCTGATCACCGCGCAGGAGATGGAGCGCAAGCGCATCGCGCGCGAGTTGCACGACTCGGTGGGGCAGCAGCTGAGCGCGATCAAGTACAGTCTGGAACGCGGCGCGGCGCTGATGCAGCAGGCGCGTCCGCACGACTCACAGCCAATCCTGCAGCGCGCCATCGCATCCCTCCAGGACGCCATGGAGGAGATCCGCGGCATCGCCATGAACCTGCGACCCGCGGTGCTGGACGATCTGGGAGCGGCGTCGGCGGTTTCCTGGTTCTGCCGCGAGTTCGCGCAGAGCTATCCGGATCTCACGCTGCGCGAGGCGGTGGCGGTGGTCGATGCGGACATTCCGGAACGCCTCAGCACCTCGGTGTTCCGCAGCCTGCAGGAGCTGCTCAACAACGTGGCGAAACATGCGCAGGCTCGCCAGGTGGTGGTGTCGCTGGCGCGCTCTGGCGACCAGCTGGTGCTGGAAGTCACCGACGATGGCGTGGGGCTGGAAGCTTCCGTGTCCAGCGCCTCGATGCGTTCGGGGCGAGGGATGCGCAATCTGCGCGAACGCGCCGAGATGACCGGCGGACAGATGCGGCTGCAGCCCGGCGCGGCCGGCGTCGGTACGCAGGCGCGCATCGAATGGCAACTGGGTCCGGGCGAGGCCCGCAAGACCGACGCCGCCTGACAGCAGCTCAGGGGGCGGAATTGCGTCCCTCGAAGCTCTCGTCGGTCGGCAACAGGCCGTTACGCACCGCGAACAGCGTGACCGCCGCGGTGTTGTGCAGTTCGAGTTTGCGCATGAGATTCGCGCGGTGCTTTTCCACCGTCTTGACGCTCAAACGCAGCCCCATGGCGACGCGCTTGTTGGACTCCCCGAGTGCGATGCGCGTGAGGACCTCGCGTTCGCGTTCCGTGATCCTGGGGCAGGCGTCGGTTGCCGGGTCGTTGCGGCGCAAATAGCCGGACACGAGCCGCGCGGACACCGGCTCGGAGAAGTACTTCTGGCCGGCGATGACGGAGCGGATGGCCTGCAGCAGTTCCGCGCGGCTGGCATCCTTCAGCACGTAGCCATCGGCGCCGGCGCTCAGCGCGGCCCCGATGTACTCGTCCGTACAGTAGGCCGTGAGCACCAGCACCCGCAGATCCGGGCACGCCGCGCGCAGCTCGTCGATGGTTCGCAGCCCGGAGCCGCCCGGCATCGCGAGGTCGGTAATCACCAGCGTCGGGCTCGTGCTCTGGACCACCCGGACACCCTCCGCTCCGGTGCTGGCTTCGCCGACCACCTTGAGGTCGGACTCCAGCTCGATCAGAGCGCGCAGGCCCTCCCGCAGGATCGCGTGATCCTCGACCAGAACGATACGCGCTGACGTGTGCGTCATGTACACCACCGGTAAACGCCTTGCGGCGTTGCTCCCCGTATTCTTGTAGGCATTATCAGGGAGAGTTCGTTTTTCCTGGCGGGGATCATGCCGTGAAAGTCAACGGCGGTCCACCACCGGCACCGGTGCATAGTTCACAGTTACAACAAGATACACGGTTACCCTACCTGTTATGTCCTGCGGGCAGAGAGTAAAAGAGCCCAATGCATGCGCCGTGGGCCGTTCGCTTGACTATGACACTGCTCGCGGCGGCAGCGGGCGGGGTCGCGCACGCGGACATTTATAGCTTTGTGGACGTCACCGGCGTCACCCATTTCAGCAATGTGCCGGTGGACGCGCGCTACCGGCTGCTGCTCGCCGCCCCGGCTGAGGCGCCGACCGGGCACCCCGGAAAATGGCTGGCGAAGTCCGCGCTCTACGATCCGATGATCGAGCGGGCGGCCCGCTCGGCCGCGGTGCGCCCTGAACTGGTGCGGGCGGTCATCGTGGTGGAGTCGGCCTTCAACCCACGCGCGGTGTCGAAGCGTGGCGCGCAGGGGCTGATGCAACTTCGGCCCTCGACGGCGCGGCGCTACGGCGTGTCCGACGCATTCGATCCCGAACAGAACATAACGGCCGGCGCGCACTACCTGCGCGACCTGATGGCGCGGTTCGGCAACGATCTCGAGTTGGCGCTGGCGGCCTATAACGCGGGCGAGGATGCGGTCGAGCGCTACGGGCGCAGCATTCCGCCGTTCTCCGAAACCCGCCAGTACGTGCCCAACGTGATGCGCGTCTATCGCAAGCTGCTCGCCCAGCAGCGCAGCAGCTGAGCTACCGTAATCACCTACCCCCGGTTAGGGGCTTCCCCTCCGTTGGCTAGAGCACCCGCCCACTGTCGGCCGCGGTCGTCTTTGATCACCATGGCGGAAACAAGACCACACAGCTAAAGCGCCTTCTGGCGCGGACGGTGGCCCCTACGATGTACAAGATGTACGACCCTGCCCATTTTCTGAACAAAGGCCGCAGCCGCGGCTTCACGCTTCTCGAGCTGTTGGTCGTGATGGTGATCATCGGCCTGTTGGCGGGCTTCGTTGCACCGCGATACTTCGCCCAGGTGGGCAAGTCGCGCGTCAAGGCGGCGCGGGCGCAGATCGATGCGCTCGACAAGGCACTGGAGCAATACCGTCTGGATGTCGGGCGCCTGCCGACCACCGAAGAAGGACTCGCGGCGCTGAACAGCGCGCCGCAGGGAGTCACGAACTGGGAAGGGCCGTACCTCAAGAAGGACGTGCCACTCGATCCCTGGGGCCACCCGTACGTGTATGCGCAGCCCGGTGCGCACCAGAATGATTTCGATCTGGTCTCCTACGGCCGCGACGGTCAGGCTGGCGGCAGCGGCGAAGACGCGGATCTGACGAACTGGTGAGCGGCTGTGGAATTTCGCATCAAGGCACTCAACAGCTCCTGCAGCGTCATCTCCTGCGTAGTGGACGCGGTGGACGAGACCGACGCGCGCCGCCAGATCGCCCTCCAGGATCTCAAAGTCATTTCGCTGGAACCGATGCGCCGCTTGCGGCGCCTGTTCCAGCCGCCGCAACTGCAGCTCGCAGTATTCAGCCAGCAGCTGGTGTCGCTGCTCGATGCGGGTCTGTCGCTGGTCGAGGCGCTCGAAGCGCTGGCGCAGAAAGAATCCAGCACCACGACCAAGCGCACGCTGGACCGCATCCTCGCTCGCCTCTACGAGGGTCAGACTCTCGCCGCGGCGGTGGCGGAGCATCCAGCCACTTTTCCGGATCTGTACGTCGCATCCGTGCGTGCCAGCGAGAGAACCGGCGCCTTGCGCGAGGCGCTGACGCGCTACATCGCTTACCAGCAGCAGGCGGATGGGCTGCGCAAGACCCTGGTCAATGCCTGCATCTATCCGGCGGTACTGTTGGTGGCGGGGTTGCTGGTCACGCTGTTCCTGATGGGCTATGTGGTCCCGCGCTTCAGCTCAATTTACGAGGATGTTGGCACCGACCTGCCGTTCGCCTCGCGAGTACTGCTGCAATGGGGCCAGCTCATCGATGCGCATGCCGGCCTGGTTGTCAGCGCCGCGATCGCGGCGCTGGTCGGTGCCGGTTACGGGGTGGGACGACCCGCGGTGCGGGTCGCGGCCGGCAGATGGCTGGCGCGCATTCCGGCCATCGGCCGCCAACTACACGTCTATCAGCTCGCGCGCCTGTACCGCACCGTCGGCATGCTGGTGCGCGGCGGAATGCCGGCGGTGCCGGCGCTGCGCATGTCGGGCGGGGTCGTGTTCGCAGGTTCACGCGCCGCCTATGCGGCCGCGACCCGGGCGGTGATCGAGGGGCAATCGCTCGCCGAGGCCATGGAACGCAATGGACTCACGACCCCGGTGGCGGCGCGCATGCTGCGCGTCGGTGAGCGCAGCGGCAACATGGGTGAAATGATGGAGCGCATCGCGGATTTTTTCGATGAAGAGCTGGCGCGCTGGGTGGCGGTCATGACGCGCCTGATCGAGCCGGTTCTCATGATCGTGATTGGATTGATCATCGGGGTGATCGTCGTGCTCATGTACTTCCCGATCTTCCAGCTCGCCGGGAGCATCCGATGAACGCCGCGGTTGACCAGCTGTTGGAAAAGCCCGCGCCGGCTGTGAGCGCGGTATCCGCTGCCAGCCTGGCGGCAGCTGCGGCGACGGCCGCCGCTGCTGCGCCCATCCCGCTGATCGATGAACCCTCGATCGCGCGCGCCATGAAGGAGGCGCAGCAGGCGAACCGTCCGGTCCTCGAGGTGCTGGCGGAAACCTGCGGTCTGGCCGGCGATCGGTATGCGCAGGCACTCGCCAGCGCGTTCGACTACCGCTTCGTCTCCAGCGGCGAGCTCGCGCAGCTCGAGCCGGATTTCTCCGTGCTGCCGCCGGGAGATGCCACCCGCCGTCACTGCGTCGTGGTGCACGAAGGCGAGCGGCTGCTGGCGGTCTTTACCGATCCGTTCGATGAGGCGTTGCGCGGCTGGCTGGAGCTGCGGCTCAGTGCGCCGATCGAATGGGCGCTGACCGCGCGCGAGGAACTCGCCAACCTGATCGCGCGCCGCGCCGAGGGGCTGCGCGCCATCGACACGGTGCTGCCGGAGACCGATGAGGGAGCCAAGGGCGAGGAGGGGGTCGACAATCTCTCCTACGTCAGAATCAGCGAGGACACCAGCCCGGTGGTGCGCCTGGTGCACTCCACCGTGTACGACGCCCTGCGCGCCGGCGCCAGCGACATTCACCTGGAGACGACCGCAGGCGGACTGGTGGTGCGCTATCGCCTGGATGGTGTGCTCGCGAGCATTGCCACCGTGCGGGGGGTTGAGACCGCCGAGCAGATCATTTCGCGTATCAAGGTCATGTCGGAGCTCGACATTGCCGAGCGGCGCGTCCCCCAGGACGGCCGATTCAAGATCGCCATAAACGGCCGCCCGATCGACTTCCGCGTCTCGATCATCCCGAGTATGTTCGGCGAGGACGCGGTGCTGCGTATCCTTGATAAGCAGGCGCTCACCAAGATGAGCGGCCTGCGGCTCGATGTTCTGGGATTCGAGTGGAACATCATCGAGCAGCTGCGCCGCGTGAGCCTGCTGCCCTACGGCATGCTGCTGGTCACCGGCCCCACCGGCAGCGGCAAGACCACCACGCTGTATGCGGCCATATCCGAGACTCAGACCGGGCGCGACAAGATCATCACCATCGAAGACCCGGTCGAGTATCAGCTGCCGGGCGTGCTGCAGATACCGGTGAACGAGAAAAAGGGGCTGACCTTCGCGCGCGGGCTGCGCTCGATCCTGCGGCACGACCCGGACAAGATCATGGTGGGCGAAATCCGTGATCCGGAGACCGCGCAGATCGCCATCCAGTCAGCGCTCACCGGTCACCTGGTGTTCACCACGGTCCATGCCAACAACGTCTTCGACGTGGTCAGCCGCTTCGTGCACATGGGCGTGGATTCGCACGGCTTCGTGTCGGCGCTGTCGGCGGTGCTGGCGCAGCGCCTGGTACGCATCGTGTGCGAGCAATGCTCCGAGGCCTACATGCCCTCACGCGAGCTGCTCGAGGAATCGCATGTTCCGATCGTTACCAGCGCCTCGTACAAGTTCCGCAAGGGGCGCGGTTGCGGGCACTGTCGCGGCACCGGCTACCACGGCCGCAAGGCCGTCGGGGAGTTGATGGTACTGAACGACGAGATACGCGAGGCGATCGTCAGCCGCGTGCCGGTGCGGCAACTGAAGGAACTGGCGCGACAGGCCGGAGTGCGGCTGATCCGCACCGCGGCGCTCGATCTGGTGCGGCGTGGCTTCACTACAGTGGAAGAGGTCAATCGTGTCACCATTATGGCGTGACGAGGTCGGAGCGTACCTCTCGCCGCACCGGCTGTGCCTGGTGCGCATGAAGCGCGGCGCCAAGCCGACCCACGTCGCCGAGCATGAGGCGCGCTTCGAGGGCGCCAAGACCGATTCCTGGGCTGCCGCGCTCGAGGCATTCGCGGCCATGCTTGCGCAGCCGCCCTGGGCTGGCACGCGCACGCGGGTCGTGATTGCCGACCACTGGGCGCGCTACGCGATCGTGCCGTGGGTGGCGGCGCTCAGCTCCGCGGCGGAGCGGCTGGCGCACGGGCGGCAACTGCTGACGAGCCTCTACGGGGAGGGGGTGGCCGGCTGGGACCTGCGCATCTCGGATGCGCCGCCGCTGGCGACGCGGGTCATCTGCGCCGTGCCGGGCGAACTGATTGAAGGCGTGCGCGCCGCCTGCGCCGCGCACGGGGGTGCGCTGCTGTCGCTGCAACCGCAGCTGGTGGCCGCCTACGAAGCCTGGCGGCATTGTCTGCCGCAGACCAACGCCTGGTTCGTGAGCGTCGAACAGGGCTCGCTCGCCGCGGCCCGTCTCGGGCGCTTCGGCTGGGAGCGTGTTCACGGCGTGCGCATCGGCTCGGACTGGATGCGCGAGCTCAAGCGCCTGCAGACCTTCGGCCGGCTCGCCAGCAACAGTCCGGAGGAGGGCCAGGTGTACGTCGATGCTCCCCACGCCTGGCGTCAGGTCGCAGCGGGGACGGCGAACGCAGGCGAGGGCAGCGGCTTGCAATGGCTCGAGGAGCCGAGCGGGCCGATGACGACTCTGCAGCGTCTGGGCAGGACCCGCCGGTTGGCCGCATGAGCGCACCGGTGGTCAATGTCGATTTCGTCGCCCGTCGTTCACGCGTGACGCTCGCCGGCGCGCTATTGCTGCTGCTGGGCGCGAGCGCGGCGGCGGGCAGCTACGCCGAATACCGGCTCATGCAGGCGCGCCGCGCCGGCCTGGAACTGAAACTGGAGGCGGCCACGCGCCGCAATCGTCACGAGCCGGGCCTTGACGCGCGCAATGCCGGATTCGCCGAAGCCGCCGGACGCATGGCCGAGCAGCTCGGGACCCCCTGGACCCAGCTGCTGGCGGAGCTTGAGACCGCGAGCCGTGATGCCTCCGGGCAGATCGCCGTTCTCTCGATCGAACCGGATCCCGTCAAGCACAACGTGCACATCACCGGCGAGTCGAAGGACTTGCCCCTGGCACTCGCCTACGTGCAGCGCCTGCAGGCGAGCAGCCTGCTGCGCTACCCGATGCTCGACAGTCATGACGTGAAAACCGACGACGCGCAACGGCCGGTGCGTTTTGCGATGAGCGCGGAATGGAGGGAAGCGCCGTGAGCCTCGAGGAGCGCCAACCCGAGGCAGCAGCCCGCGCCGCGGCGGGAGCCGTGGTGGAGGCGCCGGCCGCGCCGGTGCTCGCAGGCGCGAGCGCGCCGCGTAGCGCCGTGGCGGCTCTCCCGAAGCGCATTTCGGCCCTGGCCCGGGCGCAGGCGGGTGCCACGCAGCTCGGGCCGCAGCTGCAGTATCAGATCGCGCGCCTCGGTCCCGCCGGCCAGGTCGGCCTGGCGGGGCTGGTCGCCGCGCTGGTGTTCGCCGCGAGCGCGCTGCTGCCAGCGCGTCACGCGCTTGATGCGCTGAGTGCGAACATCGCGCGGGCGCAGCACCCATCCGCAGCGTTCACCGCCGACCAGGCCGCGCCGCGGCTGGTCGAATCGCTCCCGACCCGCAACCAGATACCTGCGGTGATCGGGCTGATCTACGGCAAGGCCAAGGAGGCCGGCGTGACGCTTGACACCGGACACTACGTGTACAGTCCCCCGAAGGCAGGCGCGCTCGCCCGCTATGACCTGGACTTTCCGGTCAAGGCCAGCTATCCGGACATCCGCAACTTCATCAATCACACCCTGACCGCGGTGCCATCGGCCGCGCTTGCCAAACTGCACGTCGAGCGCAAGACCGTGGGCGACCAGGTCGTGAACGCCGATATCGGTTTTGCGGTTTTCGTGCGCAGCGAACAACGACCATGAACCTGAGCAAGCGCGGCAAGTGGCTGACCGGCATCGCGGCATTGATCGCCGCGTACGTGGCGTTCGGTCCGAAGGATTCCGATTCCGTCGAGCCGGCGCGGGCCACAGCGGCGGCGCCGGCGCACGCGCCGCGCGCCGCGACGACCCTGACGGCGCCCGTGGCGCGCTCGCTGCTGGCGCTCGCGCATCGCGTGGTGGACCCGACGGCGGCCGGTGCGCTGTTCGCAACGCACTCCTGGTACGTGGCGCCGCCGCCGCCGCCGCCGGCGCCAGAGGTGAAGCCCGAGCCGCCGCCAAAGCCGGTGGCGCCGCCGCTGCCCTTCACCTACATGGGCAGCTATGCTCCCAACGGCGCCAAGCCGGTGTTTTTCCTGACCCACGGTGATCGCGTCTATGACGTGCACATCGGGGACACGCTGGATGGTACGTATAGTGTGGACGCGTTCAACAACGGGGCGCTGGTCTTCACGTATAAGCCTCTTAACCAACAACAACAACTCACTACAGGAGGCGCTCCGTGAGGAACTCATGGCGCCGCATTGCGGGGCTGATTCTGATTCTGGTTCTGGTGACCGGCTGCGCGGCCGAGCGGCTGCATCGCGACGGGCTGGCGGCCATCGAGAGCGGACAATACGAGAGCGGGGTGGCGTTGCTCAGCCAGGCGGCGCACAGTGACCCGCACAACATGACCTACCGACTCGATCTGGGGGCGCGTCGCGAGGCAGCGATCCAGCAGCTGATTTCGCTGGCCGACACCGCACGCTCGGCGCACCAGCTCGATGCTGCGGCGCAGGACTACAAGCGCGTCCTCACCATCGATCCCAATAACGACCGCGCGAAGCGCGGTCTTGCGAGTCTGGCAGGCGACGCGCGTCACGGTGACGTTATCGCGCAGGCCCGCAAGGACTTCGAGCGCAAGGATTACGACGCCGCGGAAGCGAAGCTGCGCGTCGTGCTGAATGAGAGCCCCGGTTACGGTCCGGCACAGGATCTGGCCGCCGAGATCACCGCCGCGCGCGGGCCCATCACGGTGGCGCCGCGGCTCAAGACCCGTGACAACCACAAGGTCACCCTGCAGCTGCGCGACGCGCCGACCAAGATGGTGTTCGAAGTGCTGTCGCGCGAGACCGGCATCAATTTCATTCTCGACAAGGACGTGAAGAGCGACGGCAAGACCACCATCTTCGTGCAGGACGTTCCGGTCGAGCAGGCGATCGACCTGGTGCTCGACCAGAACGCGCTGGCGCGGCAGATCCTGGCCGACAACATGGTGCTGATCTATCCCAACATCGCCGCCAAGCAGAAGGACTACGAGCAGCAGATCGTCCGTACTTTCTATCTCACCAACGCCGCCCCCAAGGACGTGGAGACGATGCTGAAGACCGTGCTGGCCGCCAAGACGATGTTCGTGGACGAGCGCACCAACGTTCTCGTGATGCGCGACACGCCCGATGCGGTGCGCATGGCGGAGAAGCTGGTCTCATCGCTCGATGTGGCCGAGCCGGAAGTGATGCTGGAAGTGGAGGTGCTGGAGATCTCGCGCAGCCGCCTGCAGGACCTCGGTATCCAGTACCCCACCAGCGCGACCTTCACCCCGTCGCACATTGCCGCCGCCGCCACGAGCGGCGCCTCCGGGCTGGTGCTCTCGGACCTGTCGCACCAGAACTCCAATACCATCGGCCTGAGCGCGCTCAGTGTCACGGTGAACGCGATGAAGCAGGCCGGTCTGGTCAATACCCTGGCGAGCCCGCGGATCAGGGCGCGCAACAAGGAAAAAGCCAAGGTGCTGATCGGCAGCAAGGAGCCGGTCATTACCAACAGCGTGACGCCCACGGCGTCCGGCGCCCCGGTGGTGACGGGCAGCGTGCAGTACCTCGACGTCGGTCTGACGCTGGAAGTGCAGCCCACCATCTACCTGGACAGCGACGTCGCCATCAAGATCAGCCTGGAGGTGAGCTCGATCCTGAAGCAGGTCGCGACCGCCTCGGGTACCATCGCCTACGAGATTGGCACGCGCAATGCCAACACGCTCCTGCGCCTGAAGGACGGCGAGACCCAGATCCTCGCCGGGCTGATACAGGAGTCGGACACGCGCACCGCCAATACCATCCCGGGCCTCGGCGACATCCCGATTCTCTCGCACCTGTTCGGCACGCATCACAGCGACCACGAGAAGGACGAGATCGTGCTGTCGATCACCCCGCGCATCATCCGCATGCAACCGCGCCCCTCGAGCGATGCGACCGAGTTCTGGTACGGTACCGAGACCCGCACGCGCTCGGCGCCCTATAGCGCGACTTCGGGATCCGTTGGGGCGGAGCAGCCGACATCGAGCTCGCAGCCGGCCATGCCCACCGGCAGCGCGATTCTGCCGGAGGCGCCGCAGCCGCCGACGGGCGCCGCACCCGCGGAGAGCACCCCGGGCGACACGGCCAGTGCCGCGGTCTCCAATTCGACCGCACTGGCGGCCGCGGCCGCCCTCAAGGCCGCCGCCGCTTCGCCAGGACTAGCGAGTACCTCGGTGCCGGCGACCGTGGCGTCCAATGAGCCGCCGGCGGCCGCAGCGGCCGCGGGCGGTGCCGCAGCCGCGGCGCGCTCGGCGCTGACGCTGGAGGGCCCGAGCGAGACGAAAGTGGGCGAGGAGTTCCAGGTGACGGTGCGCCTCGCCACCGATCAGTCGATCACGCACCTGCGCTCGCAGCTGCGTTTCGACTCGAGTGCGCTGCAGCTCGTCAGCGCCAGCCCCGGCGACATGGTGCCGGCGGCAGCGGGCAGCCCCAAGGTGGACACCCGCGGCAGCGGTGCGCAGCTGGACGTTACGACGACCTCCGACGAGCCCGTGCAGGGCAGCGGCAGCCTCATGGTGCTGCAGTTCAAGGCGCTGGCCGCGCGACCGGCGACCAACATCATGGCCATGATGAATGTGCTGGGCGGCGCGGGCGCCGCGGTCGGCAACAGCTCCGCGGCGCCGCTGAAGATCTCGATCCAGGCTGCCGCGCAACGCTGAAGACCCATGCGCGCGCGCGGCTTCACTCTCATTGAGCTCGTCATCACGCTGGCGATCGTGGGACTGATGGCCACGGCCGCGATGCCGCTCGCGCAACTGGTCGCCAAGCGCGAGAAGGAGTCCGAGCTGCGCGCGGCGCTGCGCGAGATCCGCACCGCAATCGATGCCTACAAGCTCGCTAGCGATAGCGGCCATATCCAGAAGGAGCTCGATACCTCGGGCTACCCGCCGGATCTGAAATCGCTGTACAGCGGCGTCGAGGATGCCGCGAGCGAGAAGAAAGTGATGCTGTACTTCCTGCGCCGCGTGCCGCGCGACCCGTTCTTTCCGGACGGCTCGGTGCCGGCGGAGGAGACCTGGGGACTGCGCAGCTTTGCGAGTCCGCCCGATGATCCGCAGCCGGGGGACGACCTCTACGACGTGTACTCGCTCGCCAAGGGCGAGGGGCTGAACGGGGTGCATTACCATGACTGGTAGTTGGCGCACCCCGCTGCAACGCGGCTTCACGCTGATCGAGCTGCTGGTCGTGATGATGATCATCGGCACGCTGCTGTCGATCGCCGTGCCGCGTTACTTCCGCACCCTCGCGCACGCCCGGGAGACGGTGCTGCGCCAGGACCTCGCGATCCTGCGCGAGGCCATCGACAAGTACTACGCCGATCTCGGCCAGTATCCCGACACGCTCGCGGCGCTGGCGGACAAGCGCTATGTACGCTCCTTGCCCGTCGATCCCTACACCAAGCTCGCCGACAGCTGGACGGTGGTGCAATCGGACGATCCGGATCATCCCGGCATCAAGGACGTCCACAGCGGCGCGTCCGAAACGGCGGCCGACGGCACCCCGTTCGCCTCCTGGTAAGGCAATGCGCGCGCGCGGCTCCGCCCAGGCGGGATTCACATACCTGGGCATCCTGGCCGCGATCATCCTCATGGGTCTGCTGCTCACGGCGGCGGCACGCGTCTGGACACTCACCGAGCAGCGCGAGCGCGAGACTCAGTTGTTGTTCGTTGGTCATGCCTTTCGCATGGCGATTTCCGCGTACTACGCGCACGGCCACCGCTATCCCCAGGCCCTCCAGGACCTGTTGCAGGACGATCGATCGCCCGTACCGCTGCGCTACCTGCGCCGTCTCTACCTCGATCCCATGACCAACAGCGCAGACTGGAAGCTGGTGCTCGCCCCCGAGGGCGGCATCAAGGGTGTGTACAGCGGCTCCGGGCTCATTCCGATCAAGCGCGCGAACTTCGCGCCCATCGACGCCATCTTTGCCGACAGCGATTGTTATTGCGCCTGGCAGTTCGTGTACGAGCCGCGCTTCCGCCGCGGGGTCGCTCCCGGAAACCCAGCACCTGGCAATCCAGCACCTGGCAATCCAGCACCTGGCAGTCCGGCTCCTGGCGGTCCGGCTCCTGGAATTCCGGTTCCTGGCAATCTGAACGGGCAATAGCCCCGCTCGGGGCATTGTCGAATCACGCGCACGTCCCGGCGGCTTCCCCGTGCCGCCAACCCCCTGACACGCGCGCTTTCGCCCAGCCGCTGTTGATTATGTCAGCCCTGTTGCGGCTCACGGGGCCGAATAGGGTTTAACGGTAGGGAGACTGGGTATTCAAATCTACGAATTTTAGGAATGAGGGGTATTACGTACGGGCGCGCCAACCGGCAT
Organism: Steroidobacteraceae bacterium; assembly: GCA_041485725.1. GTDB lineage: Bacteria > Pseudomonadota > Gammaproteobacteria > Steroidobacterales > Steroidobacteraceae > 13-2-20CM-66-19. Next base: position 19,735 of record JBGPKC010000051.1, read on the forward strand.
GTTAGGCCCCGTAAACAAACAACCACGCGCTACAGGTCTAGCGCAGCGACGCCAACGGGCGAGGCATTGGGAGCCGTTCGAAGCGGAGTGCTGAGAAACGGCGCTGGTAAGAGTCGAACTTGTACCTGCATACAGAACGAAAAGCGGGCGGGACACGCCCTTCACAGTCACTCACAGGTGTTCACCGCGCTCCGCCTGGCGGCGGATCTGGTTGGAGGCGTTATGTTTAATACACGCGGTTGGATTGCATTGGGCCTGCTGAGCATGTTCGCGCTACCCGCGATGGCTCAGTCGTTTCGCGTGCAGTGTCCAACCAGCACCGTCACTCACCCGTCGGCACCCAACACGGAGCCGGCCTATAGCGCTCCGACCTACGCGGGCACGAACGGCTATGTGTCGTCGGGCGCCGGGAATGTGAACGGCGCCATCAAGTGCCAGCAGATCTCGGGCGGCGATGGCTACGCGACCATGGGCGACGGCACGCAGACGTACATGTTCTCCTTCGGGCCTCTGTCCGGACTCACCGATATCGCCAACGGCCTACCGGGCACGCAGTTCCCGAGCGTCTTTAACACCCCATATTCGGGCGCGACGCCGCTGGCGCCGGGCGATCCTGCCACGAGCGGCATTACTACATACAACGGCGCCGTCGGGCTGGCGATGGACATCCCGAACATCGTGTCGATTTACGACATCAGCGAGGTAGGGACCACGGTCACGGTGGTCGCCAACGCGCCCTTGGGGGTGAAGGTCGGCGACATAGTCACCATCGCGGGAACGGGTACCGCCTATGACGGCAATTGGCCGGTCACAGCGGCGACCGCGGTCAACCCGATTTTCGCCGCCAACCTTGCTTTCACGTACACGGACCCGACCACCGGCCTGGCGCAGATCACCGAGTCGCCCACCGCGACCGCGGCGCTCGGCGCCCGCATCGACGGACACGTGGATCCGCGCCCGATCCTCGATGTGGGCGTGATGAACGGCAACATCCCCGCGCCGCTGATGGCGATCGACGAGGACGACGAGTTCTTCCTCACGCTCACCAACGTCGGGATGATGATGCGGCCGGACCTGTTCGAGCAGCACACGGTCCACTTCCACGGCTACCCGAACGCCTCGGCGTTCTATGACGGCGTGCCGGATGCGTCGGTGGCCATCAACATCGGCGCGAGCTTCACCTATTACTACCTAGCGCCGGATGCGGGAACGTACTTCTGGCACTGTCACATCACCCCGCCCGAGCACCTGCAGATGGGAATGGTGGGACAGATCTACGTGCGGCCGCGCCAAAACCGGGTGACGGCAGGAACGAGCCTGTATACGGCGCGGCAGACACAGGACACGGATTTGCGGACGAAGTGCGTCTCGGCCAGCGACATCCTGTGCAGCAATCCGCTGCCGGCGGTCAACACGAGCGTTGCCCAAGTGGCGGGCGCCACGTACGCCTACAACGACGGCGACGGCTCGACCATCTACGACGTCGAGTATCCGCTGCAGATCCACGGCTTCGATCCGAACTTCCACTTCGTCGGGATGACGTTCAACCCGGAGGGCTTCTCCGACATGAAGGACAAGTACTTCCTGCTGAACGGCCGCAGCTACCCCGACACCGTGACCACCGGGCCGCTGCAAACGGTATCCGCGGATGGCACGAACCACTTCTCGCAGCCCCTGCCCGCGATCATCAACATCCCCCATGGCGGACGTGCGCTGCTGCGCATCTCCGACCTGGACGTCACCGAATACCAGACGTTGGCGTCCCTGGGTGTCCCGATGCAGGTGATCGGGTACAACGCCAAGCTGTTGCGCGACCAGGCCGGCAACAACCTGTACTACACGACCAACTCGATCACGCTGGCCGGCGGAGAGTCGCTGGACGTGATCCTGGATACCTGCGTGAACCGCGCGGTCTTCACCTCCTGCACCGGGACGAACGCGGCCGGGCTGGCCGCGACGCCGATGGCCCCCGGCACCTATTTCCTCTACACGCCGAACCTTGACCACCTGTCGAACGACGCCGAGAACTTCGGCGGTCTGATGACAGAGGTTCATGTCAATTAAGGGGCAGGCAATGAGCGCAAGAACCATGAAGAAGGCGAACGCGATGAATAATCGACTGCTTTGCATTGCCAGCGCGGCGGCGGCGTTGCTGCTGCTGCTCGGTTCGGCGCACGCCGCTGCTCCCGGGGTGAGGGGGACTAGCTTCACCCTCACGGCGAGCCCGGCATCCATCAGCCAGCCCGACGGACAGGCGGTCTATTCGTGGGGATATGCTTGCAGCGCGGCCGCGGGAAGCGCGGCTCCGACAACGATCACGCCGCCCGTCACGGGTGTATGCGGTGGCGTGATGCAGATCCCCGGTCCCACGCTGATCGTTACTGAAAACACGCCCTTCAATGTCACGCTGACCAACAACCTCCCGGCAGCAGCCGGAAACACGTCGATCCTGTTTCCGGGCCTGGCCGTGAGCTCGGCCCCGACGGGCGGCGTAGCCGGCCTGCTGACACAGGAGGCGGCGCCGGGCGGCTCGGTCACCTACCACCTCGTTGCGAGGTCGCCGGGTACGCGCGCTTACTACAGCGGCACGCAGGGTGACCTGCAGGTCGAGATGGGCCTTTACGGCGCGATCATCGTGGTGCCGGCGACGCCACAAACCGGCTGCAATGCCGTGCCCAACACGGTGGGCCACTACGTGGCTCCGGGCAACACCGCCGAGGCCGACTATCGCCTGGCTTCCTCCGCCTACGACAACCCGAGGAGCTGTTACGACCGCGAGTACCTGTTCCAGTTCTCGGAAATGGATCAGAACATCCATGAAACGGCGCTGGCGCAGGTCACTGCCAAGGCCGCGTGCGTGGCCGGCGCGGTGGGATGCAGCCTGGAAGTGCCGACCGAGCCCTACCACCCCACTTACTTCATGATCAACGGCCGCTCGATGCCCGATGACATGGATTCGAATTACGCGACTCAGTATCCGCACCAGCCCTACAACGGCAACCCGCACATGCACCCGGGCGAGCTGGTGCTGCTGCGGATCATCGGCCAGGGGCGCTGGCAGCATCCGTTCCACGAG
>JBGPKC010000052.1:0-22255 GCA_041485725.1 Steroidobacteraceae bacterium
AAGCAGACCGGGCGCACCCAGGAGATCCAGCGCCTCATCGGCCGCTCGCTGCGAGCGGTCGCGGACCTGAAGGCACTCGGGGATCGCACCGTCACCATCGACTGCGACGTGCTGCAGGCCGATGGCGGCACGCGCACCGCGTCCGTCACCGGCGGCTTCGTGGCGCTGGCCGAGGCCTGCGAGCAGCTGGTGCAGCGCCGCCTCATCGCCGCGAGCCCGCTGCACGGGCAGGTGGCGGCGGTGTCGGTCGGCATCGTCGGCGGCGTCCCGGTGCTCGATCTCGACTACGCCGAAGACTCCCAGGCGGAAACCGACATGAACGTGGTCATGAACAATGGCGGCGCGTTCGTGGAGATCCAGGGGACCGCCGAGGGCCACGCGTTCCGCCGCCACGAGCTCGATGCGCTGCTGAACCTCGCGGCGCACGGCATCGGCGAGCTGTTCGCGCTGCAGGCTCAGGCGCTCAAGGGGCCGTGACGCGCGTCGTTCTCGCCAGCGGCAATCCCGGCAAGCTGCGCGAGTTCGCAGCGCTGCTCGCGCCCTTTCGCCTTGAGCTCGTACCGCAGAGTGAGTTCGGGATCCACCCCGCCACCGAGAGCGGCACGACCTTCATCGAGAACGCCCTGCTGAAGGCGCGCCATGCCGCGCGCCACGCCCGCCTGCCCGCGCTGGCGGACGATTCCGGGATCGAGGTGGAGGCGCTCGGCGGCCGCCCCGGGGTGTGGTCGGCGCGCTTTGCCGGCGAGGGCGCGAGTGAGGAAGCGAACCTGAGACTGCTGCTCGCCGAGCTCGCGGGCGTGCCGGAAGGCTGGCGCCAGGCACGCTACCAGTGCGTCATCGTCTGGGTGCGCAGCGTCGCGGACCAGGCGCCACTCATTGTGCACGGCACCTGGGAGGGACGGATCGCGCATGCGGCCCGCGGGCAGGGCGGCTTCGGCTACGACCCGGTGTTCATCCCCCTGGGCGAGCAGCGCAGCGCCGCCGAAATGACGCCCGCCGAGAAGAATGCCGTCAGCCACCGCGGCCAGGCGCTCAGGGCGCTCGTCGCGATGCTCGGGTCGGCCAGCTATATTTCCGCCCCATGAAGCACGGCAGACTGTTCGTCATCGCCGCCCCCTCCGGTGCGGGCAAGACCTCGCTGGTCAAGGCGCTGCTGGCGAGCGAGCCGCGCCTGCGCCTGTCGGTCTCGCACACCACGCGCAAGCGGCGCCCGACCGAGGAAGACGGGCGCGAATACCACTTCGTCCCGCTGCCGCAATTCGAGCGCCTGGTGGCGCACGGGGAGTTCCTGGAGCACGCGCGGGTGTTCGACAACTTCTACGGCACTGCGCGCGGCTTCGTCGAAGAACAGCTGCGGCAGGGACACGACGTGATCCTGGAAATCGACTGGCAGGGCGCGCAGCAGGTGCGCCGCGCCATGCCGCAGGCCGTGAGCCTATTCATTCTGCCGCCCTCGCGCCGCGCGCTCGCCGAACGGCGGGCGCGCCGCGCGACCGACGCCCCGGAGATCATCGCGCGGCGCCTGCGCGATGCCGCGGCCGACATGTCCCACTACCGCGAGTTCGACTACCTCATCGTCAACGACGACTTCGCACAGGCGGTCAGCGACCTGCGGCGCATCGTTGCCGGGCGCGGTGAGGATCTGACGAGCGCGCGGCCGGAACTGGCGGCGTTGCTCGACGAACTGCTGGCGCCGGCGTAGAAAACACGGTGCGGGCCCCTCTATCGCCGCACCGGCAGGCCTTTGATACAGTGCCCTCATCCACGTTCGGCGCCTTGCGATGGCCAGCGATAGTGAGTGGCAAGCCTGGGGAGAGAAGGATCCATACTTCGGGGTTCTGACCGATGAGCGCTATCGCCGCGGCCAGCTCAGCGCGGAATCGCTGGAGGAGTTCTTCCGCACCGGCAGGAGCCATATCGGGGAAATTCTCGCCGCCTGCCGCCGCCACTTCGGTGAGCTTTCTACGCGACGATCCCTCGACTTTGGCTGCGGCGTCGGCCGGCTGCTGATCCCGCTGGCGGAAGTCTCCGAGGTCTGCGTCGGTGTCGACATCGCCGGCGCGATGCTGCAGGAAGCAGCGCTCAACTGCGTCAAGTACCACCGTCACAACGTGCGCCTGGCCCGGACCCTGGAGGAGATCGACCCGGGAGACGGCGCCGGCTTCAGCTTCATTCACTCGCACATGGTCCTGCAACACCTCGATCCGCAACGGGGCTTGAGCATCATCGGCGCGCTGCTGTCACGCCTGGACACCGGCGGGATCGCCGCGCTGCACATGACCTATGCGCACAGCAGGCACCGCGCAAATCAGGGCGTGCGGCCGCGCGCCTCACGCGTGATGCGCTTCATAAGCCGTCCGCTGACGCGAATCCGCCGCCAGATCACCCGCGGCGATCCACAGATGCTGATGTACCCCTACGACCTGAACCGGGTGCTGTTCCTGGCGCAGGACTGCGGCGTACACAGCGGCGGCCTGCAATTCACCGATCACGCCGGGCACCTCGGCGTCATCCTGTTCCTGAGGCGGGAATGACGGGGAGACGCCACCGGTGAGCCCGCCGCACTGGCCTGACACGCAGCTCTTGCCCTATACTATAAGGCCCTGCGCCCCTCTTTCGGTGCGCCTCACTCGTCAAGCGACCCCATGGCCCGAATCACCGTAGAAGATTGCCTGAACAACGTCGACAACCTGTTCCAGCTGGTGCTGTTGGCGGCGCAACGCGCCCGCCGGCTCGCCAACGGAGCCGAGCCGACGCTGCCTCTGGAGAACGACAAGCCGACCGTCCTCGCCCTGCGCGAGATCGCCGCCGGCAACGTGACCGCGGAGATGCTGCGCGAGCCGGACCCGCTGCCGCAGACCGTGGCGCCCGAGGCCGACAATCAGTCCAGCTTCCGCGCTCCGCAGTTCGGCCTCGGAGACTGACGGGTAAGCGTTAACCCATGGACTATGCGTCTTCGCTCCTGGGACTGCTGCCCGGCGGAAGACGCACCCCGGGACTGAAGGAACTGCTGGCGTCGGTCGGCACTTACCTGCCGCCCGAGCAGGTCGCGCGCATCCGCGAGGCGGCCGAGTTCGGCACCTCGGCGCACCACGGGCAGAAACGCCTCTCGGGCGAACCGTTCATCGCGCACCCGGTGGCGGCCGCGGCCATCCTCGCGGATCTGCGTCTGGACGCCGACACCATCGTGGCGGCGATCCTGCACGACGTCATCGAAGACACCCCGACGCCTAAGGATCAGCTGGCGGCGCGGTTCGGCGCGGACGTGGCCGAGCTGGTCGACGGCGTCACCAAGCTCGACCAGATCAAGTTCAAGAGCCGCGAGGAGGCGCAGGCGGAGTCGTTCCGCAAGATGCTGCTGGCGATGGTGCGCGACCTGCGCGTCATCCTGGTGAAGCTCGCCGACCGCATGCACAACATGCGCACCATCGGGGCCATGGCGCCGGCGCGGCGCCGGGCGATCGCCCGCGAGACTCTCGAGATCTACGCGCCGATCGCCGAACGGCTCGGGCTCTACAACATCAAGCTCGAGCTCGAGGACCTGGGGTTCGAGGCGCTGTATCCGCGCCGTTACCAGGTGCTGGAGCACGCGCTGCGCCGCGCGCGCGGCAACCAGAAGGAATTTCTCAAGAAGATCGAGCAGCAGCTGAACGCCGGGCTCCTGAAGAGCAACATTCAGGCGCACGTGGTGGCGCGCGAGAAGCACCTGTACAGCATCTACAGCAAGATGCGCCGCAAGCGCGCCATGCTCAACGAGATCGTGGACGTCTACGGCATCCGCATTGTGGTCGATACCCCCGACACCTGCTACCGCGCGCTCGGCGCCGTGCACTCGGTGTTCAAGCCGATGCCGGCACGCTTCAAGGACTACATCGCCATCCCGCGGGTGAACGGTTACCAGTCGCTGCACACCACCCTGTTCGGCCCCAACGGTGTACCGATCGAGGTGCAGATCCGCACCGGCGACATGCACCGCGTGGCCGAGGCGGGCATTGCCGCGCACTGGAAGTACAAGACCGGCGGTGACGCCGACTCCACGCAGCGCGAGCGCACGCGCGAGTGGCTGTCGAATCTCGTGTCGCTGCAGGAAGCCGGCTCGTCCGAGGAATTCCTCGAGAGCGTCAAGGTCGACCTGTTCCCCGACAAGGTGTACGTGTTCACGCCCAAGGGGCAGATCCTGCGGCTGCCGTCAGGTGCCACGGTGGTGGATTTCGCCTACGCGGTGCACACCGACGTCGGCAACCGCTGCGTCGCCGCCAAGCTCGACCGGCGTCTCACGCCGCTGCGCACCGTGCTGCGCAACGGCCAGACCGTCGAGATCATCACCGCCAAGGGCGCGACCCCCAACCCCTCGTGGGTCAACTTCGTGGCGACGGCGAAGGCGCGCAGCGCCATCCGCCACTACCTCAAGGGTCTGCGGCGCACGGAAGCGATCGCGCTCGGCTCCAAGCTCCTGACGCAGGCGCTGGCGGAATTCAGCGTGTCGCTCGAGGATGTCTTGCCCGAGGCGCAGCGCGCCGCGCTGGGCGAGCTCGGCATGAAGGATCTCGACGAGCTGTACGAGAAGCTCGGCATGGGCGAGCGCCTGGCGCCGCTGGTCGCGCGCCGCCTCCTGCCGAGCGCCGCGGCGGTGAACAGCCCGGGCGGACTGGCGCCGCTGGCGATCGCCGGCACCGAGGGCCTGCTGGTCAGCTACGCCCGCTGCTGCTTCCCCATTCCCTACGACCCGATCTTCGCGTTCCTGTCGGCGGGCCGCGGCGTGGTGATCCACCGCGAGAATTGCGTCAACGTCGAGGACTACCGCAAGCATCCGGAGAACTGGCTGCCGGTCAGCTGGCAGACCGCTCCGGATCGGCTGTTCTCTTCCGAGATCCGCGTTTACGTGGTGAACCGCACCGGCGTGCTGGCTGCGGTCGCCGCGGCGATCGCTAGCACGGAAACCAACATCGACCACGTGTCCATCGACGAGCAGGACAGCGACACCGCGGTGCTGACTTTCGAGCTGCGGGTGCGCGACCGCCGGCATCTCGCGCGCCTGGTGCGCGTCATCCGCCGCATGGCCGATGTCACGCGCGTGACGCGCACCATTGCCGCGCGCGCGCGCCCGGAGCACGCGCTCGACGGCGAAGTCGACAACGAAGCCGACAGCGACAGCGGCGGGTGAATGCCGCGCAGGTAAGGAGGACAAACGATGAGCCGTCAGAGCATTCACACCGAGCGCGCCCCGCAGGCGATCGGCACCTACTCGCAGGCGGTGCGCGCCGGCGACACCGTCTACCTGTCCGGCCAGGTGCCGCTCGATCCGGCGACCATGCAGCTGGTGAGCGGCGACATCGAGGTGCAGATCCGCCGCGTGTTTGAAAACCTCAAGGCGGTGGCGGAAGCCGCCGGCGGCTCCCTCGCCCACACGGTCAAGATGAACGTCTACCTCACCGACCTGGCACACTTCGGCACGGTGAACGAGATCATGGCGAGTTACTGCAGCAAGCCCTACCCGGCGCGCGCGGTAGTCGGCGTCGCCCAGCTGCCGCGTGGCGCGCAGGTCGAGATCGAGTGCGTCCTGCACCTGGGCTGAGCCGCAGGTATCTCGCCGCCGCCGCCGCCGCCCCCTCCCCGGGGGAGCGCGCCGAGCAGCGCCCGGTGACCGCGTTGCGCGGGGTGGGCGCGGCGCTCGCCGCGCGCCTCGCGCGCCTCGGCGTGACGCGCGTTTCCGATCTGCTGTTCGTGCTGCCGTTGCGCTACGAGGACCGCACGCGGGTGTCGGCCATCGGCTCGCTGCTGGCGGGCGTGCGGGCGGCGGTGGAAGGCGAAGTCCAGCTGACCGAGATCGCCTACCGCGGCCGGCGCCAGCTCCTGTGCCGGATCTCCGACGGCTCGGGGATGCTGACCCTGAGGTTCTTCCATTTTTCGGCCAGCCAGAGCCAGGGCCTGGCGCGGGGCACGCGGCTGCGCTGCTTCGGCGAGGTGCGCCGCGGCCCGCTCGGGCTCGAGATGGTGCACCCGGAATACCGCCGCCTCAGCGGGGAAGCCGCGCCGCTCGAAGACACGCTCACGCCGATTTATCCGCTGACCGAGGGCGTGCCCCAGGGTCGGCTGCGCGCGCTCATCGGCGAGTCGCTGCGCGAGCTGGAGAAAGCGGTGCTGCGCGACTGGCTGCCCCCGCAGGCGGTCCTGCCGCCGGGCCTGCCCTCGCTCCGCGAAGCGCTCCGCTACCTGCACCGGCCGCCGCGCGAGGCGCAGCTCGCCGAGCTCGCCGCCGGCCGTCACCCGGCGCAGCGGCGACTCGCGTTCGAGGAACTGCTGGCGCACCACCTGACACTCAGGCTGAGGAAGCGCGCGCTGAAAACCGACCCCGCCTGGGCGCTGGCCGATGGCGAGGGGCTCGCGCACCGGTTCCTGGAGGCGCTGCCGTTCGCCCTCACGCGCGCCCAGTCGCGCGCGCTGCGCGATGCGCAGGACGATCTCGCCACGAGCGTGCCGATGGTGCGGCTGCTGCAGGGTGATGTCGGCTGCGGCAAGACCGTGGTGGCCGCGGCGGCCGCCGCGCGTGCCGCAGGCAGCGGCCTGCAGGCGGCCCTGATGGCGCCCACGGAACTGCTGGCCGAGCAGCACTGGCGCACCTTGCGCGACTGGTTTGCCCCGCTCGGCGAGACCGTCGCCCTGGTGTCGGGTGGGCTGCCGCCGCGCGCCCGGCGCAGCGCGCTCGAGGCGATCGCCGGCGGGGAGGTACGCGTGGTGGTCGGCACGCATGCGCTGTTCCAGGAGGGCATCGATTTTGCCGCCCTCGCACTGGTCATCGTCGACGAGCAGCACCGCTTCGGCGTGCAGCAGCGTCTCAAGCTCTCGGAAAAGGGACAGAAGCAGGGGCGCCTGCCGCACCAGCTGATCATGACGGCGACGCCCATTCCGCGCACGCTCGCCATGACCGCCTATGCCGATCTGGATATCTCCGTCATCGACGAGCTGCCGCCGGGGCGCACGCCGGTGCGAACGGTCGTGGTGCCGGAGCAGCGGCGCAGCGAGGTCGTGGCGCGCATCGCGCAAGCCTGCCGCGCCGGGCGGCAGGCGTACTGGGTCTGCCCGCTGATCGGCGAATCGGACGAATTGCGCGCGCAGGCCGCGGAAGAGACCGCCGCGCGCTTGAGCGAGGCGCTTCCGGCCGTGCGCGTCGGGCTGGTGCACGGGCGCATGCCGGGCGCGGCCAGGGATCACGCCATGGTCGCGTTCCAGGCGGGCAAGATCCAGCTGCTCATCGCCACCACCGTCATCGAAGTGGGGGTGGACGTGCCCAACGCGACCCTCATGGTGATCGACAACGCCGAGCGCATGGGACTGGCGCAGTTGCATCAGCTGCGCGGGCGCGTCGGACGCGGCTCGCAGGCGAGCACCTGCGTGCTGCTGTACCGCGCGCCGCTGTCGGCGCTGGCGCGCGAGCGCCTCAGGGTGATCCGCCGCAGCAGCGATGGCTTCGAGATCGCGCGCCGCGACCTCGAGCTGCGCGGACCCGGGGAGCTCCTCGGCACGCGTCAGACGGGCCTGGCGCAACTGCGCGTCGCCGATCTGATGCGCGATGCGGACCTGCTGCCGCGCGTGCAGCAGACCGCCGAGCTGCTGCTGGCATCGTACCCGGACAACATCGCCGCGCTCGCCGCCCGCTGGATCGGCGCGGGCGAGCGCTACGGCCGGGTGGGATGAGGGCGATTCGCTTCAGCGCGGGTCCGACATCGAGTACGGCGGCTGCGCGTTCGCGCCCGGCCAGCGGGTATTCGGTGCGCGAGCCATGGTGAAGCGCAATTCACCGCCCGCCATGATCTCCTCGTGACGGATGAAGGCGCGCTCGAGCGGCTTGCCGTTGAGCGTGGCGCTGGCGATGTAGGGATGCGCCTCGTCGAGGCCGGCGGCGATCATGCTGAAACGCCTGCCGTTCGGCAGCTGCAGCGTGGCGCGCCGCAGAAACGGGCGGCCGATGATGTACTGGTTGCTCGCCGGCGCCATGGGATAGAAGCCCAGCGCGGTGAAAATGTACCAGGCTGACATCTGGCCCAGGTCGTCGTTGCCGGCCAGGCCATCCGGGCGCGGTGCGTACTGGCTCGCCATGATCCGCCCCAGCCGCCCCTGCGTACGCCAGGGCTGGCCGGCGGCGGCGTACAGGTAGGCGACGTGGTGACTGGGCTCGTTGCCGTGCGCGTACCAGCCGATCAGGCCGGTGATATCTTCCATGTGCGCGAACAGCTTCGGATCGACCCGGGCGTCGAACACCTGGTCGAGCCGGGCCAGCAACTGCCCGGCACCGCCGTGTGCCTGCGCCAGGCCGGCGACATCCTGGGGCACATACCACGAGTACTGCCAGGCGTTGCCCTCGGTGTAGTCCGAGCCATAACCGCTGGTCGCCGGATCGAACGGCACGCGAAAGCTCCCGTCGCGCTTGCGCGCGCGCATGAAGCCGGTCGCGGGATCAAATACGTGGCGCCAGTTGGCGGCGCGCTGGTTGAACTGCGCGGCGATGTCCTGACGGCCCATCGCTTCGGCCACGCGCGCGATGCTCCAGTCGTCGAAGGCGTATTCGAGCGTCTTTGAGGCCGCCTCACCTTCCTCATCGATCGGCACGTAGCCGAGTTGCATGTACTGGGCGAGACCGCCGTAGGGACCGTAACTGGCGCTGGCCACCATCGCCTGCAGCGCCTGCTCGGCGTCGTAGCCGCGGATGCCCTTCAGGTAGGCATCCGCGATCACCGCCACGGCGTGGTAACCGATCATGCACCAGGTTTCCTGGCCGTGGAACGCCCACACCGGCAGCAGGCGAAAGGCACTGGCGCGTTGCGCGGCCAGCAGCGACTGGACGATGTCGTTGCTGCGTTGCTCGCTCTGCAGGATGGTCAACAGCGGATGCAGCGCGCGATAGGTATCCCACAGCGAAAAAGTCGAGTAGTTGGTGAAGCCCCGGGCCTGATGCACGGCGTTGTCGGGGCCGCGGAAACGGCCATCGCTGTCCATGAACAGGCTGGGCGCCATGAACGCGTGGTAGAGCGCAGTGTAGAAGCTGCGCCGCACCGGCGCGGGCGCGTCGACCTCGACCGCCTCCAGCGCCTGCGTCCATTGCGCCCGGGCAGCGCGCCGTACGGCATCGAAGTCCCAGCCCGGGACTTCCGTCTCGAGGTTGGCGATCGCGTTGTCTTCGCTCACCGCGGAGATCGCAACCTTCACGATCAGCTGCTGTCCGGCGGCATCGTCGAAGTCGAGGGCACCGACGAGCTGCCGCCCCTCGATCTGCGCACGCTGGCGTGGATCCTTGTCGCCCGGCCCCGGGAAGCCCTTGTAGAGCACCTCCTGCTCGGTGTCGGTGAACTGATGCGCGCTGATGGCGCGCGAGCAGCGCAGCGCGAAATACAGCTGGCGCCCCGGCGCCCAGCCGCGCGTTTCCCGAAAACCGGTGACGGTGCCGTCAGGAAGCAGCCGCAGGCGCGACCACAGCACCTTGCCCGGGTAGTCGTACAGGCTGGTGCGCAGGTCGATGAGCAGATGCGCGGACCTGTCGGGGGGAAAGCTGTAGCGATGTACGCCGACGCGGGCGCTGGCGGTGAGCTCGGCGCGGATGTTGTAGTCCTCGAGGGTGACGGCGTAGTAGCCGGGTTCTGCAATCTCGCCGGCGTGCGTGAAGCGTGAGGTGTAACCGCTGCCGGGTTGGTCCGTTGCGCCGCGCTCGAATCGCACCACGCCGGCGATCGGCATCAGCAGCACATCGCCGAGATCGGAGTGACCGGTGCCGGAGAAATGCGTGTGCGAGAAGCCGACGATGGTGTGGTCTTCGTAACGGTAGCCCGCGGCCCAAGCGTAGGCCTGGTTGCGCGGCTTGATCTGCGTGTCGGGGCTCAACTGGATCATGCCGAACGGCACCACCGCGCCCGGGAAGGTGTGTCCCTCGCCGCCGGTGCCGATGAACGGATCGACGGCAGCGTAGGCGGCGGTGCTGGCGGCGGCCCCGGCGGCCGGTGCACTGCCCGCCAGCGCCCACCCGATCAGCAACACTGCGCCGACAACTACGGGATGCGTCCTCATAGCCACCCCTTGAAGGTTTCTGGTCTGCGTTCAGATCGGCTATTGTGCCGCAACCCACAGCCCATCTTAGGAAGTGCGCGCGCCGTGAGTCGCCGCAACCTGTCCTCCAACGCGGCGATCGCGGTCCTCTCCATCATCTTCTTCACCTGGGGCGGCCTCACCAGCCTCAACGACGTGCTGATTCCGCATCTGAAGGCGGTGTTCGAGATGAACTACGCGCGCACGATGCTGATCCAGTTCACCTTCTTCAGCACCTACCTGGTGATGTCGCTACCCGCGGGACGCGTCATGGCGCGCGTCGGTTACCGGCCGAGCATGGTCATCGGGCTGATCATCGCCGCCCTCGGCGCACTGGCGTTCTATCCGGCGGCCAAGGTGCCCTCGTATCCGCTGTTCCTGCTGGCGCTGTTCGTGCTCGCCAGCGGCATCACGCTGCTGCAGGTCTCGGCGAACCCGTACATCAGCCTGCTCGGCGAGCCACGCGGCGCCTCCAGCCGGCTCACGCTGGCGCAGGCGCTGAATTCGCTCGGTCACACTCTCTCGCCGGCCCTGATCGGACCGCTGATCCTCTCGGTCGCCGTGCTCGGCAGCGCCGAACTCGCGCAGCTGCCGGGAGCGCGGCAGGAGGCCTATCGAATCGCGCAGGCCGAATCGGTGCAGCTGCCGTATCTCGCGGTCGCCGGCGGCTTGCTGCTGCTGGCGAGCTGTGTGTACCTGTTCCGCCTGCCGCCGCTGACCGAGGCCACCGAACAGGCCGATGCGCACCGCCACACGTTCGCCGAGGCGCTGCGGCACCGGAATCTGCGCCTGGGGGTGATCGCCATCTTCGTTTACGTCGGCGCCGAAGTGACCATCGGCAGCTTCCTGATCAGTTACATCGCGGCTCCGCGCATCGGCAACATCGATGCCGGCAGCGCCGCGCACTATGTTTCGTACTACTGGGGCGCCGCGATGACCGGGCGCTTCATCGGCTCGGCGTTGCTGCGCCGGATCGCGCCGCGCGTGCTGTTGGGGGTGTTCGCGCTGGTTGCGATCGCATTGCTGGCGACCACCATCGTCAGCAGCGGCGCGCTGGCGATGTGGAGTGTGATCGGGATCGGGCTGTTCAACTCCATCATGTTCCCGACCATCTTCACCCTGGGCATCGAAGGCCTGGGGCCGATGACACCCAAGGCCTCCAGCCTGCTGGTGATGGCGATCGTCGGCGGCGCGGTGATCCCGCTGCTGCAGGGCGTGCTCGCGGACCGCATCGGCGTGCAGCTCGCCTTCATGCTGCCGCTGCTGTGCTACGCCTACATCGCCTGGTATGCGCTGCAGGGATCGCGGCAGCGCGCGCTGGCACCATGTTGAAGCCGGCGCACCCGCGCGCCGCGCTGGCCGCATCGATGCTGGTTACCGCGCTACCCGTCGCGGCCGCAGCACCTCAGAGCCCCGCACCGGTCATGGAAGCCGTCGACGATGCCGCAGCGGCGCGCCTGGCCGAACGCGTGCGGGCGGAGTTCCTGCATGCCTGGAGTGGTTACCGCCAGTACGCGTGGGGGCACGATGTGCTCAGGCCGCTGAGCAGGACCGCGCGGGACTGGTACCGGCAATCGCTGCTGATGACGCCGGTCGATGCGCTCGACACCATGATCCTGATGGGGCTGGATGAGCAGGCCCGGCAGACGCGCGAACTGATCGCGACCGGGCTGTCGTTCGATAAGGACATCGACGTCAAGCATTTCGAGATCGTGATCCGGCTGCTCGGTGGCCTGCTGTCGGGCTACCAGTTGAGCGGCGATGAGCGGCTGCTGAAGCTCGCCCAGGACCTCGGCACGCGCCTGCTGCCGGCGTTCGCCTCACCGACCGGCCTGCCCTACGTATACGTCAACCTGCGCAGCGGCAAAACGCACGGCAACGACAGCAATCCCGCCGAAGCCGGCACCCTGCTGCTGGAGTACGGCACCCTCAGCAAGCTCAGCGGCAAGCCGGTGTTCTACGAGCGCGCCAAGCGCGCACTGGTGGAAACCTACCGGCGCCGCTCGCGGCTCGACCTGGTGGGCGAACGCTTCGACGTCACCACCGGCCAGTGGACCAACACCCGCAGCCACATCGGCGCGCGCATCGACTCCTACTACGAATACCTGTGGAAGTGCTGGCGCCTGTTCGCTGACCCGCAATGCCTGGCGATGTGGAAGCGCAGCATTGCCGCCGCCAACCGCTACTATCCCGAGGAAGTGGGCGGCGCGCTGTGGTACGGCCAGGTCGAGATGTCCACCGGCCGGCGCACCGGCAGCGAGTATGGGGCGCTCGAGGCGTTCTATCCGGGTCTGCTCGCGTATTGCGGCGACATCGAACGGGCGCGGCGCCTGCAGGCTTCATCGTTCGCAATGTGGAACCTGCACGGCATCGAGCCCGAGGCTTACGATTACCGCCGGCGCCGGATCACCCGGCCGGGTTATGCGCTGCGACCCGAGATCGTGGAATCGACCTGGTACCTGTACCGCCTCACCGGTGAGGCGCAATACCGTGCGATGGGCAGGAAGCTGTTCGAGGATTTCGTGCGCTATTGCCGCACCGAGACCGCTTACGCCGCGCTCGCCGACGTGACCACCAAGGCGCAGGCCGACGACATGGAGAGCTTTGTCATGGCCGAGACCTTCAAGTATTTCTACCTGCTGTTCGCCCCGCCCGCGACGCTCGATCCGCAGCAGGTCGTGCTCAGCACCGAAGCCCATCCGCTGCGGCGCACCTGGCCGGCGAAGTAGACTTGAGCGCACATGAGCGCGTTCATTCCCGACGGACCCTGGCCACGATGACCAGCGCCTCGCAGCCGCCCGCCCTGGCGGCGCAGCTCCCGGAGGCGCCGCTGTGGTACCGCCTGGCGCGGCGCGTGACCGAGTACGCCCGGCTGATGCGACTCGACCGGCCGGTCGGCACCTGGCTGCTGCTGTGGCCGGCGCTGTGGGCGCTGTGGATCGCGGGCGCCGGCCGTCCGCGCCCGCAGGTGCTGCTGGTGTTCGCGCTGGGCGTGGTGGTGATGCGTGCCGCGGGCTGCGTGATCAACGACTTTCTCGACCGCGACATCGACCCGCACGTGCAGCGCACGCGCGACCGGCCGCTCGCGGCACGGCGCGTCTCTCCGTTCGAGGCGCTGCTGCTGTTTGCGCTGCTGCTCGCGGTGGCGCTGTACCTGGTGACGCGCCTCAACCTGCTCACCGTGAAGCTCGCGTGTATCGGCGCGCTGCTCACCGTATCCTATCCGCTCTTCAAGCGCTTCTTCCCCATACCGCAGCTGTACCTCGGCGTCTCCTTCGGCGGCTGGAGCGTGCCGATGGCGTTCGCGGCCCAGAGCGAGGCGCTGCCGCACGTCGCGTGGGTGCTGTACATCGCCGCGGTCATCTGGGCGTCCATGTACGACACCCTCTACGCCATGGTCGATCGCGAGGACGACCTGAAGATCGGCGTGAAGTCGAGCGCCATCCTGTTCGCCGACATGGACAGGCTGCTGATCGGCGTGATGCAGGCGATGATGCTGTGCGCGCTGCTGCTGGTGGGGCGCACCCTGCACTTCGGACGTCCCTATCACGCGGCTCTGGCCGCCGCCGGCGTGCTGTTCCTGTGGCAGCAGTGGCTCATCCGCAAGCGCGAACCCGCCGCCTGCCTGCGCGCCTTTCTCAACAATCAGTTCGTGGGTCTGGTGGTGTTCGTCGGCATCCTGCTGCAGTACCTGTACGCCGACTGAAGCGGTGCGCGCCGCATCACCACTTTTTCTTCAAGCCCACGTAGATGCCGTGCGGCATGAACGACAACACCAGCGGCGTACCGCTGCGGGCGTGCGCGAAATAGCCCGCGCCGGTGCCGAGCACGAAGCCGGCGATCACGTCCGACTGCCAGTGCGCCCGGACCTTCATGCGGGCGATCGCGTCGTACACCGGCAGCAGCTCGAGCGCGTAGACCGCCGGGTGCTCCCGGCCGTACTCGAGCACCAGGGGCGTCACGACGGCGCTGGTGGTGGTGACCTCCCCGCTGGGAAAACTCTGGTTGCCACCGCCCCTGAACCACTGGTTGGGGTCGGAAGTCCGGTCCGGGCGCTCGCGCGTGAACACCCGCTTCAACACCTCCGAGGACACCCCGCCGATGACCGTCGCATCGATGGACTGCCACAGCGTGCGCCCGAAGCGCTCTTCACCGCCCTCCCAGAGCGCGCCACCCACCTCGCCCACCAGCAGCACCGCGATCAGCGCGTTCTGGTTGGAGCGCGCCCAGATGCCGCTGTTGTCGTAGTTCAGTCGATGGTCGATCCCCAACGGACCACCGCCGGCGCGGGCGGGAGACGCCGGCCCCAGCACTGCGAGCAGCAGCGCGACGGCGGCGGACAGCACGGTGCGGCAGCGGATCGGCACGGGTAAGCTCCGGGGAAGAGGGGTGTCGGCTCGTACCTTATGAGTCTCTACAAGAATCAATCGTTCCGCGCGCGCCTCGGCTTCGCACTGCAGGGACTCGCGCACGCCGTGCGCGCGGAGCGCAGCCTGCAGGCGCAGCTGGTGGCTTTCGCAGTCGCGCTGGCTGCGCTCGGTATTTTGCGCCCGAGCGCGCTGTGGTGGGCGCTGGTGCTGCTGGCGAGCGCGGGGGTGATTGCGGCCGAGCTGTTCAACACCGCGATCGAGGGGCTCGCCGATGGGCTGCACCCGCAGGACCACCCCGCTATTCGCATCGCCAAGGATTGCGCGGCCGCCGGCGTGCTCATCGCAGCACTCGGGGCGCTCGCCGTCGCGCTCGCCCTAGTCCTGCACCTGCTGGGGCGCTGAGGACGATGGCGAACACGATCAACTGGGGAGCGCATGCGTTCCACGTCCTGTCCATGGACGCGGACTGGAACGACGAAGCGGGCGTTTACATCTTCGCGGGTATCCAGGCCGATGCCTTGTGGCATGCCTATTACGTAGGCATCACTGACAGCTTCAAGACCCGGCTTCAGAATCATGAGCACTGGGTTCCGGCATGCCGGCTGGGGGCCAGCCACGTTCATGCGATGGTGGTTCCGCTGCCAGCCGATCGCGAGCAGATCGGGCAGGAGCTGATTGCGACCTATCGGCCGTACCTGAACACGCAGCCCGGCTGGTCTGCGCCGGTGAGCACAGAATGACCAATTGTCGACTCAAGGTACTGCATCTCGTTGACATGAGCGGGCGCGCTCGGGCATCGTCCTGCACCGCATGAGTCAGGTAAGGCACGACTGGAGGCTGGCCGAGGTGCAGGCGCTGTTCGCGCTGCCGTTCACGGACCTGATCCTGCGGGCCCAGCGCCTGCACCGTGCGCATCATGAACCCAACACCGTGCAAATGAGCACGCTGCTGTCCATCAAGACCGGCGCCTGCCCCGAGGATTGCGCTTACTGCCCGCAGAGTGTGCGTTACGACACCGGGCTGGCCGCGGAAGCGCTGCTGGAGGTGGCCGCGGTGCGCGAGCATGCGGCGCGCGCCAAGGCGGCAGGCGCGACGCGCTTCTGCATGGGTGCGGCCTACCGCTCCCCCAAGGCTCGCGATCTGCAGGTGATCGTGCAGATGGTCCGCGAGGTGCGGGCACTCGGGCTCGAGAGCTGCGCCACACTCGGAATGCTCACGCCCGCCCAGGCAGCCGAGCTCAAGGCGGCCGGCCTCGACTACTACAACCACAACCTCGACACCTCGGCCGAGTACTACGCTGAGATCATCACCACGCGCACCTACCGGGACCGGCTCGACACGCTCGCTGCGGTGCGCGCGGCGGGACTCAAGGTGTGTTGCGGCGGCATTGTCGGCATGGGCGAGTCGCCCACCGATCGCGCCGAGCTGCTGCGCACGCTGGCGAATCTGCCCGCGCATCCCGAGAGCGTGCCGATCAACCAGCTCGTGAAGGTCCCCGGCACCCCGCTCGCCGGCGCCGCGGAGGTGGATCCGTTCGATTTCGTGCGCACCATCGCGGTCGCACGGGTACTGATGCCGCGCGCCCACGTGCGCCTGTCGGCCGGGCGCGAGGGCATGAGCGATGAGCTGCAGGCGCTGTGCTTTCTCGCCGGGGCGAACTCCATCTTCTACGGCGAGAAGCTGCTCACCACCGGCAACCCCGACGTCGAGCGCGACCGGCGGCTGTTCGAGCGGCTGGGACTCACCGCCGAGGGCGCCGCGCGCGCGCCCGACACGCCCAGCACGGATTTCCCGGCCGCGCCCGACGGCGCGGCCTGCGCGGCGAGCTGAAACCGAGGGTTGCCCGCTCGCCATGAAACGAGCCGCACCGGCACTTGAGGCGGCGCTGTCGCGGCTTGCGCAACGGCAGCTGCAGCGCGCGCGCACCACGGTCGAGGCATTCCTGGCTCCGGACAGTCGCGTGGTGGCGCTCGCCGGCGGGCGTGAGCTCATCGACTTCAGCAGCAACGATTACCTGGGCCTGGCGCGCCACCCGGCGCTCGCCGCGGCCATGAGCGCGTGCGCGGCGCGTGCCGGCGCTGGCAGCGGCGCCTCGCATCTGGTCACCGGCCACGGCGCCGAGCACCAGCATCTGGAAGAGGAGCTGGCGGCCTTCACCGGGCGCGAGCGCGCGCTGCTCTTTTCCACCGGCTACATGGCGAACCTCGCGGTGATGAGCGCGCTCGCGGGGCGTGGCGAGCGCGTGCTGCTCGATCGGCTGTGCCACGCCTCCCTCATCGACGGCGCGATCCTTTCGGGCGCGGTCCTGCGGCGCTACCGCCACGCCGACGCGCAGGCCGCCGCCGGCCTGCTCGGCTCGGACGGCGCCCGCGCGGCGCTCATCGCCACCGACGGCGTGTTCAGCATGGACGGGGATCTGGCGCCGCTGCCGGAGCTGGCGCGCGCCGCGCGCACGCAGGACGCGTGGCTCGTGGTCGACGACGCCCACGGCCTGGGTGTCGTGGGCGCGAGCGGCCGCGGCGCGCTCGAGCATTTTGGCCTCGGTGCCGAGGAGGTGCCGGTGCTCATCGGCACACTCGGCAAGGCCTTCGGCTCGTTCGGCGCGTTCGTAGCCGGCGGCGCCGATCTCATCGAGTACCTGATCCAGACGGCGCGCACCTATATCTACACCACCGCACTGCCGCAGCCGGTGGCGGCCGCCACGCGCCGGGCGCTCGAGCTGGCGCAGGCCGAGAGCTGGCGGCGCGAGCGCGTGCTGGCGCTCACCGCGCGCTTTCGCAGGCACGCGAAGCAGGCGCAGGTGCCGCTCGGGGACTCCGCGACTCCCATCCAGCCCGTCGTGCTCGGAAGCGCCGCCGCCGCACTCGCCGCACAGCGTGTGTTGCAGGAGGCGGGCCTGTGGGTCGTGGCCATCCGGCCGCCCACGGTGCCCCAGGACAGCGCGCGCCTGCGCATCACGCTGTCCGCCGCGCACACGGAGGCGCAGGTCGATGAGCTGGTCGCGCAGCTCTCGCGCGCGTGCGCGCGGGCGCGGAGCCTCGAGGCGTGACCGCTCTCAACTTCGAGGTGAGGGGACGCGGCCGGGACCTGGTGCTGCTGCACGGCTGGGGTCTGAACCTCAGGGTGTGGGATGAGCTCGCGGACGCTCTGGCGCGTCGCTTCCGGGTCATCGCCATCGATCTGCCCGGGCACGGCAAGAGCGACTGGGACGCACGCGCCAGCACGCCGGCGGCGCAGGCCTGGCGGGTGCACGAGACGCTCGCGCCGCTGACGCAGCGCTACGCGCTGCTCGGCTGGTCCTTAGGGGGACAGTTCGCGCTCGATCTCGCGGCCGCCATGCCCGCGGCAGTCGAGCGCCTGGCGCTGGTCGCCACGACACCGAAGTTTCTCGCCGCGGCCGGCTGGCGTTGCGGCACCGCGCCGGCGCTGCTGCGCAAGCTCGAAAAGCAATTGCAGACGGACTGCGGGCGCGCGGTGAGGGAGTTCCTTGCGCTGCAGGTGCGCGGCAGCGCCCCGCGCACCGCCGCCCGCGTGCTGGCGACGCTGCGCCACGCCCTGGAGGCGCACGGAGCGGCGCGCCCGGAGGCGCTCGCGCGCGGGCTGGAGCGGCTGAAGGAGGGCGACCTGCGGCCGGCGCTCGAGCTGGTGCGCGTGCCGGCGCTGGTGATCGGCGGGCGCCTCGACCGGATCACGCGCACGGGGGCTGGCCGCGCGCTGGCGGCGGCGCTGCCGCAGGCACGCTACGTCGAATTCGCGCGCGCCGCGCACGCCCCGTTCCTGTCGAACCCGGCGCGCTTCGCGCGGCTGCTCACGGAGTTCCTGCGTGGCTGAGCTCGGCGGGGTCTTTCGCCTCGACCGCGGCCGGCTGCGTGCGTCCTTCGATCGCGCCAGCGCCAGCTATGAGTCCGCCGCCGGCCTGCAGGCGCGCGTGGCCGCCGAGCTGCTCGAGCGGCTCGCCGTGTTTGCTTTCGAACCGCGTGTGGTGCTCGACCTGGGCGCCGGCACCGGCCGCGTCACGCGCGAGCTCAAGCGCCGCTACCGGCGCGCGCTCGTGATCGCGCTCGACCTCGCCCCCGGCATGCTGCGCGAGGCGCGCCGGCATCAGCAGTGGTGGCGGCGCTTCGAGCGGGTGTGCGGGGACGCGCTGCGCCTGCCACTCGCCGACGCCAGCGTGGATGTCGTGTTCAGCAGCCTGATGCTCCAATGGTGCGAGCCGCTCGATACGGCGCTCGCCGAGTGTCGCCGCGTCCTCAAGCCCGACGGCTTCTTCGCCTTCAGCACCTTCGGTCCGGATACACTCCACGAGCTGCGCGGCGCGTGGGCGAGCGCCGACGGCTACAATCATGTGAATCACTTCGTCGACGTGCACGAGGTCGGTGATGCGCTGGTGCGCTCGGGTCTCATGGAGCCGGTGCTCGACGTGGATCGTGTCGAGGTCGGCTACCCCGATGCGCTGTCACTGATGCGCGATCTGAAGGCGATCGGCGCACACAACGTGACGGCCGGGCGGCCGCGCGCGCTCGTGGGCCGGGCGCGCCTCAAGCGCATGCAGGACGCCTACGAAGCGTTTCGCCGCGATGATCGACTGCCGGCCACCTACGAAGTCATCTACGGCGCGAGCTGGGGAGCGGCCGGGCGCCGCACCGCGGCGGCCATAGCGGGTGAAGCGCGCATCGCGCCCGGCTCGATCCGGCGGGCAGAACGGCCATGACGGGCAGGGGGATTTTCGTCACCGGCACGGACACCGCAGTGGGCAAGACCGTCGTGGCGTGCGGCCTGGCGCGCGGATTTCGGGCCCACGGCGCCCGGGTCGCGGTCATGAAGCCGGTGGCTTCCGGCGCCATCCGCACGCCCGAGGGCCTGCGCAGCGCCGACGCCCTGGCCCTCATCGAAGCGGCGCAGGCAACGACCCCCTACGCTCTCGTCAACCCCTATTGCTTTGAGCCGCCCATTTCACCGCATATCGCCGCAAAAGAGGCCATGATCGAGGTTGATATCGCCACGATCCGCCGGAATTTCGAGACCCTGGCGGCGGATGCGGACTGGGTCGTGATCGAGGGCGCGGGGGGCTGGTTCGCCCCGGTCAGCGAGCGCCAGACCATGGCGGATCTCGTCTGGGCGCTCGCGGTGCCGACTGTCATGGTCGTCGGCGTGAGGCTCGGGTGTCTGAACCACGCGCAGCTCACGCGCCTCGCGATCGAGGCGCGAGGCGTGAGCTTCGCCGGCTGGATCGCGAGCGGCGTCGATCCGGCCATGGCGCGCACCGCCGAGAATCTCGCTTCGCTCGAGCGGCTGCTCGGTGAGCCCGCGCTCGCCGTCGCGGCCTGTGAGCCCGAGGCCGCTGCATCGCTCACGCTCGAGGCGGCGGCGGCGCGGCTCGCGCAGAAGGCGATGAGCTTCTGATTCAAAGGCGACGCGCAGATCGTGTCGCGTGACGCGTGGATGACCGTCCGGGCTCCAACCACGGATATCTCAAGTGTTCGCAGCTATCGCTCAGCACCCACCGGCTAACGGCATGGCGGTCGGGGCGTAGCGCTATTTCGCGGCGTTCACCATGTAGTCGACGGCGTTCGAGATCGACTGGTCGGCAAGATCGACCCGGCCGCCTTTGGGTGGCATCACGCCGGACTTGCCTTGAAAGCCTTCGAGCGCGTGCTTATGAAGCACTGCCAGGCCTTGTCCGAGGCGCGGTGCCCACGCTCCTTTGTCACCAAACTTCGGTGCGCCGGCAACTCCGGCGGCGTGACAAGCGATACAAGTCGTGCTGTAAACCTGCTCACCGGTGAGCACGGCCGCCGGGGGAGGGACCGCGGGAGTTGTATCACGCGCATTGAGCGCGGTGTTGTCCTTGCCCGCGACCGCGACTTTCGCCAGCGGGGCAATGCGTTCCGCGACCAGTTGCTGGTACTTCGGGTCGTCCTTGCTCGGTTCGGTACGAGCGCCGCTTGCCGCGTAAGTGGCAAGGAAAAAGATACCGACGACAAAGCCTGCGAGAACGCCGACGGCCCGCATGAACAAGTCAGAGAACTTACGATCGTCGGCTGCGCTCACAAGTTTCGCTCACCGCAAGAATGCCGCCAAGCGCGTTAAGAACGTGTAGTCCCCTTCCACCGCCATAAGCCCAATCAGAATCAGCAAGACCAGCGGCGGGACGAGAATCGCAAATTTCAGTGCAAGTCGCTCCCAGGCCATATGCATGAAGATGGCGACGATCAAGCCTGCCTTCACCACCATGAAGGTGATGATCAGAGTCCATCTTAGATATCCATGCAGATGAAAGTAGTCGACGAGATAGGAGAAAGTGCTGAAAACAAACAGCAGTCCCCAGATCCATAAATAGACACTGAGGGGATGTTGCTGGCCTTCGGCATGTTCGTGTCCGGCGGCTTCTTCCATGTTTCCCTCCTACCAAAGATAGAAGAATGCAAAGATAAATACCCACACCAGATCGACGAAATGCCAATACAGGCCCGTAATCTCCACGGTCTCATAGCTCCCCTTGCGGTCGTAGAATCCTCGCCAAACCCTGAGAGCTACCACAGTCAGATAAACCACGCCCGCCGATACGTGCAGGCCGTGGAAACCGGTGATCATGAAAAACGTCGATCCAAACTGCGGCGCGCCCAGGGGATTCCCCCAGGGGCGAACTCCTTCCCGGATGAGCTTGGTCCACTCGAACGCCTGCATCCCAACGAAGGTGGCGCCGAACGCTGCAGTGATCAGCATCAGCGCCGTGGTATTGGCGCGATGGCGACGGTAGCCGAAGTTGACGGCCATCGCCATGGTCCCGCTACTGGTGATCAGAACCATGGTCATGATCGCGATCAGGATGAGCGGAATGCGCGTACCCCCGATATTGAGGGAGAAGACTTCGCTCGGATTCGGCCAAGGCACGGTGGTCGATATCCGTACATTCATGTACGAGGTGAGGAAACAGGTGAAGATGAAGGTATCGCTGAGGAGGAAGATCCACATCATCGCCTTGCCCCAGGGGACCGGGAAGGCTTGCTTATCGGCCGACCAGTCGGAGACGACTCCCGGCAAGCCTGCGAGCGCTGAGGTGGATTCTCCGGCAGGTGTCACGGCATTTTCCGCCATAGGAATTTGACCCGAAGATTCAGGTGGACAACAGCAAAGCGAACAGGACCAGCCACACCAGCAGCAAGTAATGCCAATAGACGGTACACAGCTCCACGCTCAAGCGCACATCAATCAGCTCGACGCCGGGCTGCGCCATTCTGACGACGGTCTTACCCCAAACCAACAAGCCACCGAGCAAATGCAGCCCGTGCACCCCGGTCAGCAGGTAGAAAAAGGCGATGGCCGGGCTACTCGCCATAAAATATCCAGACGCACTCAATTGGCGCCACGCCAAAAGCTGCCCGGCCAGAAACGCCAAGGCGAGTACACCCCCCGCGATTAGACCGACCCTTAGACGATCTGGCTGTGCCCGTCTTGCCGCCGCGCGCGCCCCTTGCATGCCGGCACTGCTCAGGATCAGTAGGGCGGTGTTCAGCCACAACAGTCGCGGTACGGCGAGCGGATTCCAGTCCCCGTGTGCGTGCTCCATGCGCATCCAATAGGCGGAAATGAAAAGTCCAAATAACGACGTGATCACGGCCAGGAAAGTCCACAGACCGATCTTCGCCGGCGGCAGACTGACCGCGCTACCCGCCTCGACATCTTCAGGCGATCCCGACGTCTCCCACGGCTTGGTGGTTAATCTTCTTACCACCAACCCCCACACAACGACGCCCGCAAGGAGCGCGACAAACGCAATGGAAAGACTCACGGCGCTATTCTGTGCTCAC
>JBGPKC010000053.1:0-20489 GCA_041485725.1 Steroidobacteraceae bacterium
CAAGGCGAAGTGGGCGGACAGCCAGGTGATCGCCGGCAACATCGCGACTGCCGAGGCTGCGCAGGCGCTGGTCGATGCCGGCGCGGACGCCGTCAAGGTCGGCATCGGGCCAGGCTCGATCTGCACCACGCGCATCGTCGCGGGCGTCGGCGTACCGCAGATCTCCGCGGTTGCTTTCGTCGCGCAAGCGCTGCGCGACGCGGACGTGCCGGTCATCTCCGATGGCGGCATCCGCTTCTCCGGGGACATCGCCAAGGCGATCGCGGCGGGCGCGCATGCGGTCATGATCGGCGGCCTGTTCGCCGGCACCGAGGAATCCCCCGGTGAAGTCGAGCTGTACCAGGGCGCTTCCTACAAGTCCTATCGCGGCATGGGCTCGCTCGGCGCGATGGGCGAACGCCACGGCTCGGCGGATCGTTATTTCCAGGACGCGGCCACCGAGCTCGAGAAGCTGGTGCCGGAAGGCGTGGAGGGGCGCGTTCCCTACAAGGGGAGCGTGGTCACCATCCTGCGTCAGCTGTCGGGCGGACTGCGGGCGGCCATGGGCTACACCGGCAGCCGCAACATCACCGATATGCGCACGCGCCCGGTGTTCGTGCGCATCACCACCGCCGGCATCCGCGAGAGCCATGTGCACGACGTCAGCATCACCAAGGAAGCCCCCAACTACCGCGTGTCCTGAGCCCATGGCGAGCGTTCCACGACCTGCCAAAATCCCCCACGCCACCGCCGCTGCAGCCGCCGGCGGCGCTCCACACGCTGACATCCACTCGCACCGCATCCTGATCCTGGACTTCGGTGCGCAATACACGCAGCTCATCGCGCGCCGCGTGCGCGAGCTGGGCGTGTATTGCGAAATCCACCCCTGGGACATGAGCGACGCCGAGGTGCGCGCCTTCCGGGCGCGCGGCGTGATCCTCTCCGGCGGTCCGGAATCGGTGACCGATGCAAACCCGCCCCGGGCGCCGCCCGCGGTCTACGAGCTCGGCGTACCGGTGCTCGGCATCTGCTACGGCATGCAGACCATGGCGCAGCAGCTGGGCGGGCGGGTCGCGCCGGGGGCCGAGCGCGAGTTCGGCTACGCGGAAGTGACCGTGACCGGCGCGTCGCGCCTGCTCGATCACCTCGAGGACCGGCGCAATCCGGCCGGCGGCGCGGTGCTCGATGTATGGATGAGTCACGGCGATCGCGTGGAGGCGTTGCCGCAAGGCTTCGTGGCGAACGCCGCCACCGGCACCATCCCGTTCGCCGCCATGAGCGACGAACGCCGGCGCTTCTACGGCGTGCAGTTCCATCCCGAGGTGACTCACACCCCGCAGGGCACGCGGCTGCTGGAGCGCTTTGTGCGCGAGATCTGCGCCAGCGATGCGCTGTGGAGCGTCGGCAACATCATCGAGGATGCGATCGCGCGCGTGCGCGCGCAGGTCGCAAAGGGCAAGGTGTTGCTGGGACTTTCGGGCGGGGTCGACTCCTCCGTAGTCGCCGCCCTGCTCCACCGCGCCATCGGCGAGCAGCTGGTGTGCGTGTTCGTCGACCATGGGCTGCTGCGCCTTGGCGAGGCCGAGCAGGTGATGAGCACGTTTGCACAGCATCTGGGCGTGCGCGTCATCCGGGTGGACGCGCAGGCGCGCTTCCTGGAGGCCCTCGCGGGCGTCACCGACCCGGAGGCCAAGCGCAAGATCATCGGCCGCACCTTCATCGATGTGTTCGATGAGCAGGCGCACGCCTTAAGCGGCGTGCAGTTCCTCGCGCAGGGGACGATCTATCCCGACGTCATCGAATCCGCCGGCGCGCGCACCGGCAAGGCGCACGTCATCAAGTCGCACCACAACGTCGGCGGACTGCCCGAGAAGATGAATCTGCAGCTGCTCGAGCCGCTGCGCGAACTGTTCAAGGACGAGGTGCGTCGGCTCGGTATCGAGCTGGGCTTGCCGCGCGAGATGGTCTATCGACACCCGTTCCCCGGACCCGGCCTGGGCGTGCGGATTCTCGGCGAGGTGCGCAAGGAGTACGCCGAGCTGCTGCGGCGCGCCGATGCCATCTTCATCGAGGAACTGCGCAAGCACGATCTCTACGACCGCATCAGCCAGGCCTTCGCGGTGTTCCTGCCGGTGCGCTCGGTGGGCGTCATGGGCGATGGGCGCCGCTACGACTACGTGATCGCGCTGCGCGCGGTGGAGACCGTGGACTTCATGACCGCGCACTGGGCGCGCCTGCCGTACGAGTTTCTCGACCACGTGTCGCGGCGCATCGTCAACGAGGTGGCGGGCATCTCACGCGTGGTCTACGACATCTCGGGCAAACCGCCGGCGACGATAGAGTGGGAGTAGTGGGCCGTCAGTTTGGGTCGTGGCACGTCGTCCCCGCACCAGGTGTCTGCGCACCAGGCCACATAGTTCAGTCAGGAGCACTGTCGTAGTGCCCACCGCCGAAAGTACAATCAATTCCATGGTTGGTCCTCTGGCAAAGTGACTCCCGAGCCTCCCATCTCCTTGGGCATGTCTTTGAACTTCGGCCTGCCATCGCCAATGCGCAGCACGCCTTGCTGGTAGTGGACATGCGCGCCGGGCTCGAAGTGCAACAGCGGCAGCAGTGCCGCGTAAATGTCCACCAGACCCATGGTCGGGTGGTCCGTGAACAGGTGGCCGCCGCACTTCTTGCACCACTTGCGGTAGCTGATCGGTGTCTTGTTGTAAGTGCCGATGCTGGCCGCACCGGACGTCACGCGCAGTGCCTCGGGCTTCCACAGCGTAAACGCGTTCACCGGTCCCGCCGACCAGTGCCGGCACGACTCACAGTGGCAGTAGCCCATTGCGACCGGCTGGCCGGAAACTTCAAATTGCACCTCGCCGCAAAAGCAGCTGCCTGCATGCGTGTTCTGGTTACTCACAACCGCATCTCCTTGTAAGATCGCTCGGCTTTCGAAGCGCCGACAGTCTAGCGACGGGTTGTCGGCACGCGAATGATCACCCGTCCGGCGCTCGTGCTCGATCGTCCGCGGAGAGACTGATGGATGCTTTGTCGGATGTACTGCGGGCGGTGCGCCTCACCGGTGCCATCTTCTTCGACGTGCGCGCCGCGGAGCCGTGGGTGGCTGAAACGCCGCCGGGTGGAGCGATCGTCGGGGCGATGTTCCCGGGGTCCGAGCATCTCATCTCCTATCACGTCATCACCCGAGGCAACTGTTGGGCGAGCGTTCCCGGCGAACCGCCGGCACGCCTCTCGGCCGGCGACATCATCGTCTTGCCGCACGGCGATACGCACGTTCTGTCGAGTACTCCCGGCCTGCGCCGTACCCCGGACATGGCGCTGTATCGCTTGCCACGCGACAGACAGCTGCCAATCAGCATCTCGATGGGCGACCCCGAGGGGGCTGCAACGCATTTCGTTTGCGGCTTCCTGGGCTGCGATGCGCGACCGTACAACCCCCTGCTCGCGGCACTGCCGCGAGTCATCCGTGTCAGCGATCACACGGGCGGTACGCTCGCCGCATACGTGCAGTTTGCTCTGGCCGAGTCGAAGGAGCCGCGAATCGGCGGACAGGGTGTGCTCGGTCGATTGAGCGAACTGATGTTCGTCGACGTCGTCCGCCGGTACCTGGAGACGTTGCCGGCTGACCGCAGGGACTGGCTCGCCGGGCTGCGCGATCCGTTCATCGGACGGGCGCTCGCGGCGCTCCATCGCAACCCTGTTCGTGGCTGGACGATCGAATCGTTGGCGCGGAACGTGGGACTCTCCCGCTCAGCTCTGGCGGAGCGCTTCACGCAGTTCGTCGGGCGGCCGCCCATGCAGTACCTGACGAACTGGCGGATGCAGCTCGCCGCGAACTACCTGCTGAGCGGCATGGAAAGCGTCGCGGTGATCGCCAACCGTGTCGGCTACGAGTCTGAAGCTGCGTTCAGCCGGGCGTTCAAGAAGGTGGTCGGCACGCCTCCGGGCCAGTGGCGCAAGCAAGCACGGAAGCCGGGGCGACACCCATAGTCAGCCCGGGAGCGATGTCCGTGGAACGGCATGCCGCGCAGCGTACTTCCTGCGAAGCAGCAACGCCCCGTGGCTGGGGACAGCGGCACGCAGTGCTGGCGATGTGTTTCCTTGCGATGTTCATCGCGTACACCGACCGCGTCAACATCTCCGTGGCGTCGGTCGCCATGCGCGAACAGTTTGGCTGGACGCAGACCGTCAAGGGCCTCGTACTTTCGTCGTTCTTCGTCGGCTACATGCTCTTCATGGTGGCGAGCGGATGGCTTGCGACACGCTACGGTGGCAAGCGCGTGCTCGCGATTTCCGTGGCCTGGTGGTCCGCCTTCACCGTCCTGACGCCGTGGGCCGCGTCGCTCTCGATCGCTGCGCTGGTCGCCGCCAGGATCGGCCTGGGACTGGGCGAAGCGGCGGTGACGCCCGCGAGCTTTGAACTGTTCCGCCGCTGGGTGCCGGAGAGTGAACGCTCACGCGCGGTTACCCGGTTTCTCAGCGGCATCCCCCTCGGACAGATCGTCGGCTTCATGTTCACGGGGTGGCTGACCAGCCGGTTCGGATGGCCGATATCCTTCTATGTGTTTGGCGCGATCGGTTTCATCTGGACGGCGATCTGGCTGGCGCAAGTCAACAATGATCCGGCCAGGGACAGACGCGTCACGGCGCCGGAACTGCATTTGCTGCAGGAGCGAAAAGGAGGCGAAAACGAAGCGCCGCAGATTCCGCTTCGTACACTTCTGACCAAGCCCCCGGTGTGGGCGATCTTCATCACTCACTTCAGCAGCAATTGGGGCCTGTATTTGCTGATTGCGTGGCTCCCCAGCTACTTCCGGGACGCCATGGGTCTCAGCTTCGCCAGCGCCGGAGTCTACTCAGCAGCACCGTGGCTCGCGGCCTTCGTCACCGGAAACCTGGCTGCCGTGCTCGCGGACCGGGCCATCGCGCGCGGCATCCCGGCGCAGTTCGTCAGAAAGCTGGCCGTAGGCGTCTCCCTGCTGGGCTTCGCGAGTTTCCTGCTCCTGCTACGCGACGTTAACTCCCCGACCATGGCCTTGACGCTGGTGTGCGCCGCGACCGGAGCGTTGGGCGTGAGCTGGTCGGGATTCGCGCCGAATATGCTCGACATCGCTCCGCGCCATTGTGCGGTGCTCATCGCAGTGAGCAATACACTGGCGACGATTCCCGGGGTCGCGGGCGTCGCGGTGACCGGCTGGCTGCTGGATCGGACCGGCAGCTACTCCGCGACTTTCGTGCTGACCGCTGGTATTGCCGTCACGGGTGCGCTGGTCTACTTCATCTTCGGAAGCGCGAGGCGTATCGACACCTGACGATGGACGCCGCGTGGCGTCAGTCGTCCTTCGATACCGGTGGCATGCCGAGGCGCTTCAGCAACGCGGCGTAGCGCGGATCGCTCATCAGCGGCGCGAGCAGGAAGTCGCGGCGGACATAGATGATCCCCGGGTCGTGCAAGGTGCGCGCTTGTTCGAGCCAATAGAAAGCCTTGTCCTTGTCGCCGAAGAATGCGTAGGTCTCCGCGACCTGAAACTCTGAGCCCTGTGAATTCGCCACGATGGCGGCGAGTGCTGCTCGTGCCTCCTTGTCATGATGCGTGACGAGGTTGCCGAGCGGCAGTCCGAAACTCCTCCAGGACGGATCAGGCTCGGCCTCGAACGAGGCGCGTGCAGCCTCCCGCTCGTTGAGCATCAGCAGCGCGCGTCCCTGCTCGTAGTGCAGGCCGGGGAACTGTGGATTGAGTTCCATGGCGTGGCGCAACGCGGCGAGAGACTCCGTCGGCCGGCCCGCGTAGTGCAGCGCTCTGCCAAGATACTTGCGGTGCAGTAGATTCAGCGGATCGAGGTCGACGGCGCGCCGGAAATGAGCCACGGCAGTGCTTATTCGGCCGACGGCTGCACTCAGATGACCGCCGACCTGATGGGCCAGCGTATTGTTGGGGTCGAGCTTCGCAACCTTCGCCAGCGCCTCTGAGGACGCCGCCCAGTTGTGGTCGTATTGCAGGTGCGCG
The DNA here is from genome assembly GCA_041485725.1 of Steroidobacteraceae bacterium. Classification (GTDB taxonomy): domain Bacteria; phylum Pseudomonadota; class Gammaproteobacteria; order Steroidobacterales; family Steroidobacteraceae; genus 13-2-20CM-66-19. The sequence continues at coordinate 5,999 of JBGPKC010000053.1, forward strand.
ACGGCCAGCGTTACGTAGGGCTCGGGGAGATTCGGATCAAGGGCGATGGCGCGCTGGGCGGCGCTCGTAACTTTCTCGTAGCCCGCGCCGGTCGTGTCCTGCCCCTGGCTGACGCGTCGCGTATGGCAGTAGGCGAGCCACGCCCAGGCGGGCGCGTAGTTCGGGTCGATGACCAGCGCCTGCTGGAAGAGCAGTACCGCCTGATCGAGGGCCGCCGGCGTATCGCGGTCCATCACGTAACGTGCCTGCAGGTACAGGTTGTGCGCCTCGCTACTGGTTGTCTGTTTCGGCGCTGCCGGCGCGTGGCCGAGCAGGCTGATCCTGAGCTGCTCGGCCACGGCGTGGGCGATATCGTCCTGCACGGCGAAAACGTCACGGACGTCGCGGTCGTAGGTCTGCGACCAGAGGTGAAACCCGTTATCGGCGCGCACCAGCTGTGCCGCGATCCGCAGGTGCTCCCCTGACTTGCGCACGCTGCCCTCGAGCACGTGTGTGACCCCCAGAGCACGCGCGATCTCACCGACTGTGGTCGCCTTGCCCTTGAACGAAAACGAAGAGGTACGCGCCGGCACGCGCAGATCGGGAATTCTCGTCAGGACGTCGATCAACTCTTCGGCAAGGCCGTCGGAGAAGTACTCCTGATCGTGCTTCTCGCTCATGTCGGCGAATGGCAGAACAGCGACTGACTTATCCATGGAGCCGCCGGAGGCATCCGGTGCCCTCGCTCTGTCGCTCATCATCCGCCACGACTGCCATGCGACGAGGGCTGTCATCAGCACCGCCACGAGCAGGCTGGCGACGATGAGGTGCGTGCGCCGTGATGTCGCGGCGACCTGCGACGGCAGCCCGGGACTGACCGGCATGCCGCGCTCTGCCGGCGCCGGGGTATTGACCACGGAGGTCCCCAGAAGAGTCGCAATCCGCTCGACAAAGGCGCGCGGCGTCGTGCCTCCGGCAAGGCGCGTCCATTGCACGCGCAGGAATGACTCCGGCACGTCCGCGCCGGCATCGGGGGTCGTGTCTACACACACCGGAACAATGAGGGTCCTATTGCGCGCCATCATGTGGGTACGCTGGTCGGCGAGCCCCCATTCGAGGCGGAAGTAGCCCTCCCCGCGCGAGGCGGTGTTCGCGGAGATGATCGGCACGAACAGCGCGCAATCGCGGATCTGCTGGCGGATCTTCTGATCCCACACATCACCGCCGCGAAGCTCGCTCTGATCGAACCATACCTCGATACCCGCGCGCCGCAGCGCCTCACAAATACGCCGCGCCGCATCGGTATCCTGCGACGCGTAGCTGAGAAACACTGCCCGTGAAAGTTGGTTTACCAACGTGTAGTTCCTGGGATCCGCTCTCGGCGCTACCTGCACCAGTCAGCCGTGGGAATGGACAAAGCGCGACCCCCGAAACTCTGTTGATGGTTGTGATTCGGGCTGAACAGGTCGCCGCTGGTCCTGATAGGCGACAATAGTAAGCCATACAGGCTCACCTTTGGCATCCCGCGCGGATGACCCATGAGGATCTTCAGCGGCGCCGCTTGGTCCCCGTGCGCCGGCGCGACCTGCCGGGGCGCGGCGGCGCGCGCCGCTCGCGCTCGTATGGATTGGCATCCGTGCGGTACTCGATGAACACCGGAGTCGCGAACAGATCGTAGGTCTTGCGGAATACGTTGGCGAGATAGCGCGTGTAGGCGTCGGGTACGGAGGCGGTCTGGTTGCCGTGGATCACGATGCGCGGCGGGTTGCGGCCGCCCTGGTGCGCGTAACGCAGCTTGATGCGCCGGCCGCGTACCAGTGGTGGCTGATGGACGGTCAGCGCGTGCTCGAGCGTGCGCGTCAGCTCGCGTGTCGGCATGGCGCGCATCGCCGCCTCGTAGGCGCGCACCGTGGACTGCATGAGCTCGCCCACACCGCTCCCATGGCGCGCGGAGATGAAATGCAGCGGCGCAAAGGGCACGAAGTCGAGTTTCAGGGCCAGCTGGCGCTGGATCTGCTCGCGCTGCTCCGCTTCAATCCCGTCCCACTTGTTGACCGCGATGATGAGCGCCCGCCCGCGCTCGAGCGCCAGTCCCAGCACGCTCGCGTCCTGCTCGGCGACCGTGTCGTGCGCATCGAGCACCATAATGACCACGTGCGCTTCGTCGATGGCTTGCAGCGTCTTGGCCACGCTCGCGCGCTCGACCAGATCCTCGATCCTGGCGCGACGCCGCACCCCGGCGGTGTCGATCAGCAGGAAGGCGCGCCCATCGCGCTCGAAGGGCACCAGGATGCTGTCGCGGGTGGTGCCGGGCTCCTCGTTCGCGATGACGCGCTCCTCTCCCAGCAGGCGATTCACCAGCGTGGACTTGCCGACGTTCGGGCGGCCGATGATAGCGATGCGAATGGCGTCGGAGTCGTCATCCCCAGCCGGGTGCGGCTCGAAGCCGGCGAGCACCCGCTCCATCAGCTCCTCGCACCCCTGACCGTGGCTCGCGGAGATGGCAAGCGGCTCACCCAGCCCCAGGGCATGGAAGTCTGCGGCAACGATGTCGGCGTCGAGCCCTTCGGCCTTGTTGAGGACCAGCGTGACGGGCTTGCCCGAGCGGCGCAGCTCGCGCGCAACGAAATGATCCTGCGGCGAGAGTCCAGCGCGCGCGTCGGCGAGGAGTACCAGGCAGTCAGCTTCTGCGACGGCGCGCTCGGTCTGTGCGCGCATCTGCGCTTCGATGCCGGTCGGGTTCTCGATCAGACCACCGGTGTCGATGACGATGCTGGGTACGGGACCTAAACGCCCGAAACCATACTGCCGGTCGCGCGTGAGCCCGGGAACATCCGCCACGATGGCATCGCGCGTGCCCGTGAGCACATTGAACAGCGTCGACTTGCCGACGTTCGGCCGGCCGACCAGGGCGATGACGGGCAACATGGCTTAGGCGCAACCAGGCGGCCGCTCACGCTACTTGCTTTCCTCCGGCTTCGGCGCGGGCGTTTCCGGCACCGTCTTCCTGCCGGCGGGGGCCGCACGCGCGAGCGGCGTCACGCGAAACGCACTGATCTGCCCGCGGTCGTTGATGACCAGCACCATGTTGCCGACGACCACCGGCGCGGTGCTGATGCGCACCTTACCGGTCGCCACGCGCGCGGCGAGCGCACCGCTTGCCTTGTCGAGCCAGTGCACGTAGCCCTGGAAGTCCGCGGCGACGACCGCATTGTCCATGATCGCGGGTGCCGACAGCCCCCGATGCAGCAGCGCTTTCTGCCGCCAGATCTCCGCTCCGGTGCGCGCCTTCAGCGCGACCAGCTCACCATCCGCTGTCGCCACATACAGCGCATCCTCGTCGAGGGTAAGCCCGCGATAGCTGGACGCCTCGTGCGACCACCAGATCTGCCCGGTTTCGAGCGCCAGCATGGCCACGCGTCCCTGGAAGCCGACCGTGTACACGTCCTGGCCGGACACCCGCACGACCGAGTCGATGTCGGCGAGGCGCTCCAGTTCGGTGCGGCCGTGCGACGGTGTAATCGTCGCCTCCCACTGCACCGAACCGTCGTTCATGTTGGCCGCCAGCACCTTGCCGTTGTCGAAGCCGCACAGCACCAGCTCGCCGGCGATCACCGGGCGTGCCGTGCCGCGCAACGACAGGCGCGGCACCTGCTGCTCCTGGGACCACAGCTCGTGCCCGTCCGCGGGACTGAGCGCATGCAACTTGCCGTCGACCGTGCGCACGGCGATCAGGCGCTCGGAGATCGCCGCTGGCGCCAGCACCTCCCCGTTCAGGCGCACTTTCCAGCGAATCGCACCGTCGGCGGGGTTGAGGGCAAACAACTGCCCGTCGCTCGAACCCACCAACACCAGCTCGCCGCTCGCAGCGGTGCCGCCGGACAACGGTGCGCGGATGCGCGCACGCCACGCGACGTGGCCCGAAGTGAGATCTAGGCCTAAGACATCGCCACGGTGGCCGGCGGCGTAAACACGATTGCCGGCGACCGACAGGCCGAGCCCCAGCCGCAGGGCCACGGCCTTCTTGTCGCCGACCGCGGCGGTCCAGACACGCTGCACGCGCAAGCTGGCGCTCAAGGGCGTGAGCTTCGCCGGCTGGTCGATGCTCTTGTCCTTGGAACAGGCGGCCAAGCCCAGGAGCGCCGCCAGAGCGCTCGCCACCGCCAGGGCATGTGTCGATTTCTTCATTTGCCCGATCCGGCCGCCGTGGATTTTGCCGCGGGCGCCGCCGCAGGCGCTGGGGTCGCGAGATCGGCAATCTTGAGACCCAGGAGCGGGTCGCTGCCCGCCGTTTGCGCGCTGCGATACTCCTTCAGCGCCGCGGCCTTGTCACCCTTGGCATGGTAGGCGTCGCCGCGCGCCTCGTGGTAGAGCGCAGCGAACGCTCCGGCGTCAACTGCGTTGAGAGTGGCAAGCGCGTCGTCGGCTTTCCCCTGAGCGATCTGCACCCGCGCCAGCCGCAGCCGCGCCACCAGGGCGAGGTTGCGATCCTTCGACCTCTCCACCACGGCTGCGAGCTCGGCGGCCGCCCGATCGAGCTCGCCGCCGAGCACGTACAGGCGCGCCGCCAGCAGCCTCGCCTGGTCGGTATAAGGCGAGGCCGCGTAGCCGCGCTCCAGCTCGCCAAACAGCACCAGGGCGCGCGAGCGGTCACCGCCGTCCAGAGCCTGGACCATCTGCGTGTACTTCGCGCCCGCCTCGAGCCGCCCGGCATCGAGGTGCGCCTGCCACCAGCGCCAGCCGAACACGCCCGCCCCCACCGCAACGACGGCCAGAATCACGGCCGGCCCGTTTTCCCGCACCTGTGCCTTGATCCATTCCCACTGTTCTTTTTCAGACAGGTACTCTTCCACGCTTCCTCCCAACATCCTGCCGCTTAGCGCTCGCCGCCGCGCCCCACGCTGGCCAGCGCCGCATCCACGCCCGCGGCCAGCTCTGCGATCGGGCACTCGCTCTGACCGGACTCCTGGCGTAAAGGTTTCATGGCAACGACGCCGCGCGCGAGCTCATCGTCGCCGATGATCAGCGCCAGCGGCGCGCCGCTCTTGTCGGCGCGGCGGAATTGCGCCTTGAAGTTGCCCCCACCCAGATTGAGCTCGAAACGCACACCCGGCCGCTCACTGCGCAAGCGCTCCACGAGTTCCAGGGCCTGCGCCGCGGCCTGCGGACCGCTGACCACGACGTACACGTCCGGGGAGGGCGCGGGCACCGTGCCCCCGGCCGCCTGCATGAGCGCCACCAGGCGCTCCACGCCCATCGCAAAACCGATCGCGGGCGTCGCGTCGCCCCCCAGTTGCGCGATCAGGCCGTCGTAGCGGCCGCCGGAGCATACGGCATTCTGTGCGCCGGTGGACGGGGTGATCCACTCGAACACCGTGCGGTTGTAGTAATCGAGGCCGCGCACCAGGCGCGGGTTGATCTCGTAGCTCACGCCCACGCCGCGCAGCATGCCGCAGAGCGCATCGAAGTGTGCGTGGGACTCCGGGTCCAGATGCTCGGTGAGCAGCGGTGCGCCGCGAATCACCTCCTGCATTTGCGGGTGCTTGCTGTCCAGGACCCGCAGCGGGTTGCCGGCGAGGCGCCGCTCGCTGTCGGCATCGAGCCGCGCCGCATGTGCGCGCAGGTACTCCAGCAACCGGGCGCGATACGCGCGGCGGCTGTCCGGCGTGCCGAGGGAATTGATCTGCAGCTTGAGGCCCGTGATCCCCAGACGCCGCCACAGCCGCGCGCTGAGCGCGATGAGCTCCGCATCCACATCGGGGCCCGGGCAGCCGACCGCTTCCACGTCCACCTGCCAGAACTGCCGGTAGCGGCCGGCCTGCGGGGCCTCGTGGCGGAACATCGGCCCCAGACACCACAGCTTGTGACGCTGTCCGCGCAGCAGTCCGTTGGAAATCAGCGCGCGCACGATGCCGGCGGTGGCTTCGGGGCGCAGCGTGAGGCTGTCGCCACCGCGGTCGGTGAAGGTATACATTTCCTTGCCGACCACGTCGGTGTGCTCGCCGATGGCGCGCTTGAAGAGCTCGGTGTGCTCCACGACCGGCACGCGAATCTCTTCGTAGCCGTAGGCGCTGAGCAGCTCGCGCGTGCACGCTTCGAAGTGCTGCCAGGTGCCGATCTCGGCCGGCAACACGTCGTTCATTCCGCGGACGGGCTGGATCTGCTCTGCCACCTCAGTCTCCATGCGCCAGCCGCGGCGGCGCCGCCGTGGCGCGCCCGTCGCCGTCGATGAGCAGGCGTGCACTGCCGTCGTGGCGCACCAACCCCCCGAGCCTCACCGCCTGATCGTTGACGCGCAGCGCCACTGCCGGCGCGTTACCGAGGATCACGCGCAGCGGCGCCGCGCCGCTGAGCGTGCGCGTGCTGCCGGCCGCGTACAGGCCCTGCAACAGGCGCCGGCCGGTCGCGTCAGAGACCTCGACCCAGCTGAGCGCCGAGAACTGCAACGCCAGCTGGGTCGCGCCCGCGGCCGCGGCCGGCGCTACCTCATCAGCGGCGCCTGCGGTCGCTTGCGGCGCGGAAGCGCTGGCCACTGCCGGGGAAGCGGCCGCGAGCGGCTGCGCTTTCTCGCCCGGCGTAGTGAGCACCCACCACAACAGCACCAGCAGCGCAAATCCCAGCAGTCCCAGCAACGCCGGCAGCACCAGGCGCGCGGCGCCATTGCCGGGGTCACTGCGCGCGATGCGCGTGAGATCCGGGCGCGCCGCCTGCGCGCTGCTCGCGTACAGCTCCTGCAGCTCCGCGGGCGACTCGCCAATGAACTCGGCGTAGCGTCGCAGGTGTCCGCGCACGTACACATCGGCGCCGAGGGCTGCGAAGTCCTCCGCCTCCAGCGCCTCCAGGGTCCGGGCATCGACGTGCAGTCTTTCCGCCGCCTCGAGAACGGTGAGCCCCTTCTTTTCGCGCGCGCCGCGCAGCCGCGCGCCCGTGCCGCAGCGTTGCTCGCCGCCAATTTCACTCGCCATGAGTGTCAGCCGGGGTTGCGATCGAGTTCCGCCAGGGCACGTACCTGGTCGGTCCCGGGGAAGTCCACCTGCAGTCGGCGCGCGTAGCGTTGCGCGCCGATCTTGTCGCCCTGGGCGCGCGCGACGCGCACCCCGAGCAGCAGCAGGTCCGCAGTCGCTTCGTACCTGCCCATGAAGGCGTCGATGCCGGCGCGCGCCGGGGCGAGCTCGCCATGCTGGAATTCCAGTTCCGTCAGCTGGTAGGCCGCCTCGGCGAAGTTCGGCCGGATTTGCAGGGCGCGGCCGAAGTTGCCGCGCGCTTCATCGTCGCGCTTCGCTGCGCGCAAACACACTCCGGCGTTGGTGTAAGCCGCCTCGGGCGTGCGATACAGCGCGTTGTGCGCCGCCTCCTCGAAGCGGCGCACACCCTCATCGGTGCGACCGTTCTGGCACAGGTACACGGCGTAGTTGTTCACCACATCGGGGTCGTGCGGCGCCAGCCGCAGCGAAGTGCGGAACTCCCCATCCGCCTTGTCGGGATCGTGCATGCGCGCGAACAGCATCGCGCGGGCGCTGTGAACGTCGGCGCTGTTCGGGGCCTCGGCGAGCGCCCGGTCGAGCTTGTCCTTGGCCAGCGCGACATCGCCCTGGTGCAGGTACTCGATCCCCAGCTGCACGTTGTAGGCGGCCGCATCGCGTATCTTGTTCGGATGCGCAGTGGCGCAGGCGGCGAGCAGCAGCGTCAGCGCGCCGGCCGCGAGGCGCCGCGGCAGCGGGTAGTGCGAGGTGGTGTTGACTGGGTTGCTCATGGTTGAACCGCGACGCCGATGACCTTGCTGCCGAGACGCACGGTGGTGCGATCGATGACGCGCCCGGCGAGCTGTCCGCAGGCGGCGTCGATGTCGTCGCCACGGGTGCGGCGAATGGTCGCCAGCAGGCCCCGCTGCAGCAGCTCGTCGCGGAAGCGCTGGATGACGGGCGCGGGCGAGCGCCGATAGTGCGTGCCGGGAAACGGGTTGAACGGAATCAGATTGACCTTGGCCGGATGGCCCTGCAGCAGGCGCGCCAGCGCGCGCGCCTGGGCGGGAGAATCATTCACGCCCTCGAGCATCACGTACTCGAAAGTGACACTGCGGCCGTTCTGCTCATCGAGGTAATGCCAGCACGCCTGCAGGAGCTCGGCGATCGGATGCTTGCGGTTGATCGGTACCAGCTCGTTGCGCAGCGCATCATCGGGCGCGTGCAGCGACACGGCCAGCGCCACATTGGTCTGTTGCGCAAGCTTGTAGATCTGCGGCACCAGCCCCGAGGTCGACAGCGTCACGCGGCGCCGCGACAGATCGAAGCCGAAGTCATCGAGCAGGATGCGCAGCGCAGGCACCACGTTGCGGAAGTTGGCGAGCGGCTCGCCCATTCCCATCAGCACGACGTTGGTGACGTGGCGCTCATCCCCGGGCGCGCTCGCCGCGGCGGGCCCGGGTGCGCTCACGCGTTGCTGTTTCTCGCGCTCGAGCTCGCGCTCCGCCAGCCATACCTGCCCGACCATCTCGGCGGTGCTCAGGTTGCGATTGAAGCCCTGCTGGGCGGTGGCGCAGAACGAGCAGTCGAGCGCACAGCCGACCTGCGAGGAAATGCACAGCGTGCCGCGGTCGGGCTCGGGAATGAACACCATCTCGAACGCTTGGGCGGCGTCGGCCTGCAGCAGCCATTTGCGGGTGTCGTCGCCGGAGCGCTGCTCCGCGAGGATGTCCGGGGCACGCACCTCGGCCTGCGCGGCAAGGCGCGCGCGGAAATCCTTCGCCAGATCCGTCATATCGGCGAACGAGCTGACGCCGCGCTTGTACATCCAGTTCATCAGCTGGCGCGCGCGGAAGGGCTTGCTGCCGAGCTGCGCCACGAATGCTTCGAGTGCCGGACGCGGCAGCCCCAGCAGGTTGGTGCGCTCTGTCGCTGCAGCTGTCATGGCGGTGAGGCGTGCGCTCCTAATTGCGCGGATGCAGTTCCGTGGAGCTGAAGAAGTAGGCGATCTCGCGCGCCGCGGTGTCGGGCGCATCCGAGCCGTGCACCACGTTCTGCTCGATGCTGGTGGCGAGGTCGGCGCGGATCGTGCCCGGGGCCGCCTTCTTCGGATCGGTCGCGCCCATGATGTCGCGGTTGCGGGCGATCGCGCTTTCCCCCTCCAGCACCTGCACGATGACGGGACCTGAAGTCATGTAGCGCACCAGGTCCTTGAAGAACGGACGCTCGCGATGCACGGCGTAGAAACCTTCAGCCTCGCGCTGCGACAGGTGCAGCATGCGTGCGCCGACGATCGACAGGCCTGCCTTCTCGAACCGGCGATAGACCTCGCCGATGAGATTGCCTCTCACGCCGTCGGGCTTGACGATGGACAGGGTGCGCTCGAGCGCCATTCGCTAAGGCCCTTATCTAAAACTTCAGTGGGTGCGGGTTGGCATGCGATGCCGGTGCGCGGGCAAGCCGCGAAGTTTACCTCGGGTCACGCACCCGCGGCAATTTGGCGTGCGATGGAAGTGCTGGTTTGGTAAGGCTTTTTGGTGCCCGCAAGCCCAAGCGGTCCGCGTCGCTGCACAGCCTTACCGTGCGCAGCGCCCGAAAGCCCTCAGACGGAGAAGCTCTCCCCGCAGCCGCATTCGCCCTTGACGTTCGGGTTTCTGAAGCGGAAGGCCTCGTTCAGGCCCTGCTTGACGAAGTCCACGATCGTGCCGTCGAGCAGGCCCAGGCTTGCGCCGTCAACGAACACCGGCACGCCGCGGTCTTCGAACACGGCATCCCCCGGCTGCGGGCCGTCGGCGTAGTTGATCACGTAGGCAAAGCCGGAGCAGCCGGTCTTGCGCACACCGAGCCGCACGCCGATGCCGTGCCCACGGGCGGCGAGGAAGGTCTTGACCCGGTTTGCAGCAGATTCAGTCAGTGATATGGCCATCGGTCCTCGTATTCTACGCCTCAGGCCCAGTGCGAGAGGCACGCGCGCAGTGCGTCTTCGACCACCAGCAGGCGTCCGAGTTTCTCGATCGGAACCCCGCGGGCGGCGGCCCAGGTCGCCGGCGTGCCCGGGATCAGCGCAGCGCGCCGGCGCCCGCGCAGCTCCCCGCACAGCCAGGCTGCCGCATCCATAGTATGGGGGCAGCCGAAGGCCTGAAAACGTGCGTCCTTCACACTGTCGTCTGCGACGAGCAGGTGAAAGCGCACCCAGCTCTCCTGGCCCGGTCCGCCGGCCTCGCCGCTCACGACCGTGGCGCCGCCGCTCCCGGTCCCGTGTGCCGGCCCGAAGCCCTCCCCGGCCGGCCCGCAGGCCGCCGGGGACAGCGTGCGCAGACGCCTTACCTCAGCCCGCACGGCGTCCAAGGCGAAATCGACGTCGGCAGCGACGCTGAAACGTCCGAGACTGAAGCGCAGGGAGCTCTGGGCGAGCTGCGTGTCGCGCCCCAGGGCACGCAGCACGTAGGAAGGCTCGGCGGAGACCGAGTTGCAGGCGGCGCCGGTGGAGACGGCCAGTCCCGTCAGGCCCGTCACCAGGCTCTCCCCCTCCACACCCTCGAACGACACGCTGAGAATGCCCGGCAGGCGCGGCGCGCCGGCGCCGTTCAGGTGAGTGCCGCCCAGGGCCTCGAGTCCGGCCCACAGGCGCTCGCGCAGCGCCGTGAGCCGCATGCCTTCCGCGGGCAGCTCGCGTGCGGCCATCTCGCAGGCGAGACCAAACCCCACGATCTGGTGAGTGGGCAGGGTCCCGGGTCGCAAGGACCGCTCCTGTCCCCCACCGTACATCAGCGGCTGCAGCAACCCCCGGGCGCCGCGGCGCACGTAGAGCGCGCCGACCCCTTTGGGGCCATAGATCTTGTGAGCCGTGATCGAGACGAAATCGACGGGCAGCCCGTGCACGTCGAAAGGCACCTTGCCCGCGGCCTGCGCACAATCGCTGTGCAGGGCGACGCCGCGCTCGCGGCACAATGCGCCGATCGCAGCCAGGTCCTGCAGCACGCCGATCTCGTTGTTCGCGTACATGATCGAGGCCAGCACGGTGTCGGCACGCAGCGCCGCGGCGAAGGCCGCAGGCTCGATCAGCCCGGAGCGGCCGGGCGTGAGATAGGTGACGTTGAAGCCCTCCTTCTCGAGGCGCTTGCAGGGGTCGAGCACGGCTTTGTGCTCGGTGCGTGCGGTCAGGACGTGGCGCCCGCGATCCGCGTTGGCGCGCGCGACCCCGAGGATCGCCAGGTTGTCAGATTCGGTGGCGCCGGAAGTAAACACGATCTCCTCCGCCGCCGCCCCCAGGAGCGCTGCGACCTGCGCACGCGCGTGAGCGATGCGCGCCGCGGCGACCGAACCCAGGGCATGCGCCGATGAGGGATTGCCGAAGTCCCCGCTGGCCGTGAGACAGCCGCTCATGGCTGCGGCGACGGCGGGATCGACCGGCGTGGTGGCCGCGTAGTCGAGATACAGCGGCGCCGCGGCGCTCACTTAGCGCTCCGCACCGGCGTGGCGGCGCCGGGTCTGTACCGCCGTGAGGATGCCGCGCAGAATGTTGACCTCGTTCTGATCGAGTTCCGCGCGCTGCAGGAAGCGCCGGATCCGTCCCATCAGGTGGGTACCGCTCTGGGTACGGTCGCGAAACTCGATCTCCTCCAGCACCTGCGCGAAGTGCGCGTACAGGCGCGCCATTTCCTGCTCGCTCGCGAGCGGCGGCCCGGCCGGCGCGCGCGCCGCCGCGTCGCTGTCGCAGGCGCGAAACAGCTCATACGCCACCAGCTGCACGGCCATGGCGAGATTCAATGACAGGTAGGCGGCGCTGGCCGGTATGCGGATCAGCGCATGCGCCGTTTCGAGTTCCTCGTTGGTGAGCCCGGTGCGCTCGGACCCGAACACGACCGCCGCGGGCGCGCGGCGCGACTCCGCCACGATGCGCACGGCCGCATCGCGCACATCGATGACCCGGAAGTACTGATCGCGATCGCGCGAGGTGGCCGCCGCCACGAAGCCGCAGCCATCCAGCGCCTCGCTGAGCGAGCCCACGATGCGTGCCCCGGCGAGTACGTCGTGCGCCCCGGAGGCGCGCGCGGTCGCGTCCGGATGCGGGAATTCCTTCGGCCTCACGAGCAGCAACTCGCTCAAGGCCATGTTCTTCATGGCGCGCGCCACGGCGCCGATGTTGCCCGGATGCGAGGGCGCCACCAGCACGATGCGAATGTCGGGAGAGTCCATCTGGTACGCTAGCTTGGCCGCCGACTGGTCACACGAGCTTAAGGACCGTGCAGCCGCTTCTCAACATCGCCGTGCGGGCCGCGCGCCGCGCCGGCGAGGTCATCATCCGCAGCCTCAACCGCCTGGAGTCGCTGACCGTCTCCTCCAAGGGGCGCAACGACTTCGTCACCGAGGTGGACCACGCGGCCGAGCAGGAGATCATCGGCAGCATCCGCCGGCTCTACCCGCAGCATGCGTTCCTCGCCGAAGAAAGCGGGCGCAGCGGCGAGCACGATACCCTGTGGATCATCGATCCTCTGGATGGCACGACCAATTTCCTGCACGGCTTCCCGGTGTTTGCCGTGTCGATCGCCTGCCAGGTCAGGGGGCGCCTGGAGCACGCGGTGGTCTACGACCCGATGCGTGGGGAGCTGTTCACCGCCAGCCGCGGCGCGGGCGCACACCTGGACAATCGCCGCATGCGCGTGAGCAAGGCGCGTACGCTCGAGGGCTCGCTCATCGCGACCGGCTTTCCCTATCGCGCCAACACGCGCTACCTGGATGCGTACCTCGCCATGTTGAAAGCGGTCACGCTGCAGGTCGCCGGCGTGCGCCGGCCCGGAGCCGCGGCGCTCGATCTGGCTTACGTCGCGGCCGGGCGCGTCGATGCGTTCTGGGAAATCGGCCTGGCAGCGTGGGACACCGCCGCCGGCACGCTCCTCATCCAGGAGGCCGGCGGGCGCATCGGCACGCTCGACGGAGCCGAATACCGCCAGGAGGGGCACATCGTCGCCGGCACTCCCAAGGTATACGCAGCGCTCGTGGAGCTGCTCGCGCCGCACGTCCCCGAGGAGCTGCGCAGCCGCTGACGCGCTCGCGTGCTGCCGGCGAAACCAAGCCAGCGCCGCCGTTCGCTCGCTTTCCACGGATCGCTTGTGTAGAGTCCTTCGCGAAAAATCGGGGGTCCCATGGCGCGACAACTCCTTGCGACCAAGTCCATCGACGAGCTGCACGAGCAGGAATCCACCGGCAACCAGCTGCGGCGCGCGCTCACCGCAACTCAGCTGACGCTGCTCGGAATCGGCGGCGTGATCGGCACCGGTATTTTCGTGCTCACCGGCGTCGCGGCCGCCAACAACGCCGGTCCCGCCTTGCCGCTGTCGTTCATCGTCGCGGGAATCGGCTGCACCTTCGCCGGCCTGTGCTATGCCGAGTTCGCCGCCATGATCCCGGTGTCCGGCAGCGCCTACTCCTATTCCTACGCCACCCTCGGCGAGGGCATCGCCTGGTTCATCGGCTGGAATCTGGTCCTCGAATACCTGTTTGCGGTGGCGACCGTGTCGGTCGGCTGGTCCGGTTATGTGGTGAGCCTGCTCGATCAGCTGCACCTTCACATCCCCGCCGCGCTCTCGCACGCACCGCTCGATCAGGGCGCGGACGCACTGCACCTGAGGTTCACCGGGGCCATCATCAACCTGCCCGCCATCCTGATCGTCGCCGTCATTGCCACTATCTGTTACATCGGCATCAAGCAGTCGGCCGTCTTCAACTCGGTCATCGTCACTATCAAGGTGACGGTGATCGTGCTGTTCATCCTCTTCGGCGTGAGCTATATCAACACCGACAACTGGCACCCGTTCATACCGCCCAATACCGGCACGTGGTTCGTATACGGTCCAAGCGGCATCCTCGGCGCCGCGGGGGTCATCTTCTTCGCCTACATCGGCTTCGATGCCATCTCGACCGCGGCCCAGGAGTCCAAGAACCCGCAGCGCGACATGCCGATCGGCATCCTCGCGAGCCTCATCATCTGCACCGTCCTGTACGTGATCGTTTCCACCGTGCTCACCGGCATGGTGAGCTACAAGGACCTGAACGTCGCTGCGCCAGTGGCGCTCGCCCTCGACAAGTACCCGGGGCTGCACTGGCTGGGGATTCCCGTGAAGCTCGGCGCCATCTTCGGTATGACCTCGGTCATGCTGGTCATGACCATCGCGCAGGCGCGTATTTTCTTCGCCATGGCACGTGATGGCCTGATGCCGACGTGGTTCGGGCGCGTGCATCCGCGCTTCCGCACCCCCTCGACCGGCACCATCGTGACCGGTGTGACGGCCGCGATCATCGGCGGGCTGTTCCCGGTCGGCCTCCTCGGGCACCTGGTATCGATCGGCACCCTGGCGGCCTTCGTGACGGTGTGTATCGGGGTCCTGGTCCTGCGCCGGAGACGTCCCGACCTGCCGCGGCCATTTCGCACGCCGGCGCCGTGGTTCACGTGCATCGCCGGCGCCCTGGTGTGCGGCCTGATGATGGTGTCGCTCGGACCAGCGACCTGGATACGGCTGGTGGTGTGGACCGTGATCGGTGCGTTGGTC
>JBGPKC010000054.1:0-20026 GCA_041485725.1 Steroidobacteraceae bacterium
ATCCTGGTGTCCTACGTCGGCATGGTGTACGGCCCGGTCGGGGCGTTCCTGGCAGAGTATTTTCCAAGCCGGATCCGCTACACGTCCGTTTCCGTGCCCTACCACATCGGCAACGGCTGGGGCGGGGGCTTGGTGCCTTTCATCACCTCCGCCGCATTCCTGTCGACCGGCAGCGTGGGCCGCGCCTTGATCTACCCCATTGCGGTACCGGCGGTGTGTTTCCTCATCTGCCTGTTTGTGATGCCGGAAACGCGCCACAATCGTATTTGGGGTCCCGAGAAGGCCCATGCTGTTGGCTCGTGAAGGCTGCGGTCGCGATGACGCCGCGACACCTCGGCAGCGGGACGACTAGCCCGGAGCGCTGAAGTCTGGACGGGTGCCCGGTATCGCCGGGCACCCGGGTGGGGTGCGCCCGCGAGCCTCGGGGAGCACGCTGGCGAGGCAGGCGGCGAGCTCCGCGGCTGCCAGCGGCTTCATGAGCACCGCCTGCGCGCCGGCGGCTTGCGCTTGCGCCTGCAGGTCCGGTCCGCCGTAGCCGCTCATCAGAATGACCGGCAACGCTGGCTGCAGCCGCCGCAGCTCGCGCACCAGCTCGGGCCCGGTCATGTCGGGCATGATCACATCGCTCACCACGGCATCGAAACGCTCGGGAGCCGCGCGAAACACCCTGACGGCCTCGAGTGCGCCGAGGCATCCCACCGGCTCGTAGCCGAGGGAGGCCAGCACTTCCTCCGCCAGGCGTACCAGGCCCTCCTCGTCATCGACCACCAGAATCGACTCGCCGTTGCCGGGCGCGACCGCCACGGGAGCCGGCTCCTGCGCGGGTTTACCCTCGGCGAGCGGCAGAAACGCACTGAAGGTCGTCCCGCTCCCCGGGTGACTGTCGACCTGCAGAGCCGCGGCGTGGTCGAGGACGATTCCGTGCACGAGGGACAGGCCGAGGCCCGTGCCCGCGCCCACGGGCTTGGTGGTAAAAAACGGATCAAAGATCCGCTCGACCTGGGCGGTGGTCATGCCCAGCCCGGAATCGATGATGTCGACGCGCGCGTAGCGCGCCCGCAGCAGGCGGCCCACCGTGCAGTCGCGCTCCGCGTCCACTTCGACCGTTGCGGCGCGAATGACGACGCGGCCGGATTCGCTGACCGCCTGCACCGCGTTGGTCACGAGGTTGGCGAGCATCTGGTGCAACTGCGCCGCGTCTCCCGCGACCACGATGGGTTCGGACGGAACCTCGACGGCAACCGTGACGCCTGCGGGGAGCGCTGCGCCGGTGAGGCTCCTCACCTCGGCGATGATCTTCTGCAGCACCACCGGCGCGCTGCTGCCCATCCCTGGGCGACTGAACGCCAGGATGCGGGCGACCAGGTCGCGCGCGCGCTGGGCGGCGACGACAATGTTGTCGATGTAGCGGCGCAGCGGGCTTCCGGCTTCCGTGTGCTTGATCGCAAGCTCGCCGTAGCCGAGCACGGCGCCCAGCATGTTGTTGAAATCGTGGGCGATGCCGCCGGCCAGCGTCCCGAGCGCCTCAAGCTTCTGCGACTGATGCAGTTGCGCCGTGACACGCTCGTGGCGCTCCAGCTGGCGCAGAAAGGCAATCAGCAGGATTGCCGCGAGGGTCGTGATGACGAAAGTCCGCGCCACATTCTTCCACGCCTTCGCGCGCCAGACGCCCAGAATCTCGTGCTCGGCGCGGCCTACGGCGAGCACCGCCGGATACCCCGCCACGCGCCGCAGACTGACGCGCGCGCGTCCGAGCATCGGATGCTCCAGCGTCATATGCCGCGCCTCGGCGTTGCCGAGCGCGGCCAGGGCGCCGAGCCATGACGAGGGCGCCGACGCGACGTAGCCACGCTCGCGGCTCACGAGGGTCGCGCCATCGGCGCGCAACAGCTCGATGCTGCTGCCGGCCCCCAGATCCAATGCATGGTAGAAGCGGCGGATATAACCGATGTCCACGGACGCTCCGGCGATACCGCGGAATCCTGGTCCGCCGAGCCGGCGGCTCAGAACGAACGTCGGGTCACCGGTCACCCGGCTGATGAACGGCTCGCTTACGTACAGCCCCAGGTTCGGCTGGTCGCGCTGCGCAATGAAATACGAGCGGTCGCTCAAGTCGGGATTGGCGCTGCCGGCGGGCGCGGAACTCAGGTGCAGATGCCTGGCCGGATCGAACAGGAAGAGGTTTCGCACCTGGGGCACACCGCTCATGTGACGGCGCAACAGGTCCGGGATCGCGGCGCGCGCGTTGAACGCGGGGAATGCATCCGGGTCGAGCAGTGCCGCCTGCTGCAGGATCAGGTCGGTCGCCTGCAATGCGCGGGCGGCCTGTTCCGCCAGTGCGCCTGCCACATTGTCGTGCTGGCGTTCGGCCATGAGGAGCGTTGCGTCGCGGTCCTGCAGCGTATCGAACAGCGCCGACAGCCACACGGCCCCGCACGTGGCCACCACGAATACCACCAGGCGCACCCGCAGCGTCGGGCCGCGCGTGCGCTCGCGGCGCGCCACGCCCGTCAGCGCCGGGCCTGGAGGCCGAGTGCTGTCCATAGATCGCCGCGCGTGAAGGGCTTTGCCAGGATGCGGGTCACTCCCAGTCTTCGGGCCATGGCATCATTCGCCATGTCCCGCGGGGAAAACCGGCCGGAGGCCGCCACGATCGCGGCGCGCGGGTAGGCACGCCGCCAGGACATAAGGATCGCATGAGCCTGCTGCTGAGATGCCACGTCGATGAGTACTGCATCGATGTCTGCCGGAACGGCGGTGACGCTGTCCGGACAGACGGCCTGCACGCCGCCCTCCTCGAGCCACTCGCGGATGAGATCCCGGTGAAGCCTATCACGCTCGACGATGAGCACCCGCATCATGGATGGCCGCGGCGGTGAAGGAGGCGCCGGCTCCGCACGTGCTGGTGGTCGACGACGACATTGCGGTGCGTCAGCTCGTCAGCGAGTACCTTGCGCAGAACGATTTTCGGGTATCGGAGGCGGCCAACGGCGCGGAACTGATGGGCGCGTTTCGTGCCCAGGTCGTGGATCTGGTGCTGCTGGATCTGCGGCTGCATGGCGAGGACGGCATGCAGCTGTTGCGACAGCTGCGTGCCGAATCGCAGCTGCCGGTCATTATCCTGACCGGCCGCGCCGAGGAAGCCGACCGCGTCATGGGCCTGGAGCTGGGCGCCGACGACTACCTCACCAAGCCCTTCAGTCCGCGCGAGCTGCTGGCTCGGATCCGCACCGTTCTGCGGCGTACGCACGCCGGCCAGGAGATCCACGGCGCCCCGGTGTGCCGCGCCTACCGCCTCCCCGGCTGGGAGCTGAACCTGCGCACGCGCAAGCTGAGCGCGCGCGACGGCCGCGAGGTCGCGCTGAGTAACGGCGAATTCAACCTGCTCGCCGCGCTGCTGGCGACCGCCAATCGCGTGGTAACACGCGACCAGCTGATCGAGATGAGCCGGCGCTACGACAACGAGGTCTACGACCGCGCCATCGACGTGCAGATCCTGAGGCTGCGGCGCAAGATCGAGAGCAACCCGGCGCAGCCGCAGATCATCGTCACCGAGCGCGGCGCGGGCTATCGCGTCGGCGTCCCGGTCGAAGCCGTGTACTGAGCACTCGCCCGCCGCCCCGGAGCCGCGCGCTGCCCGCGGCCGCCACACCTTGCACTTCGGCGCTGCCACGCGCACCACTTTGTGCGCTGCGCGTCGCGTGGTGCTTGCGATCCCGATTTCACCTGTAACCGAAACGCTCCGCGGCGCAATCGTCAGCCGCTCGCGCTGCGCTACTCTGTTGGGGCGATGTGGATCGTCAGGTTGGCGCTCAGGCGCCCGTATACCTTCATCGTGCTGGCCATCGTGATCATGCTGCTCGGCATGTTCGCGATCTGGCGCACGCCGACCGACATCTTCCCCAACATCAGGATCCCGGTGGTGGCCGCGGTGTGGAAGTACTCCGGGCTGTCGCCGGAGGAAATGGCGACTCGCATGATCCTGGGGAGCGAGCGCTACGCGCTGACCACCGTCAACGACGTCGAGCACACCGAGTCGCAGTCCCTCGCCGGCACTTCGGTGGTCAAGTACTTCTTCCAGCCGAACGTCAACGAAGAACTGTCGTTCGGGCAGATTACTGCCGTTTCGCAGACCAATCTGCGCTCCGCACCGCCCGGCACCACGCCGCCCTTCATCCTCGCCTATAACGCTTCCTCGGTCCCGATCCTGCAGCTCGCCCTGTCGAGCGGGAATCTCTCGGAAGCCCAACTGTTCGATCTCGGCAACAGCATCATCCGCACCGGACTTTCCACCGTGGCGGGCGCCTCCATGCCCTACCCTTACGGCGGCCTGCAGCGCCAGGTGCAGGTCGATCTGGATCCCGACGCCCTGCGCGCCCACGGCCTGTCGGGGAATGATGTGGCCGCCGCCTTCGGTGCGCAGAACTCGATCCTGCCGGCGGGCACCGAGAAAATCGGCGACCGGGAGTACTTTGTCCCGGTCAATTCCAACCCGCGAACGGTGGCGGAACTCAACGACCTGCCGGTCACCACGCGCAATGGCAGCGTGATCTACGTGCGCGACGTGGCGCACGTGCGCGACGGCTACCCGCCGCAGACCAACATCGTGCGCCGCGACGGCCGTCGCGGGGTGCTGATGAGCGTGCTCAAGACCGGCAGTGCCTCGACACTCGACATCATCCGCACCATCAAGCAACGCCTGCCGCGGATTCGCGACGCGCTGCCGGCGGGCTTCAACGTCGACCTGGTGGGCGACCAGTCGCTGTTCGTGCGCGCCGCCATCTCCGGCGTGGCGCGTGAGGCGGTGATCGCCGCGGCACTGACGGCTCTCATGATCCTGCTGTTCCTGGGGAGCTGGCGCAGCACCCTGATCATTGCCGTGTCGATCCCGTTGTCGATCCTCGCCTCCATCATCTGCCTGTCGGCGCTCGGCGAGACCATCAACATCATGACCCTCGGGGGGCTGGCGCTCGCCGTCGGCATCCTGGTCGATGACGCCACCGTCACCATCGAGAACATCAACTGGCACCTCGAGCATGGCGAGGACGTGGAGGCGGCGATCCTGAACGGCGCGCACGAGATCGCGGTGCCCGCACTCGTCTCCACGCTCGCTATCTGCATCGTCTTCGTGCCGATGTTCATGCTGGTGGGCATCGCGCGCTACCTGTTCGTGCCGATGGCCGAGGCGGTGGTGTTCGCGATGCTGGCCTCGTACCTGCTGTCCCGGACGCTGGTTCCGACGCTCGCGAAGTACTGGCTGCAGCGCCACGATGCGCGTGCGGCAGGGCCGCCGCGCGGCGCACTGCAGCGCCTGCAGCGCCGTTTCGAGCAGTGGTTCACGCAGCTGCGCTCGGACTATCACGCGCTGCTCGAGCGCGCCCTGGCGAGCGGCTCACGCTTCGCGCTGCCGTTCCTGGCTGCCATGGCGGCCACCGCCCTGCTCGCCTTCCCGCTCGGCCATTACCTGCCCGGCCTTGGCCAGGATTTCTTCCCGAGCGTCGATGCGGGGCAGATCAAGCTGCACCTGCGCACCCCGACCGGCCTGCGCATCGATGAAACGGCGACCCTGTGCGATCGCGTCGAAGCCACGATTCGCCAGCTGATTCCCGCGCACGAGATTACCACCATCGTCGACAACATCGGCGTGCCCTACAGCGGCATCAATCTCGCTTATTCCACCTCGGCGCCGGTCGGGCCGGGCGACGCCGATATCTTCGTGAACCTCTCTGCGGACCATCGGCCGACCGCGGACTACGTACGCTCGCTGCGTCACAAGCTCACCTCGCTCTACCCGTCCACGACTTTCGCGTTCCTGCCGGCGGATATGGTGAGCCAGATCCTCAATTTCGGTCTGCCGGCTCCGCTCGACGTGCAGGTATCGGGCTTCAACGTCGCGGCCAACCGCGGGTACGCCAACGCTTTGCTCGCCAGGATGCACGGCATCCCGGGGGTCGTTGATTTGCGCATTCAGCAAGCCTTCGATTACCCCACGCTCAATGTCGAGATCGATCGCAGCAAGGCGGCGCTGTTCGGGCTGTCGGAGACCGATGTCGCCTCGGATCTGCTGGTCTCCCTGTCCGGCAGCTCGCAGACCACGCTGTCCTTCTGGATCGACCCGAAGAGCGGCACCCAGTACAGCATCGCGGCCCAGACGCCGCAGTTCCGGCTGGCCTCACTCCTGGACCTGGCCGCCACACCGGTCACCGGCACCACATCGGCCGCCACTTCAGCGGCCACCGGCGCCGCTGGCCACACCGCGCAGCTGCTCGCCAACCTTGCGAGCTTTCATCGCGGCGTGGCGCCGGCGGTCGTGAGCCATTACGACGCCACTCCGGTGGTCGACGTCTTCGGAGCTGTCGAGGGGACCGACCTCGGGTTCGTGTCCGCGCAAATCGACAAGCTGCTCGCCGACACGCAGCGTTCGCTCCCACACGGCTCGCAAGTCACGGTGCGCGGCCAGGTGAAGACCATGTCCGAGTCGTTCGCAGGTCTGCTGCTCGGGCTCGCGGCCGCGATCGTGCTGGTCTACCTGCTGATCGTGGTGAATTTCCAGTCCTGGCTCGACCCGTTCATCATCATCACCGCCCTGCCCGCCGCCCTCGCCGGGATCGTGTGGATGCTGTTTCTGACGCACACACCCGTGAGCGTGCCGGCCCTTACCGGCGCGATCATGTGCATGGGGGTAGCCACCGCCAACAGCGTTCTGGTCGTCAGCTTCGCGCGCCAGCGCATGGACGCGGGCGATGACGCCTCCCATGCCGCCCTGCAGGCGGGGGTCACGCGTTTCCGCCCCGTGTTGATGACCGCGCTCGCGATGATCATCGGCATGGTGCCCATGGCGCTGGGCATTGGAGAAGGCGGCGAGCAGAACGCGCCGCTGGGCCGCGCCGTGATTGGCGGACTGGTCTTCGCGACGGTGGCTACACTGTTCTTCGTGCCCACCGTCTTCACCCTCATCCACGGACGCCGGAGCAGCTGATGTCCGACCTGTCGTCACGCGTGCGGCGCCTGGCGTTCATTGCACTCGCTCTCGCGCTGGTCCTGGCCGCATGGGGCATCGTGAGCCGGCTCAGCGCCCGCAACACCCTCAGCCGCGAGGCCGCCGAGGCAGCGGTTGCCACCGTCGCGACGGCGAAGCCGAGCCGGGGTCCGGCCTCCAGCAACCTGGTGCTGCCGGGGAACGTGCAGGCCTATTACGAGGCGCCGATCTACGCACGCACCAGCGGATATCTAAAGGTGTGGCACACCGACATCGGCACGACCGTGAAGAAAGGCCAGGTGCTCGCCGAGATCGACACTCCGGAAGTGGACCAGCAGCTGCGACAGGCGCAAGCGGATCTGGCGACCGCGCAGGCCAACTACGAGCTCGCCCGCACCACCCACGAGCGCTGGCAGGGTCTGCTCGCGACGGAGTCGGTATCGCAGCAGGATGCCGATCAGCGCGCCGGGGATGCGGCCGCCAAAGCCGCAGCGCGGCAATCGGCCGCCGCCAACCTGGCACGCCTGCGGGAGCTGGAGTCCTTCAAGCGTGTCGTGGCGCCCTTCAACGGCGTGGTCACCCAACGCAACACCGATGTCGGCGCATTGATCAACGCCGGGCAGAACCCGGGCAGCGCCCTGTTTCGCGTGGCCGACACGCATCGGCTTCGCATCTACGTGTCCGTGCCGCAGGCATATGCGGCGGCCATTCAGCCGGGACTGGCGGCGGCGCTGGTATTCGCGGATCGTCCCGCCGAGCGCTACTCCGCCTCCGTCGCCTCCACCGCGCGCGCGCTGGATGCCGCGTCCCGCACGCTGCAGGTCGAGCTGCAGATCGACAATGCTAAGGGTGAGCTCCTGCCGGGCTCCTATGCGCAGGTGTATTTCACCCTCTCCACCGGCGCAGACACGCTGCGGGTGCCGGTCAATACCGTGCTGTTTCGCGCGCACGGCCTGGAGGTCGCCACGCTCGACAACGAGCATCGTGTGCACCTGAAGTCCATCACGCAGGGGCGGGATTTCGGCACCGAAATCGAGGTGCTGACAGGGGTCGACGCGGCTGACACCCTGGTGGTCAATCCCCCCGATTCCATCAGCGAGGGTGCCGCGGTGCGCATCGCGCAGCCGCGACCGCCGCCGCGTGACGCGGCAGGACCTTCCTGATGCAACGGGCGGCATCGCTGGCGGTGGCGGTGCTGGGTGCGCTCGGCGGGTGCTCGCTCAGCCCGCGCTATCAACGCCCGTCCGTGCCTGCCCCGCTGGATTCCTATAAGGAGGCCGGCGAGTGGAAGCTCGCCGCGCCTGCAGACAGTACGCCGCGCGGCCGGTGGTGGACGATGTTCCAGGACCGGGAGCTCGATGATCTCGAAGCGCAGGTCAGCGATGCCAATCAGAGCCTGCGGGCCGCGCTCGCGCGTCTCGATCAGGCGCGCGCCCAGACCCGTATCGCACGCTCGGCATGGTTTCCGACACTGACGACTCAGGCGAACGCCACCCGCTCACGGACCTCGCTCAATTCGCCCAGCTATACGCCCGGCAAGCCGGCTACCGGGAATGTTTTCACCGCACAGGGGGATCTGTCCTACGAGCTGGACCTCTTTGGCCGCGTGCGCAACACCGTCGCTGGCGCGCGTGCCAGCGAGCAGGCCAGCGCCGGGGATGTCGCGGCGCTCGATCTCACGGTGCGCGCCGAGCTCGCCAGTGACTACTTCACGCTGCGCGGCCTGGATGCTGAGCAGCAGTTGCTCGATCACACGGTCGCCGACTACGCCCGGGCGCTGCAGCTCACCCAGAACCTGTATCACGGCGGGGCCGCGGCCATTGCCGACGTACTACAGGCGCAGGCTCAACTGGAGTCGGCCCGCACCCTGGCCGAGGATACCCGTCTGCGCCGCGCTCAGACCGAGCACGCCATCGCCGTGCTGGTCGGCCGCGAGCCTTCCGATTTCAGTATCGCCGCGCGCGCGGCTGGCGGCGATCTGCCGGTTCCGGGGCTCGCGCCCGGCCTGCCCTCCGAGCTGCTGGAGCGCCGTCCCGACGTGGCGGCCGCGGAGCGCCGTGTCGCGGCTGCCAATGCCGCTATAGGTGTGGCCCGGGCGGCCTACTTTCCCGTATTCAGTCTGCTTGGCACGGCGGGAGTGGAGAGCACCGCGGCTTCCAACTGGATCAGCGCCCCGAGCCGCTTCTGGTCGGTCGGTCCGCAGGCGCTGATGACGCTCTTCGACGGCGGCCTGCACGCGGCACAGTCCGCCGCCGCGCACGCGGCCTACGACGAGCAGGTCGCCAACTACCGCGGCACGGTGCTCGCGGCCTTTCAGGAGGTCGAGGACAATCTTGCGGCTTTGCGCCAGTTGCAGCACGAGAGCGTGAGTCAGGCGGCGGCCGTTGCCGCGACGCAAGGGACACTCGACCAGGCGAACCTGCGCTACAAGGGCGGGATCGTGACCTACCTCGAGGTCGTGTCGAGCGAAAACGCCGCACTCGCGGCGCGCCTGGTGGCGGTCGACATCGGCATCCGCTGCACCAACGCCACGGTGCTCCTGGTCAGAGCCCTGGGTGGGGACTGGCAGCCGCGCTGAGCGCCTATCTCGGGCAGGCGTGCACCACCTCGATGATGAGAGAACGGCCGCGGCGATCATGGCAGGGAACGCTTCCGGTGCTGGGAGCGTTATTGCTTCGCTGTGCGCCGGCCGCCGCCGACGGCCCCGAGAGCCATTGGCCGATGCTCCTCGGGGCGCAGTACACGTTTGTAGAGCAGAAGCAGACCGCGCTGCGATCACCCTATCAGGGACGACTGAGCCTGCGTCCCGGCGGCGACCGCCAGACAACACACACGATCGGCCTGTACACCGGCTGGGCCCCCGTTTCATGGGGCCAGATATATTTCGATGCTGAGAAATTCATGGGCGCGGCGGTCAGCGGCGCGACGGGGCTGGGCGCACTCACCAACGGCGATGTGGTGCGCGAAGGCACCGGCCTCAAGAAGCAGTTCTATATCGCGCGGCTCTACGCCCGCTTCATGCTGCCGCTCGGCTCAGCGACGGCCCCGGTGGCGCGCGCGCAGGACCAGATTCCGGGCATCGAAGGCGCGCAGCGGCTGGAGCTCAAGGTCGGGCGCCTCAGCGTGTCGGACGACCTCGACAAGAACCGCTACGCGGGCGCGACGCGCACCGAGTTCATGAGCAGCTCGCTGTGGCAAAACACCGCCTGGGACTATGCGGCAAATACGCGCGGCTACACGGACGGCTTTGTCCTCGCCTACATCAGTCCGGTCTGGTCGCTCAAGTACGCCATGTTCCGCATGCCGCTGTACGCCAATGGCCAGACGCTCGAGACGCTCGCCCGCGCCCGCGGCGAGAACCTGGAGCTCACGCTGACGCCGCAGGCCGTGAGCACGATCGTGCGACTGGGCTGGAACGACGGCAAGACCGACTTCGCTTTCACCGAGGTCGACCGGGTCGCGAGCTTCGGCGGGCAGCTCTCCGGGGCGCACTGGCAGCGCGCCCCGGCGTCGGTGCGCGCGCAGCTGGGGCCGGACTTTCAGTACATCCAGAACCCCGGCTTCAACCGAGATCGGTGCCCGGTGCGATTTTACTCGGTACGCCTGCGCCTGGAATACTGAGCCGCAGCGCCTGTGGGGGCCTCCTTAAAGCCCCCACAGGCGGGCTTGGATCAGCCCTGTGGCGAGCGCACGTCGCTGCGCGCCTGTTCCTCGGCCTTGCGGAGCTCGGCCTTGGCGTTCGCGTCGGGCTTCAGCTGGTGAATAGCCGCACCGAGCTTTGCACCGCCGGTCACTTTCGACTTCAGGTCCGGGAACGGAATGCTGAGATTCTGCGAGACGTGCAGGGTCGCTACACACTCCTCGACACTCCTGAATCCCGCGCACGCTTCCTGCGCCGACATGCCCGCGGGCACGATGGCCGCCAGCCGCGTGCTCTGCCCCGTCGATGCATTCGACTGTGCCGTTGCCGCGGGGTCGGACTGCGTCGTCGGGTCGGTCGACTGCATCGGGGGCTGCGTCGCAGGTGATGGCTGGGCCGCGCCCGCCTGATCCTCGGGTCCGCCAGCGTAGGCAAACGCTGCCAGCCCCAGCGCGGCGGTTGCCGCAATCAATGTCAAAAAGCGCTTCATGTCATACCTCCATTGCTACCAGACCTGTGCGTTTCGACGCGCTGCACCAGAGGGCAGATCCAACCGCCGCGCTCGCGAGCGCTCTCCCCTGTCTTCGTTTACGGTCCCACCGCGCCCGCCCCTGGCAACGGGATTCGTCGGGTGGACTCGGCCGCGCACAAGTCGCGGACCTCCATGTCCGACGGCTCCCGCCGCAGAAAGCACGTGCGGCTAAACCGTGCCCGTATATAAGCGCCGTGAACTCGGCAGGGCAACGTGTCTGCGATCTGCGTCGTGTAAATTGTCGGCGTCGCCGCGTCGGACTGCGCGCGAGGCGACGGGCGCGCTTGTCGGCACGGCACTCAGGCGCGGAGGAAATCGATGTAGCCGCGCTCGACATCGGTGCGAGTGAGCTGCACGCGCAGCGTGTCACCGACGTCCAACCCTTCAAACCCCCTGATGAGGCGTCCTTCCGCAACCGGCTGCCGGATACGCACCCACACTCCTTTCTCCGAAGCGCCGGTCACCAGGGCATCAAACTGCTGGCCGATGCGCGGTTCGAGCAGCATGGCGGCGGCGCACTTGCGCACCTGACGCTCAACCTTCGCAGCATTGCCTTCCTGCTCGGTGCAATGCGCCGCGAGGCTGCGCAGCTCCTCCTCGTCGTAGGGCGCGGAGCGGGCGGCGAGCGCGGCCTTCAGCAACCGCTGGGTGATGAGGTCCGGGAAGCGGCGGTTGGGCGCAGTCGCGTGCGTGTAGTCGTCCACCGCCAGTCCGAAATGTCCTTCGGCAGCTTGTCCGGGGCGCTTGAGCACATACTCCCCGGCCCCCAGCAACTTGACGATCGAGAGCGACAGGTCCGGAAATTGCGCCGCGGCCGCCTGCTGGCGCTTGACGAGAAATGCGCTGAGTGCCCGCGCGTCCGGCGCTGCGGGCAGACGCTCGCCCAGTCCCCGCGCCAGCTCGACGATCCGCCCCCAGCGCTCTGGCTTGCGCAGCACGCGGCGCAGCGATGCGGAGCCGCGGCGCTCCAGGTACTGCGCCACGACTGTGTTGGCCGCGATCATGAAGTATTCGATGAGCTCCTTGGCACGATTGTCCTCTTCGGGCTTGAGGTCTGAGAGCACTCCGCCGTCGTAGACCGCCCGCGCCTCGATGGTGCTGAGTCCCAGTGCGCCCTGCTCACGCCGCAGGCGCTTGAGCGCCTGTGCCGCGCCGTCCTGGATGCGCAGCTGTTGCTCCATGCCGCTCACCCGTGCGACGCGCGCGGGCGCTGGCCCGGTGCCGAGGAGCCAGGCGGCAACACTGTCATAGGCGAGTTTGGCGCGATTGCGCACCACCGCGCGGTAGATGTCGGATGCCGCAACAGCGCCATCGGCCGCGATGGTCATTTCGATGACGACGCTGAGACGCTCCTGGTCCTGCGCGAGCGATGTGAGATCGGTCGAGAGCCGCTCCGGAAGCATCGGAAAGATCTCTGCGGCCGTGTAGACGCTGGTGGTATTGGTGCGGGCGTGCGCGTCGATGGGCGAGCCGGCAGCCACCGTCACTTCGACATCGGCGATCGCCACGAGGATCTTGACCGCCCCGTCGCTCAGCGGCTCGGCAACCGACAGCTGATCGAGGTCACGCGAGTCGTCGTTGTCGATCGAGCACCACAGCAGGGCGCGCAGGTCACGGGTTTGCGGGCCGCTCTCCATCGCGACCTGGCCGACGGTGCGCAATTGCTCCACGGCGGCTGCGGAGAAGTCCGGCTCGAGGCCCTGCTCGAGCATCGCGCGCCGCGCAATGCTCCTGAGCTCGCTGCTTCTGTCAGCCGGCATCGCGGCATGATACCCGCGATGCCCCGCTGGCGAATCGCCGCTGGGCGCCTCACAGGCAAAGGGCGCCGCGGATCCGTTGCGGCGCGTCAGAGACTCGGCAACATGCCCGTGAAGTACGCCAGCACGTAGGCCTTGAGCGTGCCATCGGCCTGCGGTACGCCGTAGACCTTGACCGGCGCGCCGGCAACCAGGCCGGCGGTGATGGCGGCAAGACCGCTGCTGGTGGTGACGTCGATGGGTGAGATGGTGAGCACGCCGTTCGAGCGGTCGATCTGATACACGAGCGTGGCAGACTGAACCGTAGTGCTCACATCCACCGTGGCCGGCACCGTGCCGCCGAGCACCGTCATGGCGAAGGAGTTGCCGGCGAACGCGGTCGTGACCACCCCGAGCGGCACCGGCGTCGGCAGCAGCACCGCGTCCCTGAGCGACCAGCCACCGGGGTTCGCCATGTCGCCCCAGGTCGCTTCGCTCACGCCCCACGCTGTCAGCGCGCCCACCGTGCCGCCGAAGTTCACCCCGCCGTTGGTTGCGGCGACAAATTCCGGGATGGCGTTGGCCCCGCTGGTGACCAGCGTCGGGAAAGTGAAGTCCCACCACTTGAAGCCCATGATCGGGGTGCCGCTGGCATCGGTGCCGTTGGCGGTCGCGCTCGAGATGTAGTCGAGAGTCACGGAGTAGTCATCCGTCGCCCTGGCAAACTGCCGGGTGTAGGTGAAGCCCGTGGTGTTGGCGGCCGAGATGCGCCCGGAATAGACGGCGGTCTCGATGTCGATGGTCTGCGCCACCAGCGGGGTGCCGAGGGGATCGACCACGCTCACATGCACCTTGAAGCCGCGTACCAGATCGTGGTTGGTGAGGAACCCGGTGCCGGTGCCGATCGGCGTCGCATCGGCGACGGCATTCGCCGGCGTGCGGAAGAAGAACTCGGTGTTGGCATCGACCGTCACCGGGACGCCGGTACCGGATTCGTTGGCCACGGTGATGACATCGGTGGTGGCGTCGACGTGCAGCACATGACCTTCGGGGCTCAACCACACGTTACTGAACTCGCTGCTCGCCCACACGCGCACCGCCACCAGCTTGCCGTCCTCCTGGTAGCGCGCGGCGATGCGCACGAATTTGCCCGGAAGACTCATGGCTTCGCCCGAGAAGTCGTTCACGACCGTGCGGGTCTTGGCGTCGACGTCGTAGAAGATCGTGCCGTTGGTGGCGTCGGCGAAGATCTGCAGCGACAGTCCGCTGCTGATCGCGGTCTGCGGGTTCGTCACCGGCAGCACCGGAAAGTCCTTGGTGATGGTGAGCGACTTGTTGTCGGAGGCCACGCCCGTTACCGTGCCGTACGTGTGTCGCAGCACGAGGCGTGCGATGTCGCGCACCGGATGATGGCGCACCGGCGCCTTGAAGTTCACCGCCCACAGCGTCGCGCCAGCTGCCGCAGGAGGCGTGTGGCCGACGATGAACGCCGGGTGGGCGAGATCAAACTCCAGGTCGAGAGCCTTGTTCTGACTCGTGCTGACGGTCAGTGGCGAGTCGAAGGTGACTGTCACGGGCACGGTGAAATTGCCGCTGCTGCCCTGCTTGCCCAGGATCTGGATCTCATCCGACGGAATGCTGGTCCCGGGGGCGACCGGAAAGCCGCTTTCGGGATTGGCGGCGACCGTCAGCAGCAGGTCACCGGGATTGGCACCGATGGTGAGCACTGCTGCGGTATACGTGCCAACCGGCACGCTCACATTGCCGAGCAGCTCGCCCAGCTGGTCGAGCTGCTCGAGATTCACGTACGGCGCGGCCGCCGGCGCCGACCACACCGTCACCGCGCTGCCCCCGCCCTGCGGGACGAGCGCGATGCTCAGCACCTTCACACCGATGGTCGCCCAGTCGTCGGATGACGCATCGCTGATCGTCAGCGGCATGGTCCCCGACATGGGCGTGGGGGTAATGGTGCCGGAGCCGCTTCCACCGCAACCGGCAAGAACTGCTGTGAGACCCGTCAGGAGCGCGCTGTAGACCGCGCTTCTCAACATATTGCGTTGCATATCCAAATCCCTCTGTTGGTTCGACACCGCCGTCTGCATCGGCTGCCGTGACCATAGCGAGTGACAGCGGCATTGGTTGACGCGCGCCTCAGACAACGCGCGCCTGTCGCGCCGCGACGACGGCTCATTCACCCTGTTGCAGCAGCTCCAGCACGTGGCGCTTGGCGCGCGCGCAGGCGTCCCCGAGCTCAAGACCGGCGGCGAGTCCGGCGGCAATCCCCGATGCCAGAGCACAACCGGTTCCGCGTTGCGTCTTCGCGATCCGCGGGGCGATGAGTCTGCGGGGCGAGCGCCCGGCGCTCAGGAGCAGATCGACGGCCTCGCTTGCGCTGCCGTGCCCCCCTTTGATCAGCACCGCCGCCGGTCCGAGCGCGAGCCAGGCGTGCGCCTGGCGGAGCAACTCCTCGTCGCTGGTCGCAAGCTCGGTGCCCAGGAGCGCCGCGGCCTCGGGAATGTTGGGTGTGACGAGCGTGGCGCGCGGCACCAGGTTCTCCCGTAGTGCCTCGCGGCCCCCGGCATCGAGCAGCGCGGCTCCCGAGGATGACGCCAGCACCGGATCCAGCACGATCGGCACCTGCTCACGCGGCGGGAGGCACGCGGCCACGGCGAGCGCGATGGCGCGGGTCGCCAGCATGCCGATCTTGATGGCCCCGACCCGGCCCGTTGCCAACGCCGCCTCGATCTGCGCGCGCACCGTGTCCGGCGGAACCGGGTGCACCACGGTCACCTGGGAGTCCGATTGCACGGTCACCGCGGTCACGGCGCACATCACCTCGGCCCCGAAGCGGGCCAAGGTGCGCACGTCCTGCACCAGGCCCGCCCCGCCGCTGGAGTCCGAGCCGGCGATGACCAGGACTGCGCTCACTCGCCCATCGCGATCAACGCGACGTTCGCATGCCCCTGGCTCTGCAGCGCACGCGCCGCACGCCAGGCACGTACCCCGGTGCGGCAACACAACACGATGCGCGGCTCGGCGGGGAAGCTCATCTCGGCCTTCTCCAGCGCCTCCACACCGATGCGCACCGCCGACGGAAACGGCGATACCGGCACTTCGGTGAGGCTGCGCAGGTCGATCACGATGTCGGCGACCGAGACTTCCGCCGGCGCGATGAACGCCACGGCCGTGCCCGCGGGCTCGCGCGCGCCGGCAAAGGAAAAGCCCCCCAGGTGCAGGGTGCGAAAGTCCACCGAGATCAGCCGACCGAGCGCCGCGGGTTGCCACCTCAGGAGCACAGCCAGCGCCAGATGGGCCTGCAGCGTACCCATGACACCGACCGCGGTTCCCAGCACGCCGGCCTCGGCGCAGGAGCCCGCGGCGCGGGGCATTTCGGGAAACACGGCACGATAGCTTGGCGCGCCCCCGCAAAACGCGCCGACATAGCCGGACAGGCCCAGCACCGAGGCGCTCACCAGCGGCGTGTTGGCGCGCTGGCAGCCGTCGCTCAGCACGTAGGTCACCGCGAAGCTGTCGGCGGCGTCGATGACGACATCCGCCACAGCCACCAGGCGCGCTGCATTGGCGGCCGTGAGACGCTCCTCGAGCGCGTCGATGCGTACTGCGGGATTGGCTTGCAGAAGCGCCGCGCGCGCCGCGTGCACTTTCGGCCGCCCGAGGTCGGTCATGCGATACAGCGGCTGGCGGTGCAGGTTCGATTCCTCCACGCGATCGTGGTCGACGATCATGAGCCGCCCTACTCCCGCGGCAGCCAGATACTGCAGCACGGCGCAGCCCAGGCCGCCGGCCCCCACCACGACGACCACCGCGGCCCCGAGACGTGCCTGACCCGCGGCGCCGACTTCAGGAAGAATGGACTGGCGTGCGTACCGATCACTCATGGTTGCCCCGCTCCCTCAGGCCGCCGCCGCCGCGCTGAGCCACTCGCGTGCGCGCGCCTCGGGGTTCAGATGGCGAACGATATCGGTCACGACCGCCGCGACATCTGCGCCGGCCGCGAATACTCCCGGGAGGCGCTCGAGCGTCAGGCCACCAACGGCCACCAGCGGGATCGTCCCGACACGCCGCTTCCATTGCGTGATCCGCGCAAGACCCTGCGGCGGCCAGGGCATGACCTTCAGAAGCGTCGGATAGATCGGACCCAGCGCCACGTAGTCGGGCTGCAGGCTGATTGCGCGCGCCAGCTCGCTCTCATCGTGCGTGCTGACACCTAAGCGCACGCCGGCTCGCCGCAATGCTGGCACATCCGCGCTATCCAGATCCCCCTGCCCGAGGTGAACGAAATCGCAGCCCGCGGCGAGTGCGAGCTGCCAGTGGTCGTTGACGATGAGCTGCATACCGGCCAACGTGCAGCAGGCGCGCGCCTCGCGAATCTCCCCCAGCAGCGTCTCGTCCGGCTGCTCCTTGATGCGCAGCTGCACCAGCCGCACGCCGAGGGGAGCGAGGCGCTTCACCCACGCGGCGCTGTCGACGATCGGATAGACGCGCGCCAGCTTCATCCGCGGAAGGCCGTGCCGATCACGGGCGTCGAGGGTGCGGCGAGGTCGCGCGGCTCGATCGGTCCGGCCAGACGCGCCGCCCGTCCCGCTTCGACCGCCTGGGCAAAGGCCGCCGCCATCTGTGGCGGATCGCGCGCCTGCGCGATGGCGGTGTTGATCAGCACCGCGTCAAAACCGAGCTCCAGGGCGCGCGTGGCATGCGAGGGCACGCCGATTCCGGCATCGATGATCAGCGGCACATCCGGGAAGTGGGCGCGCAACGCCGTGAGGCCAAACAGGTTGTTGAGACCCCGCCCGGATCCGATCGGTGCGCCCCACGGCATCAGCACCTGGCAGCCGGCCGCGAGCAGCCGTTCCGCAACCACCAGGTCCTCGGTGGTATACGGAAACACCTGGAACCCTTCCGCGCACAGGATGCGCGCCGCCTCGGTGAGCCCGAACACGTCCGGCTGCAGCGTGTCGTCTTCGCCGATCACCTCGAGTTTGATCCACGGGGTGCCGAACACCTCGCGCGCCATGTGGGCGGTGGTGACGGCTTCCTTCACCGAATGGCAGCCCGCGGTGTTGGGCAACACTCGCACACCCAGCTCGCGGATGATCGACCAGAAGCCTTGGCCCGCGCGCTCACCGCCCGACTCACGGCGCAGCGCAACCGTCACCACTTCGGCGCGCGCCGCTCGCACCGCCTCGGTCAACACCGCCGGCGAGGGGTAACGCGCGCTGCCGAGCAGCAGCCGCGATCGCAGTGCCGTTCCGTAGAGCTGCAGCATCAACCCCCCTGCATGGGCGCCAGCACTTCCACGCGATCCCCCTCGGCGAGGCGGGTGCGTGGCCGCACACCCGCCGCCACGAATTCGCCGTTGACGGCGGTCGTCACCACGGCCTCGCCATAGCCGAGCTCATCCAGCACCGTGGACAGCTCGGCGGCGACGGTCTCACGCCAGGCGCCGTTGACGAGGATTCTCACCCATCACCTCCGGAAAATGACTCCCTTTCAGCATCACGTCGGCTGCCCGGCGGGCGAGCGCCGGCGCGAGCAGGAAGCCGTGCCGATACAGGCCGTTGACATACAGCGTCTCGCCGTGGCGGCGCAGCCGCGGCAGGTTATCGGCAAACGCCGCGCGTACGCCGGTACCGATTTCGACGATTTCCGCCTCGCCGAAGGCGGGATGCAGCGCGTAGGCCGCCGACAGCAGTTCCAGCATGGAACGCGCACTGATGCGCGTGCCCTCATCGCTCTCGATCATGGTGGCGCCCACCATGAACAGCCCATCCGGCCGCGGCACGACATACACCGGCACGCGCGGATGGAGCAAGCGCACCGGGCGGCGCAGCGAGACCTCCCGCAGGCGCAGCAGCAGCATTTCTCCCTTCACCCCGCGCAGATCCGTGAGCTGCCGGCGCGCGGCGAGCCCGGTGCAATCGATCACCGGCCGCCCGGTGAGCATCGTCGCCGAAGCTTCGACGCCGAAGCGGATGGCAATCCCGAGTTGCACGAGCCGCGCTGCGAGCGCCGCGAGTGCCGCCCGCGGGTCGAGATGTCCCTCGTCCCTGAAATACAACCCCTGACTGAAACGACCGGCCAGGTCCGGTTCGAGGCCCGCAACCTCTTCAGACCCGAGGGGCTCAAAATGTCCGGTGCGGCCGGCAAACTGGGTGAGATCTGCCGCATCGCGGCCATGCGCCACCACCAGCGTGCCGTTGACGACGGTGCCGGCGAAGCGCTCCTGCCACCAGGGGATACTCTCCGCACCGAGGCACGCGATCAGTGGATCGCAGCTCTCCAGCTCACACCACGGCGCCAGCATGCCGCCCGCGAACCAGGAGCACGCGGGCGCGCCGAGCTGCGCGCTGCGCTCGAGGATCTCGACGGCGACGCCGCGCTCGGCGAGCTCCAGCGCGCAGGTGAGGCCTGCGACCCCGGCCCCGATGACGGTCACGCGCACAGCCTTCAGCGCTCCTGCGGGGACGGCGCGGGCACGTACAGCTCGCTCCCGCCGGCACGGAATCTCGCGGCCATGTCGCGCATCCCCTGCGCGCGGGCCTCCGCGCGCACCTCGTGCGAGATTCGCATGGAGCAGAACTTCGGTCCGCACATCGAGCAGAAATGCGCCACCTTGTGGCCTTCCTTCGGCAGCGTCGCATCGTGGAAGGCGCAGGCCGTGTCCGGGTCGAGCGCGAGGTTGAACTGGTCCTGCCAGCGGAAATCGAAGCGCGCCCGCGACAGCGCATCGTCGCGCGCCCGGGCCCCGGGGTGCCCCTTGGCAAGGTCGGCAGCGTGAGCGGCGATCTTGTAGGTGATGACGCCGTCCTTCACGTCCTCCCGGTCGGGCAGGCCGAGGTGCTCCTTCGGCGTGACGTAGCAGAGCATCGCGGTGCCGTACCAGCCGATCATCGCGGCGCCGATGGCCGAGGTGATGTGGTCGTAGCCGGGGGCGATGTCCGTGGTCAGCGGCCCGAGCGTGTAGAACGGGGCTTCGTGGCACCACTCAAGCTGCCGGGTCATGTTCTTCTGAATGAGGTGCATGGGCACGTGGCCGGGGCCTTCGTTCATGACCTGTACGTCATACGCCCACGCCCGCCGGGTCAGATCGCCCTGGGTCTTCAACTCGGAGAACTGAG
>JBGPKC010000055.1:0-19245 GCA_041485725.1 Steroidobacteraceae bacterium
ACCGCCTGGCGCAGCTGCTGCTCATCCTTGCCCTGGAAGACCAGCAGCTTGAGGGAAGAATTCGCGGGGTGATCGAGGACGCTCAGCGTCGGCACTTGCACCGCAGGCAGGGCGAGCTGCGCCGGCCGCGCGCTGTTGGTGGCAAACACCAGCGTGTGCTGCATGGGCAAATCGAAGCTCACCGGAAAGCGCGCGCCGCGGTAGTCGGCGAGCATGCCGAACCAGGAAGCCGCGAGTCCGGCCGAACGCACGAAGTTCCGCGATGGGTTCGCGGGCAACACGATCGGCAGTACCAGCCGACGATTGTCATGTTGATCGAAAAAAGGGATCGGCAAGAGCGCGAGATCATCGCGCAAGTCGAGCGGGCGCAAGCTCAGCGTCAGGTCGCTGTCGCGACTGATCCGGGCCCACAGCGACGAGTGCTGCGGGTCTTCGCACTCGCTCGTGTAGTGGCTGATGAGATCGAGTTGAATGTGGTTGTAGTCGCTGAAATAGCGCGGGTCCAGGTTTATTGACCTCTCCACTTCGTGGCCGGCGTCTGCCTTGGTGAGGGTGACGGCGGCAAGAGTTCGCCCGTTGAGAGTCACTCGCAGATGCGAGAGCTCCGGGATCAGGGAAGGGGAATACGTGAGCCGGAGGTGCAGCACGGCGCCGACGACGACCTGGTCCTTGCGGATGCCGAGATCGAGGCCCGCGGTCGACTGTACGCCCTGCAGGGAAATGGACTCGGCGCCCAGGTCGGCAAATGTGACGCGCATCTCACGCAATGGAGTGCCGCTGACGGCCTGCCGCGCTACCTCGGCCGCCGTCGCCGCCTGGCCCGCCAGCAAGAGTACCCAGACAGCGACGCTCCAGCGATTTGAAATCAACCTGGCTCTTTGCACGGGATCCAACATTTCGGAAATCGACACGAATTACGGTTCCTGCAGCATTTAACATTTGGCCAGCGTTGCATTGCATTCACCATAATTAATTCCGAAAACTGTTAGCCGGCGCACGTTTAGCGGTGGGCAGGGGTCGGGCGAGCGCAGCAGAATGGGGTTGCGATGCTCAATCCCAACGAAACCCTGCAACTGCGGCGGATTCCGATACTGACCCCGCCCGGCCGGCCCCTGGAGGTGGGGTGGGCACAGGAATTTGCTCGCTGGTTGTGGCACCTCTTCCTGCTGCCGGCGGATTTGGCCAAGCCCTGGCCGCGGTGGATGCACCGGTTCATCAAGCCGCTGCTGCTGAGGCTGGCCAGGGAAGTGGGCGTGTCCAACGCCCGCAGCATCCGTTCCTGGGCGCTGCACCTGACGCTCATCGATCCACCGCGCGGTGATTGGTCGAGCCCCGAGAGCTACCTCCAGGCGCGCCGCCGCCACGTGACTTCGCTCGGCGCGCTGGTGCATCACGCGGTCGCTCCGCGTATCGCACCGCTGCTGTACGGCATCGCCGCGCGCGTCGAGAGTTACTCGGCTGCGTTGAGTCTGCTGTATGCCAAAGCCAACCGCGGCACGCGCCTGGCCGCCGGCGCCGCGGCGCTGGCGCTGTTCGCGCTCGCGGCATCGACGCCCCTGAGCATGGGGCAGCAATGCGTGTTAATGGGATCGATGTGGCTGCTGACTCTGCTCGTGCGGCAGCTGCCCGGCTATGGTCCCGGAATCATCATGATCGTGTTCTCGATCATCGCCTCGTCGCGCTATATCTGGTGGCGCCTCACGCAGACGATGGATCTGAACACCGGGTTCGAGGAGTTTTTCGCCGCCGGTCTGCTGGCCGCCGAATGCTACACCTGGATCATCATGGTGCTGGGCTATGTACAGAACGCCCGGCCGCTGCGCCGCAAACCCGCACCGCTGCCGGCGGATCGCGCGTTGTGGCCGACGGTCGACATCTTCGTGCCCAGCTACAACGAATCGCTGGAGGTCGTAAAGCCGACGGTGTTCGCCGCGCTCAACCTCGAGTGGCCGGCGGACAAGCTCAAGGTCTACATACTCGATGACGGCCGCCGCCCACAGTTTCGCGAATTCGCGGCGCGTTGCGGTGCCGAATACGTGATTCGCAGCAACAATGCACACGCCAAGGCGGGCAATCTCAATCACGCCCTGACGATCACGCGCGGTGAGTTCGTCGCCATATTCGACTGCGACCATATCCCGGTGCGCACGTTCCTGACGACGACCATGGGTTGGTTCCTGCGCGACCGCAAGTGCGCCATGCTGCAGACGCCGCACCACTTCTTCTCGCCGGATCCCTTTGAGAGAAATCTGGGCACATTCCGCCGCGTGCCCAACGAGGGCAATCTGTTCTACGGTTTGATTCAGGACGGCAACGATCTGTGGAACGCGACCTTCTTCTGCGGCTCGTGTGCGGTGCTCAGGCGCCAGCCGCTGGAGGAAATCGGCGGCATCGCCGTGGAAACCGTCACGGAAGACGCGCACACGGCGCTCAAACTACACCGGCGCGGCTACACCACCGCGTACCTGCGCCAAGTGCTGGCCGGTGGTCTGGCAACCGAAAGCCTTTCGGGACATATCGGGCAACGCATTCGCTGGGCCCGCGGCATGGCGCAGATATTTCGCCTTGACAACCCGCTCACCGGGCGCGGACTGAGCTTGCTGCAGCGGCTCTGTTACGCCAATGCCATGCTGCATTTCTTCTCCGGTATCCCGCGCCTGGTGTTCCTCACCGCGCCGCTCGCCTATCTGTATTTCCAGTTTCACATCATCAATGCGGCGGCGGCGACCATCGCGCTGTACGCCCTCCCGCACATGGTGCAGTCGAGTCTCGCCAATTCGCACATCCAGGGACGCTTTCGCCACTCCTTTTGGAACGAAGCCTACGAGGCGGTGCTGTCGTGGTACATCGCGCTGCCGACTTCGGTGGCGCTCGTCGCACCGCGCCTGGGCAAGTTCAACGTGACCGCGAAAGGCGGCCTGGTCGAGCAGGAATTCTTCGCCTGGCGCATCTCGATGCCCTACCTGGTACTGGTCGTGCTCAACCTGGGCGGAGCGTTGCTGGCGTTGCCGCGGCTGCTGTACTGGAATTCGTTCGAGGCCGATACGGTGGTCCTCAACCTGATCTGGACCCTGTTCAACCTCATTCTGCTGGGCGCCGTGCTGGGCGTCGCGGCTGAGACTCGCCAGGTGCGCAGCGCGCCGCGCGTACCCAAGAGCATGCCGGCCACCGTGCATCTGCCAGACGGCACCCGGGTCGCCTGCCAGACTGACGACTTCGCCATGCGCGGACTCGGTGTGCGCGTCGATCCGCCGCCGCCGCTGCAGCGCGGCGATCGTTTGCACGTGAGCCTCAGCGCGGACGACGGGGTTCACGAGTTTCCAGTCGAGGTCGCCACCGTGCTCGGCAACCGCCTCGGATTGATGCTCCGGGAACTCACGATCGCGCAGCAGCGCGCTTACGTCCGCTGCACATTCGGATCACCGGAGGCCTGGAGCGACTGGGATAGCAACGTGGCGGTCGATCACCCGCTGGCGAGCCTCGCGGAGGTATTCTCCTTCGGAGCCACCGGCTATGTGCGCCTGCTCGAGAGCGCCTACAACGAACTTAGCTCGTGGTTCCGCGCCCGCGCGCGGCTCCTGCGGGCTCAGTAGCGATCTGCGCACATGGGTTTGTGGAGCGCCTATTTTCTCGCCAAGCTCGTGCTCTACGCGCTCGGCTACATGGATTTCAATCCATGGATGAATCTGGCCCTTGCGATGGTTACCGCGCTGCCGCCGAAGAATGCGCGGCAACGCTTCGCGAAGAATCTCATCGCCGTGCCGCTCGGTATCCTGCTGCTCTATCACGACTCGTGGCTGCCCCCGATCGCCCAGGCGGCGGCGCAGGCGCAGATCCTGCGTGCGTTCACTGCCTCGTACCTGTTGGAGCTTGCCGGGCGGCTGATCAGCTGGAAGTTACTGCTCGAACTGGCGGCCATGCTGACGATTTATGCGTTGGCACGCCGCAAGCTGCGGATGAGTACCTTCGCCTTTCTGGGCATCTTGGGCGTCATGATCGCGCCACACGCGCAGTTTTGGGCGGTGGCCGCCCCCAGCCAGGCCGCCGGCGCAGCGACCAGCACGGTGAGCGATGGAGTCAATCTCGCACCGGCCGCGCTGGATGCACGGCTGGCACAGTTCTACGCGGAGCAGAAAAAGATCCAGATCCGCTTGCCGCGCCCGGCGGCGGACGAGCCCCCTTTTGACATTCTCATTCTGCACGTCTGCTCGCTGTCGTGGGACGATCTGCGGACCTTGCAGCTCGCGCCGGATGCTTTCTTTGGGCATTTCGACGTGGTGCTCTCGAATTTCAATTCCGCGGCCAGCTACAGCAGCCCGGCCGCGATTCGCCTGCTGCGAGGCGCTTGTGGCCAGACGGTGGAGGCCAAGCTCTACGATCCCGCCGGCGAGGGGTGTTTCGTCATGGACGGCCTGCAGAACTCGGGCTTCGAGCCTCACTGGGCGATGAATCATGATGGGCATTTTGGCAATTTCTTCGGTGACATGCGTGATCGCGGCGGACTTGCCGCTGCGCTCGAGGACAACACCGGGGCGAGGCCGGCGCAGCAAGCGTTCGACGGCACGCCGGTGTACAGCGACTACTCGGTGCTTTCCCGCTGGTGGGCGAAACGCCAGGCGAATCGCGCCCCGCGGGTTGCGCTCTACTACAACACCATCAGCCTGCATGACGGCAATCGCGTGCTCGGCACCGATCACCCCGACTCCTCCTATGGAGCACGCTTCGCGCGACTGAGCAGCGACATCGCCAAATTCATGGACGAAGTGCGGGCCTCGGGACGGCGTGTGATCCTGGTGTTCATCGCCGAGCACGGCGCCGCCCTGGGCGGCGACCGCCGGCAGATCCAGGGCCTGCGGGAGATACCGACTGCCGCCATAGCGCAGGTCCCGGTCGCAATCGCTCTGATTAACGCCGCCCGTCCGGCGCCGGCGACGCAGTCCAAGATCGATGTTCCTTCCAGCTACCCGGCCCTGACCGAATTGCTGTCGCGTCTCATTGCGACCAATCCCTTCGACAAGCCTGTCAGCAGCCTGGACCCATACACGCGTGCGTTGCCGCAGACGGATTTCGTGGCCGAGAACAACGGTACGACGGTCGCGCAGGTGGGGACGCATTACATGATGCGTTCCCCCGACGGCGCGTGGTCGAGTTTAGAGGGGATCGATACACGCGCTCGCTGAGCCACGGGGCGGGCTCGTGTCGGCGCCGACGTTCCTTTAGGACTTTGCTTCCAACTTTGTGACGGCTCTTACTGTGCGAAGTTGTCGCAGCAGCTTGCGGTGCAGGGCGAAATAGCCTGGAGCCGTCACCTGCGTGCGCTTGCCAATCAGCGCATTGGCCTTGACAAGCGCGTGAAACGGCACGGATGGAAAGCAGTGGTGCTCGGCATGGTAGGGCATCCGCCACGCCAGGAGGAGAACCGCGGCGTTGGTGTACGTTGTCCGGGTATTGGCGAACATGTCGTCAACCAAGGCGCAGCCAACGTGCTCTGATAAAAGGAACAGGCGCAGGAATGGCTGTCCGAGAATCGCCGGCAGCACCCAATAGACCAGCGCATCCGCTCGCCGAAAGTAGAGCGAGGCCAGTAGCACGCAAAGATAACAGCCCCACAGAACGCGCGCTTCGCGGACGATGAGCGAAGATTTGGCCGGCGGTATGAACGGCTCCGCCACCCGCCCCGCCAGCGCATGGCGCAAAGTCACAGTCAGTCGGTCGTACCAGTACGGCAGGCCCGAAACACACCACAGGTACGACACCACGGTCGATGGACGCGGCTGTGCCAGCTCCGGATCCCGCGCCGGGTCCTGTGTGAAACGGTGAT
Source organism: Steroidobacteraceae bacterium (assembly GCA_041485725.1). Taxonomy (GTDB): domain Bacteria; phylum Pseudomonadota; class Gammaproteobacteria; order Steroidobacterales; family Steroidobacteraceae; genus 13-2-20CM-66-19. The sequence continues at coordinate 5,822 of JBGPKC010000055.1, forward strand.
GGGCGAAATGGAACAACCGAAAATATTCGCGCGGCAACATCAGCAACGCCCCGCACATCCAGGCGACCAGTTCGTTCGGCCAGCGACTCGCGAAAGCGGTTCGATGGATGCTCTCGTGCAGTGCACAGAACAGGAAGCTGAGAACCACCCCGTGCAGGACCAGCGCGGGCGCAAGCCACAGGTGGCCGCGACTCGCCCAAACCAGAAATCCGGTTGCGGACAGCAGGCTGACATGGAGCGCGAGTTGCAAGAAGCCGCGAGCATCCGAGCGCTGCGAGAGTCGTCGCACGGTCTCGCGGTCAAGGCCACGTATCGCAATTGCATCGATATCCATGGTCTCCTGCCCCATCCAGTCGGCGAGCTGCAGCATACGCCGGGTTGCACCCAGGCCCCCAGCTGGCGCGCAGCGTTACCCCCGGCGGCCGTGTTCGCCGCTCGTCGAGCAATCCGGATATACCGCTGCGCAACAAAGCAGTCATTGAGACACCGGTCACACTTCGGTCTCCGCGAGTTACGGTGCATGTGACGTAATCTGCGGCAGGGGTGCTGCGCAGACCGTATTTTGCGTTGGCTGTGGAAGTGTGCGAGCGACCCCCGGCCCCGCTCGAGCCGTACGCTGCCGGATGGCATCCGCACCGAAGGGAGTGCGGGAGGCAACCAATGTCTGTGACGCGTAACTGGCGATCGCTCCTCACGAATGCAGATGGTCGTGCCGGCAGCGCACGCGGTCGACGCAGCGCTGCCTGCTTGCTGACCTGGGTATTGCTTGGGCCGGCGGGCGGTGGGGCGTTTGCCGGCGCGCAAGTCGACACGCCAACCGCGGGCAACCTGAAGCAACTAAGCATCGAAGACCTGATGAATCTCGAGGTGACATCTGTCGCCAAGGAGCCGCAAAGACTGCTGCAGGCCGCGGCCGCCATTCAGGTAATCACGGCCGACGACATTCGCCGCTCCGGAGCCTCGAGCATCCCGGAGGCATTGCGACTGGCGGACAATCTGCAAGTAGCGCGGATAAACGCGCATGACTGGGCGATCAGCGCCCGCGGCTTCAACGCCAACCTCGCCAACAAGCTTCTGGTCCTGGTCGATGGTCGCGCCGTATACACGCCGCTCTACGGCGGTGTTCTCTGGAACGTGCAGGACTGCCTGCTCGCGGATATCGACCGGATTGAGGTCATCAGCGGGCCGGGCGGCACCCTGTGGGGAGCCAATGCAGTAAACGGCGTGATCAACATCATCACCAAGGCCGCCCAGGAGACTCAAGGGCTATACGCGCTGGCGGCGGGAGGCAATCTATCGCAGCAGCAAGCGGGCATTCGCTACGGCGCCACGCTCGCGGCCGGTATCTACCTTCGTGCTTACGGCAAGTATACGGACCGTGGCGAGGAAGTCACGAGCAGCGGCACGAGCGCGCATGATTCGTGGCACATGGGCCGCGGCGGATTTCGCCTGGATGCGGAGCCCTCCGCACCAAACCACCTGACGGTGCAGGGCGACTTCTACAACGGCGCAGAAGACGTCCCCGCCACCGGCGGCGCAGGTCTGTCGGGCGGCAATATTCTGGGCCGCTGGACGCATGCGACGCCGGGCGGCGCGTCGATGAACCTGCAGTTCTATTACGACCATACGCACCTGTCGCAACCGTTCGTCGCAAGTCCTGCGGCTCCTCCTTTCTTCAGCGGCTTTCCCGCCGCCTCCCTGAAGGACGATCTGGACACCTACGACCTGGATTTTCAGTACCACTTTGCGTGGGGTGCGCGCCACAAGGTCAGCTGGGGTCTTGGCTACCGCGCGACGCGCGAATCAGACGAGGATCTTTCAATCGTGCGCTTCGCACCGACCGTTCTCAGCCAAACCCTGTACAGCGGATTCGTGCAGGACGAGATCATGCTGGCACGACGCCTCTATCTCACCATCGGCTCGAAGCTCGAGCACAACGGCTACAGCGGCTTCGAGTTCGAGCCCAGCGCCCGTCTGCAGTGGAATCTCGAGTCCACACAACTGCTTTGGGCCGCGATATCGCGGGCAGTGCGCACACCGTCACGCTACGACCGGGACTTGTTCGTGCCCAGCGGCCTGATCAACGCCCCGCCCCCGTTGCAATTTCCGACCACCTTTCTCAAGGGCAGTCCAGACTTCGTTTCCGAGACGTTGCTCGCGTACGAAGTGGGTTATCGCGCGCAAATCGGGCCGAAGCTCGCGACCTCCGTCTCTGCGTTCTACAACGACTATCACCACCTGCGCAGCACCACGGCGACTCCTACTACGGCGGTGTACGTTTTTCCGTATCCGATCTTTTTTCAAAACAATCTCGAGGGCGAGACTCACGGGCTCGAGCTCAGCGCGTCGTATCAGATGCTCGAGTGGTGGCGGCTGCACGCCGGCTACGACCTGTTGCAGGAGCACATTCACGTCAAGCGCGGAGAAGTCGATGCCACCGGCGCGACCAACGAGACTGCCGATCCGCAGCAGCAGGTGGCGCTGCGCACCAGTATGGATCTGCCGCGTGCCGTGACGCTCGATGCTGCCCTGCGCTGGGTGGACACGTTGCACATCAATGACGGGCCGACTGGAGGCGCGGTGGTAGGAACCGTGCCGAGCTACTTCGAGCTCGACTCGGGAATTGCCTGGCACGCCACCAAGAGCCTCGAAGTTTCCCTCATGGGGCGGAATCTGTTACACGCCCGGCACCCCGAATACGGCTTTCCGTCGCCGACGCGCGAGCAGATCGGGCGCAGTGTGTTTGGAAGGATCACATGGGGCTACTGAGAAACACCGCGACGCGCCCTCTGTGGCGCGGGCTCGCGCTGCTTTTCATCGCCGGCGGCTTGCTTGGCGCGGCGGCGCCGGTCTCCGAGTATCAGCTGAAGGCAGTGTTTCTGTTCAACTTCGCCCAATTCGTCGAATGGCCGCCAGCAGCGCTGCCCCGCGCGAATGCGCCGTTCGTCATCGGCGTGCTGGGGAAGGATCCCTTCGGAGCCGATCTCGATGACGTCGTGCGCGGAGAAACGGTGAACCGGCATGCGTTGGCGGTCGAACGCTATCACAAGGTCGCGGAGGTTCGCGACTGTCAGATCCTGTTCATCGCTGCCTCAGAGCTGCCGCAACTCGAGGACATTCTGGCAGTGCTCAAGGGTCGCAGCATTCTCACGGTAACTGATGCCGATGGGTCTGCGGTGCGCGGCGTGATGATCGGACTGGTCAGGCAGGACAACAGAATTCGACTGCGCATTGATCTGCAGGCCACCAAGGCGAGCAACCTGACCATCAGCTCGAAGTTGCTGCGTCCGGCCGAGATCGTGGGATCGGGGAGCTGAAGTATGTCTGCCCAAGCACGGCCAATACGCCACACATTGATGACAGTCATTCTGCTGACGTGTGGAGCGGTGCTGTTGATCACCTCCGCCGCATTCGTCGCTTATGAATACGTGACCTTTCGGCAGCTGACGGTGCGCAACGTCAAGATCCTTGGGGAGGCCATCGCGGCGAATAGCACCGCGGCGCTGGCGTTTGACAATCCGGACGATGCGCGGGAGGTGCTTGCAGCCTTCAAGGCGCAGCCTCACGTCGTCGCCGCGCGCCTGTACCTGACCACGGGGCAACTGATCGCGTCGTATCCCGACGGCGCCGCGCGCGGCCCGACTGCGCGATCGTTGCGCGCGGACGGCTATCGATTCGAGGGCGGCCTCCTCACCGGCGTTCAGCCGGTCGTGCAGGGCGGGCGGCGGATGGGCACGCTCTATCTGGAGTCCGATCTGGGCGAGATATACGAGCACTTTCAACTCTTCGTGGTGATCGGTGCGTCGATCATGCTGGTGTGCTGCATCGCAGCGTATCTGATCTCAAGACGCCTGCAGGAACTCATCTCCAGACCAATCCTGGCGCTCGCCACGACCGCACAGCGGGTGTCCGAGCACCGTGACTACTCGGTGCGCGCGACCAGGCCGCAAGGTTACGAGTTCGGGATTCTCACGGATGCGTTCAATCACATGTTGACGCGCATCGAAGGTGATCAGACGAAGCTGCGGAGCCAGCTGAGCCGTCTCGACCTATTGCACCGAATCACCCGCGCTACCGGGGAGCGCCACGATCTGCCGAGTCTCTTTAGAGTAGTGCTGCACAATCTCGGGGAGGATCTGCCGGTCGATTTTGGCTGCATGTGCCTTTACGAGGCGAGCGCCGGCGCGCTGTCCATTGCTGTCATCGACCCCCGCAGTGCCACGCTCGCCGTTGGCCTTGGACTGACCGAATCCGGCCAGGTGCCGATCGATCAGAACGGCCTGGCGCGCTGTGTCGCGGGCGAACTGGTCTACGAGCCGGAGACGCGCGAGGTCAAATTTCCTTTTCCGCAGCGGTTTGCTCATGCGGGCGTGCATGCGCTCGTCATCGCGCCGCTACTGGTTGAAAATCAGGTGTTTGGTGTGCTGGTGGCGGCGCGTCGCGAGCCCGACAGTTTCAGCAGCGCGGATTGCGAGTTCCTGCGGCAACTGAGTGAGCATGTGGCGCTGGCGGCGCATCAGGCACAGCTGTACGGGGAGCTGCAGCGCGCCTACGACGACCTGCGCCAGTCGCAGCAGGCGATCATGCAGCAGGAGCGGTTGCGGGCGCTGGGGGAGATGGCGAGCGGTATCGCGCACGATATCAACAACGCGATCTCCCCGGCCGCGCTGTACACCGAGTCGCTGTTGGAGCGCGAGCCGGGTTTGAGTGAGCGGGCGCGCGGCTGTCTGGTCACCATTCAAACCGCCATCGAGGACGTCGCTGAGACCGTCTCGCGCATGCGCGAGTTCTATCGACCGCGCGAGACTGAGATGGTGCTGTCGCGGGTGGCGTGCAATCGCGTGCTCGAGCAGGTCATCAACCTCACGCGAGCGCGCTGGAGCGATCTGCCCCAGCAGCGCGGCGTCGTCATTCAATTGCGAACCGAGCTCGCCGAAGAGCTGCCGCAGATCATGGGCTCGGAAGGCGAGCTGCGCGACGCCCTCACCAATCTCATTTTCAATGCCGTCGATGCCATGCCCGATGGCGGTACTCTCACCCTGCGCACCCGCCTCCTCACCAGCGGAAGTCGCGGCGCTGACGATGCGGCGCGCCATGTGCACGTGGAGGTCGCCGATTCCGGAATCGGGATGGACGAGGAGACCCGGCGTCGCTGTCTTGAGCCTTTCTACACCACCAAGGGCGAGCGCGGCACGGGCCTGGGGCTGGCGATGGTGTATGGCATGGTGCAGCGTCATAGCGCCGATCTCGACATCGACAGCGCCGTAGGCCGCGGCACGACCGTGCGGCTGATTTTTGCCGCGGCTGATGCGGTCACGGTGCCCGTCGCCACCGGAGCGCCGCTGCAACCGCTCGCCCAGCGATTGCGGATTCTGCTCGTCGACGATGATCCGATGCTGATCAAGTCCCTGCGGGACATCCTTGAGCAGGATGGGCATGTCGTCACGGCGGCCGACGGCGGACAAAAGGGCATCGACACCTTCGCGGCCGCGCTGGCGCACGGCACGCCGTTCTCCATCGTCATCACCGATCTTGGCATGCCCTACGTCGACGGCCGCAAAGTCGCCGCATCAGTCAAGGCGGCCTCGGCGCTGACCCCGGTCATTCTCCTCACCGGCTGGGGCAAGCGGCTGCTGGCGGAGAACGACATTCCGGCGCATGTCGACCGCGTGCTCAGCAAGCCCCCGCGGCTCGCCGAATTACGCGCCGCGCTCGCCAAGCTCGCCGCCCCCCAGGATCCGCCAGCCGCGTTCGTGGAATCGGCTTGAGCGCCCCGGCAAGACTGCTGATCGTAGACGATGAGGAGGCCCTGATGCGGGCCTTGTGTGACACCCTCGAGTACGAGGGTTACTTCACTCAGGGGTTCACATCCGGGCGTGAGGCCATTGCGGCACTGCGAGAGCAGCCGTTCGACCTGCTGTTGACCGATCTCACGATGCCGGATATCGACGGCATCGCGCTGCTGCGCGCCTGCCGCGAGATTGACGGCGAACTGGCCTGCATCGTGATGACCGGACAGGGCACGATCGCGACCGCGGTTGATGCACTCAAAACCGGCGCGCTCGACTATGTGCTGAAGCCCTTCAAGGTGAATACCATCCTGCCGGTACTCGCCCGAGCACTGGCGACGCGCAGCTTGCAGCTCGAGAATATCCAACTGCGCGAGTCCGTTTCGATCCACGAGCTCTCGCGGGCCATCACGCAGGGTCTTGAGCACGGTGAGGTCGTGGAGCGAACGCTGGCGGCCGCAGGCCAGCACAGCTATGTGAGTGCAGTGTATCTGCTCGTGCCCACCGACGACGGTCACGCGCTGCGCCTCGCAGGAAAGACCGGGTCCGGCGCCGAACCGCTGGAGAGCGCGGCGCTGTTACTCGAGGGGTCCGGAGAGCGCTGGGTGGATCAGGCACGCAAGCAGCTTGAGGCGCCCGGGGACAGCGATCCGCGCGTGCTGTTCGCGCATCCGTTTGACGCCCGAATTGGAGTTGCCCTGCCGATCGTTGCCGGCGGAAAGTTCTTCGGAGTCCTGGGCTTCAGTTCCTCGAGATCCCAGCAGCGCATCAGCCCGGGACAAATCAAGGCTCTGGAGATTCTGGCGCGCACCGCCGCCACGGCGTTTGAGACCGCGGCGCTCGTCACCCAGCTGCGGCGGGTGAATGAGGAGCTCGAGCTGCGGGTACGCGAGCGCACGCGCGAGCTCGAGATCGCCAACCGGGATCTCGAGGCCTTTTCATACTCCGTCTCGCACGACCTGCGTGAGCCCCTGCGCGCGGTTGAAGGATTTTGCGAAATGTTTCGTGCCGAGTTCGGCGCGAGCGTTCCGGAGCCAGGCCGCAGGATTCTGCAACGGATCTGGTCCGGCGCGAGCCGCATGACTCAGCTCGTCAATGATCTGCTGCACTTCTCACGCTTCAGCCGCGAGCCTCTGCACTGTCTGCGCGTCCCACTGCGCGAGATCGTGCTGCAGACCGTGGCGCGGCTCAAGGAGCCGCTCGGCGAACGGCAGCCGAGCGTGCAGGTCGGGGATTTGCCGGATTGCTTCGGCGACCGCTCGCTCCTCGAGCAGGTGCTGATCAACCTGCTGTCCAATGCCTTCAAATTCAGCGCCGGCCGTGATGCGCCCCGCATCGAAGTGGGCGCGCTGCGCCAGGGTGAGGATATCGTCTACTACGTGCGGGACAACGGCGTCGGTTTCGACATGCGCTATGCCGATAGGCTTTTTGGCGTGTTTCAGCGCCTGCATCCGCAGGAGGCGTTCGAGGGGACCGGCATCGGCTTGTCCATCGTGCATCGGATCATTACCCGTCATGGCGGCCGGGTGTGGGCGGATAGCCGCCTCAACGAGGGCACGACGCTGTATTTCAGCCTGCCCGCACAAATCGAGGCCCCCATAGCGGGATTCAGCGGGGCCTCCGCCGCCTCAACCGGCACTCGTAAAGGACTGTGACGCGGATCCCGTGAGGCACCGTCTTGCAGGTGTCTAATGCCCACACCGTGGAATACGCCATGAATAGTCGTGCTTTTGCGCGCGCGCTCAGCTGCCCCCCGCGGCAGGCCTGATGCCGGGCCCCATCGAGCTGCGGATGGACGCGCACACTGACCAGCCTTCAGGCAGGCCGCTGCGTGTCCTGCTGATCGAAGACTCCGAGTCGGACGCTGAGCTGGCGATGTGGCGTTTGAAGGAGGCGGGCTACGTATGCACGTTCCGCTGCGCCGTGAACGAAATCGAGATGCGCGCCGCGCTGCGCGCCGAGCTGCCTGATCTCATCCTGTCGGACTTCAGTTTGCCCGGCTTCGATGGCATGTCGGCGCTCGCCATTGCGCGTGCCGAAGCACCCGCGGTTCCCTTCATCTTCCTTTCCGGCACCATCGGCGAGGAGCGGGCCATCGAGGCCTTGAAGTGCGGCGCGATCGACTACGTCCTGAAGAGTAATCCGAAGCGCCTGGTGCCAGCCGTGGAGCGCGCCCTGCAGGAGGCGGAGTTGCGCCGCACGAGCCAGCTTGCCGAGCAGCAGGTCGCCCGGCTGACCGGCGTGCTGCAAATGCTTTCAGGAATCAACTCAGCACTGGTGCGCATTCAGAACCGCGACGAGGTAATGGACGAGACCTGCCGGCTCGCCTACAGTGTGGGTGGGTACAGACTCGCGATGCTGGCGCTGATCAATCCGACTACGCGCATGGCACGGCCGGTGGGTTGGGCCGGCTACGAATTTCTTGCTCGGCCGGAGCAGGAGTTTCCGGTCTCGGATCACGAAGCCGGCGATACCAGTCTCATGGGGCGGGTGATTCGCACCGGCGAAGCGATACTCTGCCAGGACATCGAGCGCTTCCCTCATGTCATACACCAGCGGGACGCGCTCGTCGCCGCAGGCGTTCGTTCGCTGGCGGTCCTGCCGCTGCGAGTCGACAACACCCCGGTCGGGGCCTTCCTTTGCGGCACCGGGGCCAACGCCGTTATTGGTCAGGATGAATTGCTGCTGCTCGAGGAGGTCGCCGCCAACCTGTCCTTCGCCCTGCAGTACCTTGACAAGCAGGACGCGGTCCACTTTCTGTCCTATTTCGAGCCGCTGACGGGCCTTGCCAAGCGCGCGTTGTTCTGCGAGCGCCTGAGTCGGCTGCTGACGCGCGGCACTGACAGCCTGCCGCGTCTTGAGGTAACGGTGTTCGATGTCGCCCACCTGAGCGTCATCAATGATTCCTTCGGGCGGCACACGGGCGATCGCCTGCTGCAGTGTGTGGCGGATCGGCTCAAGGCGCACTTCCCGGACACCGAGCAGCTTGCACACCTGGGCGGCGGAACCTTCGTGTGCGTGAATGCCTCAAGCGCACGTGCCGACACCGAGACTGGCACCTTGCACGACGACGTCACGCGCGCCTTTGCGCGGCCCTTCAGCGTCGATGGCCGCGAGATCGTCGCCGAGATCAAGAGTGGGGTAGCCTGCTATCCGGACGACGGACACGAGCCGAACGAGCTGGTGCAGAATGCGGAAGCCGCCCTCAAGGAAGCGAAGACCTCGGGCGAACGCTATCTGCATCACCGCATCGAGATGAATTCCGAGCTCGCCCGGCGCGTCGGCATGGAACACCGGCTGCGCACGGCGCTCGAGAAAGGGCAGTTCCTGCTGCACTACCAGCCCAAGATCACTCTGCACACCGGCAGAATTGCCAGTGTGGAGGCCCTGCTGCGCTGGCAGGACCCGGAGAATGGACTGATCGCGCCAGCAATCTTCCTGCCGCTGCTCGAATCCGGCGGCATGATGGGGGCGACCGGCGCCTGGGTGCTCAGGCAAGCGGCGTCCGACTGTCGCGCCTGGCGCTGCAAGGGCCTGCCGCCGATCAGAGTGGCCATCAATATGTCTCCCGCGGAGCTGCGGCAACGCGATATTGCGGGCGAAGTTCTCGAGGCCATCGGCGATCTGGCTGGCGATCCAGCTTGGGGGATCGACCTCGAGATCACCGAGGGTGTGCTTTCCGGCGACTCCTCATCGTGCGTCCACGCACTCAGGCTGTTGCGCGCCGCAGGCATTCGTATTGCAATTGATGACTTCGGTACGGGCTTCTCCTCGCTCAGCCGCCTGTCGGAGCTGCCGATTGACACTCTGAAGATCGACCGGGTGTTCACCAGCCGCCTGCCATCGGACCGCAGGAGCTGCACGCTGGTCTCCACGATCATCGGTTTGGCGCATGCGTTCGACATGACGACCGTCGCGGAAGGCGTCGAGACTCAGGCGCAGTTGGATTACCTGGTGCGCGAAGGCTGCGATGAATCACAGGGCTACCTGCACAGCCGACCGCTGCCAAGATTGGATTTGGAGAGCTGGCTCATCGGTGTCGGCAGCGCCGCAACGGACGGGAGCGATCTCAGAAGCGCGCGTGCCTGAGCCGCCTCCAAGGGCGTCTGCAGTTGCGGAACATACCTAGAGACGCGGCCTGAGCCCGGCATGCATAATTTCCCGCATGTCCGCCTATCGTCCGGTTGAAGAAGAGCTGCGCGCGCTGCTGGATGCCGCCGTCGAAGGGATCGTCGTGATCGACCATCTCGGCCGCATTCAGGCCTTCAATCGCTCAGCCGAGCGGCTGTTCGGCTACCAGGCACGGGAAGTGCTGGATCGCAATGTCAACGTGCTGATGAACGAGCCGGATCATGTCGCGCACGACGGCCACCTGGCACGATACGCGGCGACTCGCGTTTCGCGCATTATCGGAAACGGTCGTGAAGTGAGCGCACGCCGAAAAGACGGCAGCGTCTTTCCGGCATTCTTGCTGGTCCGCGCGGTCGCGGACAGCGAGCCGCCGCGCTTCGTCGGTTTCGTCCACGACATGATGCCAAGACGCCAGGGCGAGGAACACGCGCGTCGGCTGCAGGAGCGTTTGTGGCACGTGTCCCGGCTTGCCACCGTGGGTGAGATGGCGTCCGGCATCGCCCACGAACTCAACCAGCCGCTGGCGGCGATTGCGAACTATGCTCATGCCTGCGACCGGCTGTTGGGGCGGCCGGATGCGGATCTCGCAGAGGTACAGGGCGCCCTGAAAGAGATCGCGTCACAGGCGGTGCGTGCCGGGGACATCATCCGTCGGTTGCGCAGCCTGGCGCGCCCGCACGTCGATCGGCGCGAACCGACCGAGATCAACGTGCTGATCACAGAACTCACCGCCCTGGTGCGCTCGGATGCGCAGGCCCACGATGTGCAATACCGCCTCGAGCTCAGCGACGGGCTGCCGCGCCTGGAGGTGCATCGAACCCAGATCCAGCACGTCATACTCAATCTCGTGCGCAACGCCGTCGAATCACTTGCCGAGACTCCTGGAGAACCGCGTGAGATCGTGGTGCGCACTTCCCGGTCGCGCGACGGAGAGGTGGAGGTATCCGTATGTGACAGCGGCCCCGGGGTCTCCTCGAGCGTTGCCCCGCGCCTGTTCGAGCCATTCTGGACGTCCAAACCAGCCGGCGCGGGCCTCGGCCTTGCGATCAGCCGTACCATCATCGCAGAGCACGGCGGTACACTGGATTATCGGCCGAACGTTCCGGTCGGTGCCTGCTTCGCCTTGCGCCTGCCGGTGGCGAATCGCGGGGAGCAGACATGAATCAGGGATTACCTATCGTTTTCATAGTCGATGACGACGAGGCCGTGCGGAACTCGCTGCGGCTCCTGGTCAAGTCGGTTGGCCTGACTGCCACGGCATTGGCCTCTGCTCAGGAGTTCCTGGCGAGCTACGACCCGCTGCAGCCTGGGTGCCTGGTCCTTGACGTGCGCATGCCCGGTATGAGCGGCCTCGAACTGCAACAGCGATTGAACCTGCGCGGTGCCGTCATTCCGGTAATTTTCATCACCGGGCATGGTGATGTTCCCATGGCCGTGGAGGCCATGCAGCAGGGGGCCTTCGATTTCCTGCAAAAGCCCTTTCGGGATCAGGACCTGATGGACCGCATTCAGCGGGCGTTGGAGAAGGATCGGGCGAATCGCGCCGAGCTCGGCGAGCGCAGCCACATTCGCGAGCAGCACGAGACGCTGACGCCACGCGAGCGTGAGGTGCTGGCGATGGTGGCGAGCGGAAAGGCCAACAAGGCCATGGCCGCTGATCTCGGCCTGAGCCAGCGCACTATCGAGATTCACCGTGCGCGCGTAATGGAGAAAATGGGCGCTTCCTCGCTCGCTCAGCTGGTGCGGATGGTACTGGACCTCGAGCAAAGCGACGGGCAAGGCGCTACCAAGCCCGACTCTGCCTCCTGAGCGGCTGAGCCGGTCTGGCTGGGCCACCGCTCAGACTTTGAGCAGGACAGTGAGCATCCCCAGCAACTCCTCGGCCTTGATCGGTTTGCTCGCGAGCCGCAAATGAGGGTCCATGCGCAGCTCGTTCACGGCCGCAGAAGTGTCGCCGGTGATCAGGATCGCTCTTAAGGGAACCCGCAAGGCCTCGCGCAGCGCCGCAATGACCTGCATGCCGGTCTCTCCATCGCGAAGATGATAGTCGGTCACCAGCAGATCCAAACGCGGGTCTTTGGCCGCGTGCGCCAGCGCTTCGGTCAGGGAGGCAACGGCCGTGACGTGATAGCCGTCACTCTTCAGCAGCATGCGGGTCGCCTCTCGCACGCCGGCATCGTCCTCCACCAGTAGAACGCGAGTCTGTGCCTGCGCAACGCGCGGCGCTGGTTCTGCTGCCGCCGCTGGTGCCTGGCAGACGGTACCGTGGCCCGCCGGCAGGGTGAGCGTGAACCGCGAGCCTTTGCCGACCTGGGAGTGCGCATCGAGCTTGCCATCGAGCAACGCCACCAGGCGCTGCACGATGCTTAAACCAAGTCCGTATCCTTCGCGCGAGCTGTTGGTCGGGACGCCGACCTGATAGAACTCGTCATAGATGTAGCGCAGCTGATCCCGCGGGATGCCGACGCCGGTGTCGAGCACCTCGATGCACACGAGGGATGGCGGTAGGTGCAGGGAGCGTAAGGCCACCGAGCCTTGACGGGTGTACTTGATGGCGTTCGACAGCAGATTTTTCAGGATCTGTTCTACGAGGGAGCGATCGCTGTGAATAACGCTGTCTTCGCAAGGTATCACCTTGAAGGTCAGGCCCTTGCTGGCCGCCACACCCTGGAACTCGAGCCGCAGCTCCTCGAACAGCGCGGCCACGGCGAAGTCGCTCGGTTTCGGCTTGACGGCCCCGGACTCGAGCTTGCTGATGTCGAGCAGCGTGTTAAGCAAGCGCGCCATCCCATCGATCGCCTGCTCCTGCTGGGCGAGCATCTGCAGCGCATCCGGGTCGGCAAACGTACGGCGCAGAGTGCCGTTCAACAAGGACAAGGTCTGCAATGGCTGGCGCAGATCATGACTGGCCGTTGCCAGGAAGCGACTCTTGGCTTGATTGGCCCGATCGGCAAACTCGCGCGCGCGATCGGCGGCCTGACGCGCCACGATGAGCTCGGCCTCAGCGAGCCTGCCAGGGCTCACATCGCGGATCGCTGCAGCCACCAGAACCCGCCCGCCGTCCTCGATCGGGCTCAGGCTGATCTCGAGCGGAAATTCCGTGCCGTCCAGCCGCTGGCCGAACAGTTCCAGTCCCGCTCCCATGGGCCTGACGCGCACGCTCCTCGCGTAGCTCTGCCGGTGCGCAACGTGCCGGTCCCGAAAGCGCCCGGGCATCAGGAACTCGACGGGCTTGCCGATGATGTCGACGTGAGGGTAACCGAACAGCGTCGATACCTGACGGTTAGCGAAGAAGATGAGCCCCGAATCATCGATGATGATCATCGCGTCGGGCGCGGCGTCGAGCACGCTGCGTGCCAGCTCGGACGAAACGGACTGCATGGGCGAAGCCCCTTGATACTTACGATACCTCAAAGGGCGCTGACCGGCAAAAAGCCGGTGCATGTCCCTGTCAGGGGAGACGCCGGTGGTGGAAGCACTACGAGCAGTCGTAGTTTCCGCAAT
>JBGPKC010000056.1:0-19192 GCA_041485725.1 Steroidobacteraceae bacterium
CCGTGTGCGACCCGAACTCAGATTCAGGAGCCACAGCTCGATCGCTTCCCCCTGAGCAGATGCATAGACGATGAAGCGCCCGTCCGGTGACCAGTCCGGCTGGTAGTCGTAGCGCGGACCGTCCGTCAGCTGCTCGGCGCTGGTTGAATCGATCTTCTGACGCCACAGCGAGCCCGCCATGGAAAAGACCACCTCGCGAGAGTCCGGCGCCCAGGCGACAGCGCTCGGGCCGCTGGTCAGCTGTGGCAGGTACATCTCGCGGTAGTAATACGAATGCGGCAGGTCGATCGGCGGCACGACCGGCTGCGGCTGCGCGCACAGTGAACGGCTCGCCAGTGCGCCGAGCAGCAGTGCGATGAGTTGCAGGTGCCTGGCCATGCGTTCTCCACGCGGCGCCTAAGGTGTGGGCCCGCCGGCAATCGCCGGACGCTAGACGACGCGCCGGGGCGAATCAAGCGCTCAGGAGAGCAACCGATGTCCGCACAACTGAGCGATCTACGACGCCACGCCCGCATTCACCGCCTTCGTCTCGGCGGCTTGTCCCGCCACCTTGCCCCCGGGTATCGGCGCGTGCAGCGTGAGCACACAGCCTGCGGTCGGCGCCAGCGGTGCGCTGCAGTGGACCTTTACCGGTTCGCTCGCGGCAAGTGGTTCACTGGTGGCGACCTATCAGGTGAAGATCGGCACCTGATCCCTTAGCACCAAGCCCGCCCGCGGGCATGCTGCAAAATCAATGTGTTATCTCCTGATGAGCTCCCGTCTCGGGTGTTCACCCTATCGTGCGACCGGGGCTGCCCTGATGTCCGCGACAGCAGGAAGCTGGTACTTGATTCGGTCCGCACCGGGCGATCCGCCCGGTTGGTTGTGCCCTTCGGGAGAGCCGCATGCAACGAGAGAAGAACATGCTGACTGAACCGGCAACTCAAAAGAGCCGCGCCGCCGAGCTGACACGCAACGAGCCCAAGATTGAGCTGCTGCGCGAGCTGGTGGCTCACCTGCGTCAGAATCGCACGCTGTTGCGCGAGGAGTGGGTGGCGCGCATCGCCGAAGCCCAGTTGCTGACGGCGATGACCCAGGAGGAAATCTTCGCGGAGGCGACCTCGGTCTACGACAGCTACGTCGCGGCTCTTGAGACCGGCACCTTCGAGGCGCTGCAGGCCTACGCGCGCAACCTCTCCGAACGCATCATTCCACGCGGCGTCGAAACGCACGAGGTGGTGGGCATCGTGCTGTTGTTGCGCGACGTGCTGGCGCGCTCACTGTTCGCCAAGTTTCAGACCGACTTTGAAAAGCTCAACCGCATCCTGGACGCCTATGAGCCCGCGGCCAACCGCATCGCCAATACCGTGGCGGTCGGTTTCGTGCAGGAGCGCGAGCGCGTCATCCGCCAACAGCAGGAAGCGATCCGCGAGCTGTCGACGCCGGTGCTGCAGGTGCGCGAGCGGCTGCTCATCCTGCCGATCATCGGCGTCATCGATCCGCAGCGCGCGCGGCAGTTGACCGAACAGCTCCTGCGCGGCATTCGCACCAACCGCGCCAAGGTCGTGGTCATCGACATCACCGGCGTGGCCGCGATGGACGTCACGGTGGCCAATCACCTGGTGCAGACCGTGGAAGCCTCGCGTCTGCTGGGCGCAACGGTGATCGTAACGGGGCTGTCGCCCGAGATCGCGCAAACCCTCGTTACAATCGGCGTGGATCTGGGCAAGATGAACACGGTCGGGGACCTGCAGGGGGGCATCGAACAGGCCGAGCGGCTGCTGGGCTACAAGGTCGTCAACCCTGAGCAAGGTCCGGGGGAAGGGAGGTAAAAGCTGAGTGCAAGTACCAATTCTTAAGCAGGGAGGCGTTCTCATCGCGACCATCCAGGCCGCATTGTCGGACGCGGATCTTCTCGAACTGCGCACGGCCCTGGTGCAGCAGGTGGTGCGCTACCGATCGACGGGGGTCATCGTGGACGTCACCGCGATGGACGTCATGGATTCGTTTGCCTCGCGCACCCTGCTCGAGATCTCGCACATGATCCGCCTGCGCGGTGCCCCTACCGTCATTGTCGGCATCCAGCCGGAGGTCGCCTTTGCGATGGTGCAGCTCGGACTGACGCTCGAGGACATTCCCACTGCGCTCGATCTGGAGGAAGGCCTGGCGTATCTGCAGCATAAGTCCAGGAACATCAACTAAAGGCGCGGGTGCCTTGGCCGCAGACACGCAGATTCTGATTACGTCTGACAGGGACGTCGTCACCGCTCGCCAGCAGGGCCGGGCGCTGGCGCTGCAGACCGGCTTTTCGATGAGCGAGGCGACACTCATCGCTACCGCCATCTCCGAGCTCGCCCGCAACATCGTCTCATACGCGAACCAGGGCAGCGTGACGCTGAAGCCGGTCCACGGGTCCAACGGCGCGACCGGCCTGACGATCGTCGCGAGCGACTCGGGTCCCGGGATTCCCGACGTCACCCTGGCGCTGCGCGACGGCTACTCCAGTTCCGGCGGCCTCGGCCTGGGATTGCCCGGCGTCAGGCGCCTCATGGACGAGTTTGACATCGCCTCCAGGGCCGGCAGCGGCACCACGGTTACGATAACCAAATGGCTGCCCTGACCCTGGAGTTCGGAGTCGCCGGCAGTATTGCGCCGGGTCAGCGGGTCTCCGGCGACCTCGAGGTGGTGCACTACTATGACGGCGGTGGTGGCGCGCTCGTAGCGGTAATCGACGGTATCGGTCACGGCGAGCAGGCCGCGGCGACGGCGCGTCTCGCCGCGGACACCATCCTGCGTCATCCCGAGGAGGAGCCCGCAGCCCTGCTGACGCGCTGTCATGCGATTCTGCGTGGAACGCGCGGCGTGGTCTTGAGCATCGCCAGCATCAATCTGCGGCAGGCTGCCTTGAGCTGGTTGGGAATCGGCAATGTGAGCGGCGTCGTCTGCCGTGGCACTGCCAGTGTGCTCGCCGCGCGCGACGAGCTGCTGGCGCGTCCCGGGGTGGTGGGCTACGGCGAGTTGCCAGCACTGCACGCTTCTGTTATTCCGTTGCGGGCCAGGGACATGCTGATATTCGCCACCGATGGGATCAGCCGGCATTTTTCCGATGGCCTCGCAGCTGCGGCGTCCGCGCAGTCTCTGGCTGATGACATCATTGCGCACCACTGCCAGAGGAACGATGACGCGCTGGTGGTCGTGGCGCGTGCGAACTAGACGGCGCATCGTCATGAACGCGGCACATCCGACACCTGAGTCGCCCGACTCGAATTACCAGCAGGCGCTGTCGGCCTACCTGGAGCGTGGCGGGGAGGCGCTGCTCGCCCGTGCCTACGAGTTGGGGCGCGATGCGCTGGCGGGCGGCCGCAGCATTCCCGACCTCGTCGGCCTGCACAGCCGGGCACTGCGGGCGATCGTCGCCGCAGCGGATGACCGCCGTGATCCGGGGTTGCTCATCGACTCTGCGACCACCTTTCTCGCCGAAATGCTGTCGCCGTTCGAAATGACTCACCGCGGCTATCGCGATTCACTCGTCGCCTGGCGGCACATCAACGAGACTCTCGAGCAGGAGATCCGGCGTATCGCTCACGCGTTGCACGACGATTCGGGGCAACTGCTGGTGTCAGTGCACCTGCAGCTCGCGCAAGTGGCGCGTGAGGTGCCCGCGGCCGGGCCGAAGATCGAGGAGTGCCAGAAGCTCCTCGATCAGGCCGAGCAGCAGCTGCGGCACCTGTCCCACGAGCTTCGGCCGATGGTGCTCGATGACCTCGGATGGCTCGCGGCGATCGAATTTCTGGCCGCGGCTGTGTCGGGTCGCACGCGGATCCCTGTTGAGGTGCGTTCCAGTGTCACGCAGCGCCTGCCCGCCGCCGTGGAGACGGCCCTGTATCGCGTGGTCCAGGAGGCTCTGACCAATGCCGCCCGTCACGCGCACGCGACGCGCATTCGCATCGCGATCGATCAGGAGCAGGACTCTCTGCGCTGCCTGATCGGCGACGACGGGCTTGGCTTCGAGGTCGAGTCCGGCGTGGGCCGCGGCGGCCTGGGCCTCAGGGGCATGCGCGAGCGCCTGAGCGCCCTCGGTGGATCACTGCACATCGTCTCCGCACCCGGTCACGGCGCGGAGATCAGGATTCAA
The DNA here is from genome assembly GCA_041485725.1 of Steroidobacteraceae bacterium. Taxonomy (GTDB): domain Bacteria; phylum Pseudomonadota; class Gammaproteobacteria; order Steroidobacterales; family Steroidobacteraceae; genus 13-2-20CM-66-19. The sequence continues at coordinate 4,115 of JBGPKC010000056.1, forward strand.
CTGCCCCTGGGAGGCTAGTGGTGGCGATACGCCTGGTACTTGCCGACGATCACGTGCTCGTCAGACAGGGATTGAAGACCCTGCTGCAGAGCGCGGGGTTCGTGGTCGCGGGGGAGGCGGCCGACGGCCGCGAAGCGGTGCGCCTGGTGCGGAGCGAGAACCCCGATGTCGCCGTCATGGACATCAGCATGCCGCAGTTCAACGGCTTGAACGCGGCGCTCGAGCTGGCGCGCCTCTGTCCGCGCGTCAAGCTGGTGGTGCTCACGCAGCATGACGAACAGCAGTACGTCACCGAGGCGCTGCGCTGCGGCGTAAGGGGCTACGTCCTCAAGAGCCAGGCGGCGCGCGACCTGGTGCAGGCCATCGAAAGCGTTTGCCGCGGCGAGGTGTACCTGTCTCCCGGTGTCGCCGGCGCGGTCGCCGAGGCTTATCTCGCACCGCAACACGCGGCCGCCGCACTCTCCGTGCGCGAGCGCCAGGTGCTGCAGCTGATCGCCGAAGGTCATTCCACCAAGGCGATCGCGGCGCGGCTCGCGATCAGCGCGAAGACCGTCGAATCGCACCGCTCCAAGCTCATGCAGAAGCTCGATATTCATGACACAGCGAGCCTGGTGCGCTATGCGATCCGGCACGGAGTCACGCAGGCGTAGGTTTGTCAATCCGGAAATTCCTGAGCTCCTGACCCGCCCCTGGCCGACCCTGAATATAGGGCTTCGCTGTCTGGGCGCAGTGCACCGCGCGGTTATGCTTGCCGCTCGAGTGGCTGCTGGTGAGGAACACCCATGATGGAAACCGGATCGGTCTCGCGGTCTGCCGAACCGGGCACACTACGCGCCCGCAATGCGGAAGCATCACGCGCCCGCAACGCGGAGGCGCTGCGACGCGTCCGCAATGTAGAAGCGCTACGCGCCCGTAATGCCGAACTCGCCGGCCAGCTGCGCGCCGCCGCCATGGAGAGCGACGACGCGCACATGACGCGGCTGTTGTCAGAGCTGCTGCGCTTTCACGGGCTGACCAAGGGACAGCGAGTCTCCCTGCAGCTGAGGGCGCTGTTGAACCTGGTGCACTCGCTGCGCTGCGTGGCGTTAACGGACGATCTCACCGGGCTGTATAACCGGCGTGGCTTCATGCAGATCGGCGCGCGGCTCCTCGACGTCGCGACCCGCGATGTGCGCTCCGCGCACCTGATCTACTTCGACGTGAACCATCTGGAGCGCACCAATCGCACCCTGGGCCGCAGCGTCGGCGATGTCATGATCCGGCAGATGGGCAACTTCATGCGCGATCTGTACCCCAGCTACGGAGTCTACGAGGTGCTCGGCCGGTTGGGCGGCGATGAGTTCGCCGCCCTGACGACGTGTCCGGAGTACGCCACGCGCGGCGCGGTCGTGTTGCGTGCCGGCACGCGGCCACCGCACCGCGGTGATCTTCCCGCGCTGTCGCTGAGCGTGGGAGTCGCACACTTCAATCCACGGCGTCCCGTGAGCGTCGACGAACTGTTGGCGAGTGCCGAACAGGCAATGTATGAGCACAAACGAGTAACTGGAATCGCGTCGTCCGAGCAGACCCCCCCACCCGGTATGACGCGCTTTTAACGGCCTCGAGGCGGGGCACGCCTTCGAGGTCGTTTTTCTAATCTCGACCGCCGGCGCAGGACGCGCTGGCGGAGCAAGGAAGCCGGTGCAGGGACGCACCACCGCCGCTGCAGGGACGCGGCACCCGCGGTGCAGGGACGCACCGCCTACCGCCGCCGGTGCAGGGACGCACCGGCGGTGCATGGACGCACCTGCTATCCTGCAATCCGTGGTTCTTACGCCATTTCATGTCGCGGTCCAGGTGAGGGACATCGCGGAGGCACGCCGCTTCTACACGGAAGTTCTCGGATGTGCAGAGGGCCGCAGCGCGAGCGACTGGGTCGATTTCAATATGTTCGGCCATCAGTTCGTCTGCCACCTCAATCCGGACCTGGGGCGCAACGGACGCGTCACGTCCCACCGCAACCCGGTTGACGGTCAGGGTGTGCCGGTACCGCACTGCGGCGTGGTGCTCGAACCCAGGGAATGGACCGAGCTCGCGGCGAGACTCAGACAGCACTAGGTCGATTGGGGTCATCGAACCCTACACCCGGTTCCTGAACACAGCGGGCGAGCAATCCACGCTCTTCATCCGCGACCCTTCCGGCAATGCCCTCGAATTCAAGTCCTTCCGGAACATTGCCGCGCAGCTGTTTGCAACCTAGCTGCCGCGCTTCAGCAGCGCGGTGAGCTCATCGAGCCGGTCGCAGTAGCTCGCCAGCACTGCGGCGGTGATAACCGCGTACTGGTTGGCTTCGTCCCAGCGTCCCGCGTCGAGGGCTTCGCGCACCCCGGGCAGCGTCTTCACCGCGTAGCCGGTGAGCCGGCCCGGCGCGTAGACAAAATGCCTGAACCATTCGCGCCCCGGGAGTCCGCGCGTATCCGTCAGCCTCTGCTCCATGCCTTGCAGCAACGCGTTCAATTGCTTGCGCCGAGCCGCGGTCAGCTTCCGGTCCCCTGCCACCACTTGCGCGTAGCTCTCGTCATAGGCCTGCGCACTTGTCTTGAGACGCGCGACCACCGCATCGAGCGGCGCGAAATCGACCACAGGAACCGCGGGCTCGCGCTGCGGCGGCAGCACCACGCGCGTCGGGTCCGCGGCGAGACCGAATGCATTCTGATCCAGTAGCCGGGCGAGCTCGGCGGTGTTGCTGCGTTTGTCGTCCACGAGCTTGTGCAGCTCCTGCAGATAGCTGGCCACCGTGTCCGCGAAACCTGCGAATTGCAACGGCAGCAGCTCGGCATCCGCCATGCGCAACACGATGTGTCCGACGGTCTGCGCCTCGGCCACGCCGTAAGCGAAGTCCGGATCGCCGAAACGCACATAGTGATCGAACGAGTCGTAGTTGGAGTGGTAGACGCCGAGCTGATCGTCCTCACCGCGGTACTCGATGCTGAGCGTGGTCACGCCCAGGTGCTGCAGGAACGGCGTGTAGTCGGAGCCGGAACCGAGCGCGGCGATCGGAAGATCGCCGCCCGCCGCAGCGAGCTTCGCGTTGCGCATCTTTTCGTCGGCGACCTCTTTTTCGTCGCTGGGATCCCTCTCGTAGCCGTCCACCAGCATCCGGGCGCGCAGTCGCGCCTGTGAGGTGGCCCCGGTCTCGGGATCCTTCACGCCTCCAGCCACGTCGTTGACGAGGTGTTGCAGCGAGTGGCTGCCTTCGGCGAGGAGGAAGCCGCGCGTATTGGTGTCGGAGTTCAGATACAGCACCGCCTTGTGCTGCAACTCCACGGCGTGCGCTTCGGCCCATTCGGTCGAACCCAGCAGGCCCGGCTCCTCGCCGTCCCAGCTGGCGTAGACCAACGTGCGCCGCGGTTTCCAGCCGCTCTTCAGCAGTGCCCCGATCGCCTTGGCTTCCGACAGCAGGGCGACTTGTCCGGACAGCGGGTCCCACGCCCCAAACACCCACCCGTCCCGGTGATTGCCCCGCACCACCCATTCGTCCGGACTGTCCGCGCCGCGGATCTTCGCGATGACGTCGTACAGAGGCCTCAGGCCCCAGTCCGAGCTGATCGACAGGTGCACCGTCGCCGGTCCCGGTCCGAGGTGATACGTAATGGGCAGTGCGCCGCGCCACCTCTTCGGCGCCACCGGGCCTTCCAGCGCGGCGAGCAGCGGCTGCGCGTCGGCGTAGGAGATCGGCAGCACCGGAATCTTGAGAATCGTGCGCGCTTGCGCGACCGCCAGGCGCTTGGCGTCCCGGGTGGCAGCGACACCGGGTGTCAGCGGATCGCCCGGATACAGCGCTATGTCCAGGACCGAGCCGCGCTGCACGCCGCCGGGCGGGCGCCAGCCCCCCTTGGGATACGCATCACCCCTGAAGTAACCGTCGTCGCGTGGGTCGGAGTAAATGATGCAGGCGATGGCGCCGTGCTCCTGCGCCAGCTTCGGTTTCAGTCCGCGCCAGCCGTTACCGTAGCGCGTGATGACGATCTTGCCCTTGACGTCGACGCCGCGGCGCGCGAGTTCCTTGTAATCCGCCGGCATGCCGTAGTTGAGGTACACGAGCTGACCCGTCACATCGCCGTCCGCGCCGTACTCGTTGTAGGGCGGTAGCCCGTCGGTGCGCGTCGAGGTCGCGTCGCCCTCGATCGCGGGCTCGCGCAGGCTTGCGGTGAACTTCGCGGGAGCTACGAGCTCCAGGGAGTGCGCCCTGAGGGTCGGATACAGCACCTCGAAGACCTCGATCTGGGCGTCCCATCCCCACTGCCTGAAAAGGTCGCGAACGAATTCGGCGTTCGCCTTGTCGTGGGGTGAGCCGACGTGGTTCGCTGCGGAGGACAGGCGCTGCAGCCAGGCGCGCAGATCCGCCGGGTTGAGCTCGCCGTCGAAGCGCTGCTCGAGCGCTTGCTGTCGCGCGCCTTGTGCGGGGGAAAAACCGAATGCGGCGGATTCGCCGGCACCGGTGGCGTGTGTCGTGGCCAGCGCGAGCAGGCCGGCGGCGACGCAAAGCCACGCCGGGCGCACGGGTGCGAACTGCTGCGTGCGTTGCTGCATGTGACCGCAGAGCCTTTCGTGACTTGCTGGTGCGAGAAATCCGCGCGCCATGGTAGCGCAACGAGATCGTGGAGCGCGCGCCGTTCGATTTACGTCAGCGCGCCCCTTACAATGCTCGCCTGGTGCGAACAGTCCTTTTTGAAGAGCGGCGCAATACCCTTGCGTTCTGGTTTGGCTGCACACTCGTCACTGCGGGTGTCGTGCTTCACCTGCCGATGTTCCTGATGGCCCGCGATAGCGGCTACATCCTCGCCGGCATGCCCATGGATACCGGGATGCTGCTCGGCATGGCTGCCATTGTGGTGGGCGTCGGCTTCGCCGGCTACGGCCTGTTACCGACGTCTGCGGGGCAGGCGCCGCTTGCGCCGATGCTCGACGTGATCGCGCCGCTCGAGAATGCGCCGCTGACGGCCGCACACTGGCGCGTCGCCGCCCTGCTCACCCTGGCACTGGTCATCGACATCATGAAGCCGGCGAGTCTGGGCTTCGTGACACCCGGGATGCGCATGGAGTACCGCGTCAGCGCGGACACCGTGGCATGGCTGCCGTTCGCGGCGCTGGCCGGCACCGTGGTCGGCTCGTGCGTGTGGGGCGTGATGGCCGATATCTACGGGCGACGCGCCTCGATCGTGCTGTCCTCGGTCATGTTCGTCGGCACCTCGATCTGCGGCGCCATGCCGAATCTCTGGTGGAACGTCGGCATGTGTTTCATGATGGGTGCAGCCGCCGGCGGCATGCTGCCGGTGGCGTACGCACTGCTGGCGGAGATCATGCCGACGCGCCACCGGGGCTGGAGCCTGGTGATGGTCGGAGGCATCGGCGCGCTCGGCGGCTTTTTCGCCGCCAGCTCGCTGTCGGCGCTGCTGCAGCCGGTGTTTGGCTGGCGCATCATGTGGTTTCTCAACCTGCCGACCGGGCTGATCCTGGTTGCGTTGAGTCCCCTGCTGCCCGAGTCCGCGCGTTTCCTGCAGCAGACCGGCCGCACCGACTTGGCGCGCGCCGCGCTCGCGCGCTTTGGCGTCACGTTGACCGCGGCTGCGAGCACCGCCGCCCCGCCGGATCCCGAGAGTCACGCCCCGGTGCCCCCCGTCACCCATGGGTTTCTCGGCATCACCACGGCCCTCACGCTGGCCGCCATGGCCTGGGGCCTGGTCAACTTCGGCCTGCTGCTGTGGCTGCCCTCGGCACTGGTTGCGGAAGGGCGCAGCGTGGGCGCCTCGAGCGCTCTCATCGCCAAATCCACACTCATTGCCGCACCGACCATCGTGATCTGCGCCTGGCTGTTCAGCGTCTGGAGCACGAAGTGGTCGCTGGTCGCCATGACCGGCGTCATGGTGCTGGGTATGTTGGGATTGACTGTGCAGGAACTCGGCGCCGGCGGACTGTCCCGGCCCGTCATTCCCCTGGCACTGCTCATTCTCGGCTCCACCGGCGTGATCTCGATGCTGCTGCCGTACGCGGCCGAGAACTATCCGCTGCGCATCCGCGGCCGCGCCACCGGCTGGGTCGCCGCGTGCAGCAAGCTCGGCGGACTCACGGCCCAGGGTCTGAGTGTGGTCGCAGGCGTGCCGCCGTTTGCGGCGGCCATACTGGCGATCGCCGTGCCCGCGGTCGGCTCCACCATTCTCATCGCGCTGTTCGGACGCGAGTCCCGCGGACGCAGTCTGGGCGAGCTCGACGCGCGCGACGCGGCGCGCCGCGCCGAGTCGGCGATCTGACGCGCTCGCGGCGGTTGCGACTGCAGCTAAAGCGTCAGTCGACCACGGATGACTGGATGGCGATACCGGCGCGCAGCACGCTCGTGACCGGAGTGGCGTCGGCGACCTCGAGGAGGCGTGTCTTCTGCTCGGGCGTCAGCGGCCGGGTGAAGGACAGGCGCCGCTCGATATGATCCGTCCCCGACGGGTTGCGCGACCAGCGCACGCCCACCGTGATCTTCCCCAGCGCCCAGTCGTTCTGGGCGGCGTGCTTGCGCAGCGCCACCGCGGTGCACGCCCCGAGGCTCGCGAGCAACAGCTCGCGCGGCGCGAGCCCGGCATCGCTGCCACCCGCGGCGACCGCCTCGTCGGCCGTCAGGTGGTGATGTCCGGAGACAATCTGCTGCACGTGCTGGTGTTCATTGATCACGGTGACGTAAGCCATGGGCCGGTCCTCCGCCGGGCGTACGCGGACGCCGCCCGGAAAACACAGTGGCGCGAGTCACACGCCCGAGCATACTGCGCGCGATACTGCCGACGCTCGCACCCGTCACATCCTCGAGCCGGTAAGGCTCACCCTCGACAATGGCTTGCGCCGCGCGCAGCCCGCTGCGGATCGCAGGTCCGATGCCCTCACCCAGATCGCGGGTCGCCAGCCCGGCGGCGTCCCCGGTGATGAAGGCGTTGTCGCGGCGTACCACGTCCACGCGCCCGCGCAGGTAGTAGCTGTACCCGCTGGGATCGTAGTGGGCGCCCGGCGTGAGGCGGCCCCCCAGCATCGCGGTCAGATGCGCCCAGTGCTGCCGGATGTCGTGGCCGCCGCGCTTCATGCGATCGGCGATGCCGCCGACCCCGACATTGAGCCAGCCATGCTCCTTGGGCACGTACCATGAGTAACCCGGAAGCCCGTGATCGAAGAACCACAGGTGGCAGTCGGAGTCCTGCCAGTCGTACTGGATCTCGTGCTCGAGCGTGACGATCTGCAGCTCGCTGGCTCGCGGGTTCAGCTCGCGGAACAGCGTGCGATACACCGGGCAGCGCGTACCGCCGGCGCCGATCAGCCAGCGGCAGCGAAACGCGCCATCGATGACGAAGCCCTCAGCGTCGGCCGCGATATGGCGCACGTTGTGCTGCTCGAGCGGCGCGCCCGAGCGCTCCAGCAGCCAGGCGTCGAATTCGAAGCGGCGGATGGAGTGTTGCACGCACGGTACCGGAACGTGCAGCCTTCCTAAGTGCACCCGCAGGCGCGGGAAAGTCAGCAAGCGGTGCGGATAGGCCTCCAGGTCCATATCGAGATCGCGCACCACCTCGGGCGTGATCCAGCCGGCGCACAGCTTCAGGCGCGGAAAGCGCTCGCGATCGAGCACCAGGACGTCGACGCCCTCGCGCCGCAGCTTCCAGGCGGCGGTAGACCCCGCGGGTCCCCCACCGACGATGAGGACGTCACATGAGCGCATGGACCGTGCCAGTCAGCGTGTGTACAGGTGCGCGCGCGTCCACGGGATGTCGTTGTTCTCGCCGGGCGCAAACACCACCTGGAACAGTTGCAGCGTCCCGGTAGCAAACCCGGCGACCGAGCCGGCAAGATACAGCCGCCACATGCGCACGAACCTCTCATCGAACATGGCGCGCACGCGCTCGCTGGCGGCCTCGTAGAGGGCGAGCCAGTGACGCAGCGTCTGCGCGTAGTGCAGGCGCAGATTCTCGACGTCCAGGACCGAGAAGTCCCAGGGCTCGAAGATCCGCATCATCTCCGCGATCGACGGCGGGTAGGCCCCGGGGAAGATGCGCTTTTCGATCCACGGCTGCATCGGCGCCGGGCGGTTGCGGCCGATCGAGTGGATGAGGCCGCGACCGCGGCCGCCCAGGCACTGGTGCGCGACCTGCCCGAGCGCCGGGTAGTGCTCGACTCCCACGTGCTCGAGCATGCCGACCGACACAAAGGCGTCGTAAGACCCTGCGATGTTGCGATAGTCGTCCTCCACGTACTCCACGCGCGCGGCCAGGCCCTCGCGCGCCGCCCGCTCGCGGGCATACGCGATCTGCTGGTGCGAGATGTTGAAGGCGCGCACCCGCACTCCGTAGTGACGCGCCATGTGCAGGGCCAGCGTGCCCCAGCCGCAGCCCGCCTCCACCACGCTCTCGCCCGCGCGCAGGCGCAGCTTGCGGCACACGTGATCCATCTTGGCAAACTGCGCCTCGTCGAGCGTCGCGGCAGGCGTCGGGTAATAGGCGCAGGTGTAGGCCATAGTACTGCCGAGCCACAGCGCGTAGAAATCATTGCCGATGTCGTAGTGGTGATGGATGTTGTCGCGCGATCCGGTGAGGGTGTTGGTGTGCGTGCGGCGCAGCGCGTCGGCGGCGCGGCGCAGCAGCGAGGCGCGTTTGCCGCCATTGCCGCTGGCGCGATAGACAGTCTCGAGCAGGCTCACCAGGTCACCCTCGATGGCAACACTGCCGTCGCTGTAGGCGTCCCCGAAGCGCAGCCATGGATCGCCCGTGATGAAAGCAAGCGTGGCGCGGCTGGCGAAAGTCACACGCGCCACCGGTGCGGCGTCCGACCCGACCCGGGCGCCATTTCCCATGGCGAACTCCACCGGCGGATTGCCCAGCGTCGAGCGCAGCCTTGACAGGAGCCAGTAATCAAGAGAGCTGCCCCCAAGGGAGTCGCCTTCGGTCAGCGGCTGCTGCGGCACCTCGGCAGCAAGCGGCGGTGATGGGCGGGCAGCCCTGGTGCGCTCTGTCGCGGCGGCCACGCTCTCGTCGCAGGCGTTCACGGCTCGGGTCCTCCTTCGGGAACCAGCCCTTAATCTAGCACGTGCCGCCCCCCTTCAGCCCTCGGGACGAACGGCCCGGTCAGTGCGCCGGGCTCGGCACGACCTCCTGGGCCCGGCCGGACCAGTAGCGCACTTCAGCCACGTAACCGGCATGCGCCTCAGAAGCGGACAGTTCCCGCGGCTGAGCCCCGATCTGGTAAGAGACCGCCTTGCGCAGCCTGCCACCCGGCCCCAGGAGGTAGGCGACGGTCGCCTGCGTCCCTTCATCGACGAAAAAAATAACGAGATCGCGGTGATGGGCAACACTGACGTTGAAGGTTCGGACCTTCTGCTCAGCGCGTGTGACGAGCTGTTTGACCTGGACGCTTTTGCCCTGGGTAGCCAACCCCAGGACCATCGACAGGTTCGGCGGCAGCGTGGCCGGGTAGCCCGCAGCCAGAGCCTGTTGCGTGAGAACGGCGGTCCATGGCGTCTCGCCGCGCGTCTGCCCGACGCCCAGCACGCACACCAGCACCGCCGCGAATGACCTGAGCATGATACCCGCACTCATTACAAGCTCCTCTGTGCTGCTGACCCACCAGACACGAGCATCCGATTCAGGATGGCGGCGAGCCGTGCGCCGGCCAGCAGCACGCGCTTGCGCACGATCGCCTCGGCCTGCTGCTGATACTCCTGGTCCAGTACCACGAGACCCAGGGGCGCCGTGTCGCAGGCAAATCCCCGGTAGTGATACGCCACGTTGCGCGCCAGGTTGTTGGATTCCAGCGCCCAGCTGTCCGGCGCCCCCTGGCCGGCCTCCTCCACGAGGCTGCTCGCCTCGAGCGCCAGTGCGTCGATATCGGCAGGCGGCTGCTGGCGCTCAGGGGCGTGCAGCGCCAGCCTGACCAGATCATTGTCCCAGGCGCGGTGCAGATTCCCGCGGCCGCGCGTGCGCACACCCGCGAGCGCCACCGGCACGCGGTTGCCGCCGCGGTCGCCGTTATCCGCCGCGTGCAACGGCTGATGAATGTCGCCGACCAGGTGCACGACCCACTTGAGCGCTTCGTTGCGATCCCGGGACGCGGCGTGCGTGTCCGCCAGCACGGTGATCAGTCGCTTGAGCTGCTCGGTGTTGCATTGCCCGTCGGGGCAATAGTGCGCCTTGGGGGCGCCGCCGCAGATCGGCACGTCGTCGTAGTGCCAGCGCGGACGTGCCGCCGCCGTAGCGGTGATCTCGTCCGCCCAGTCGGACACCGCCTCGAGCGTGCGGCGTGTCGAGAGCCTGCCGAACTTGTCCAGATCGCCGCTCAACAGCTGCGCAATCGCGGCGCGTGCCGCTGGGCTCAGCAGCCGGTCCGCGATCGCGCCGATGGTGCGATGTCCCTGCCCTCCCCACGCCCAGGCGCTCGGCGCGCACGACCAGGCGATCGCCAGGAACCCGCTCAGCACGTTACTCTTGGCTATCAGCGTCATGGTGAGCGCCAGTATTCACGCAGCGCGCGGCGGGATTCAACACCCGCAGGCGTCGTGTAGACTTGCCCGCTTTGGCGCGTGCACCGCGACGACCGCCCGGGAAAGCAAGCCACATGATCCGCCCTGCTCGCTCCATCGCCTCGCGCGCCCTCGCCCTGGCGGCTGTAGTTGCAGGCCTACAGCTCGCCACATCCTCGCTCAGTCAGAGCCGCCATGGCCTGGATCTTGCCGGCATCGACCGCTCGGTCGCACCCGGGAACGACTTCTTCCACTACGCCAACGGTGCCTGGCTCAAGGGGACCGAGATTCCGCCCGATCGCAGCAGCTACGGTCCGGGGGAACAACTCACCGAGCTTACCGCGGAGCGTACCGCGGAACTGGTCCGCAACGCGGCCGGCGTGGCCGCCGCCGGATCCGAGGCGCGCAAGATCGGCGACTACTACGCGAGCTTCATGGATGAGGACGGGATCGAAAAGAAGGGCCTCGAGCCTCTGCAGCCTGCCTGGAAAAGCATCGATGCCATCAAGGACCGCGCCGGGCTCGCACGGGCGCTCGGCGCCACGCTGCGCGCGGACGTGGACGTTCTCAACGCCACCAACCTGTACACCGATAACCTGCTGGGTCTGTGGGTGGCGCAGGACCTGGATGATCCCGCCCGCTACCTGCCGTTCCTGCTGCAGGGCGGCTTGGAGATGCCGGACCGGGACTACTACCTCAATCCGTCGCAGAAAATGGCCGACATCCGCTCCACCTACCAGGCGCATATCGCCGCGGTGCTGGCGCTGGCTCATCTGCCGGACGCCCCGGGCAAGGCCGCGCGCATCTTCGACCTCGAGCGGCGCATGGCGCAAGTGCATTGGGACCGCGCGCGATCCGAAGAGGTACTGAAGGGCAACAACCACTGGGCCCGCAAGGACTTCGAGCTGCGGGCACCGGGCCTCGACTGGGAAGCGTTTCTCGGCGCCGCGGGCCTGGCGCAGCAGAAAGAGTTCGTGGTCTGGCAGCCGAGCGCTGTCACCGGCCTGTCCGCGCTCATCACGAGTGAACCGCTGGAGACCTGGAAGGACTACCTGCGCTTCCACGCGATCGAGCATAACTCGGCGTATCTGCCCAAGGCGTTTGTCGAGGAGCACTTCGCATTTCACGGACGGGCGCTGTCGGGCACGCCGCAGTTGCGGCCGCGATGGAAACGCGCCATGGCCGACACCAACAGCGCGCTGGGCGAGGCGGTGGGCAAGCTGTACGTGCAGCGCTATTTTCCGCCGGCGGAAAAAGCGCGCGCCGAGGCGATGGTGCGCAATCTGCTGGCTGCCTTCGCCGTGCGCATCGACCGGCTTGCGTGGATGGCTCCCGCGACACGGGTGAAGGCGAAAGCGAAGCTGGCCGCGCTCAAGGTCGGCGTCGGCTATCCCGACAAATGGCGGGACTATTCGGGCCTGAAGGTGATCCGCGGCGACGCGTTCGGCAACGCGCAGCGCGCCGAGCTGTTCGACTATCAGCGCAGTCTCGCGAAACTCGGCACCGCGGTCGATCGCTCCGAGTGGGTCATGAATCCGCAGCTGGTCAATGCGGTAAACCTCCCGGCATTGAATGCCCTCAACTTCCCGGCCGCGATCCTGCAGCCGCCCTACTTCGATCCCGATCGGGATGCCGTCATGGATTACGGCGCGACCGGCGCCACCATCGGACATGAGATCAGCCACAGTTTCGATGACCAGGGAGCGCTGTTCGACGCCAGCGGGCGGCTGAATAACTGGTGGACCAAGAGTGACTTCGCGCACTTCGAGGCAGCGGGCGTGCGTCTGGTCGCACAGTTCAACGCTTACCGGCCCTTCCCCGACATCGCCGTCAACGGCAAACAGACGCTCAGCGAAAACATCGCCGATGTCGCGGGCCTGTCGGTCGCCTACGACGCCTGGCGGGGGACGCTCAAGGGCAAGCCGGCACCGGCCGCCTCCGGCTTCAGCGCCGAGCAGCTGTTCTTCCTGAGCTTCGCGCAGAGCTGGCGTCAGAAGATCCGCGAGCCCGCGTTGCGCCAGCGGATCGTCACCGACGGCCACGCACCGGACGAGTATCGCGCCGACACGGTGCGCAACCTCGACCCGTGGTATGACGCGTTCGGCGTCAAAGCGGGCCAGAACCTGTACCTCGCGCCCGCGGATCGCGTACGCGTGTGGTGAACGAGGAGCGAACGCAACAATGAACATCGAGCTGTCGCCACTCGAGGCGCGCGTTATCGGCTGCCTCATCGAAAAGCAGATTACGACGCCTGATCAGTACCCGCTATCGCTCAACGCCCTGGTGAACGCGTGCAACCAGAAGAGCAATCGCGATCCGGTCATGGAGGTGGACGAGGTCACGATTCAGGGCACCGTGGATCAGCTTGCCAGGAAGCACTTCGTGGTCGAAAAGTCGGGCTTCGGGAGTCGGGTTCCGAAATTCCAGCACCGGTTCTGCAACACAGAGTACGGAACACTCAAGCTCACTGCGCAGGAGCTCGCGATCGTGTGCGAGCTGCTGCTGCGCGGCCCGCAGACTCCCGGCGAGCTGCGCACTCGTGCGAGCCGCATGGCCCCGTTCTCCGAAGTGGGTCAGGTTGAAGCGGCACTCGAGAGCCTGCGGACCCGCGAGGATGGCCCGTTCGTCGTGCGCCTGCCGCGCGAACCGGGACGCCGCGATTCGCGCTACGCGCACCTGTTCAGCGGAGCGGTCGCAGTAGCGGCAATCGAAGATGCGCCGCAGACGGTTGCTGTTTCGAACGTTGCAGCGGAAACGCCCTCGCGTCTCGATCGCCTCGAAGAACAAGTGCGGCGGTTGCGCGAGGAACTGGACGACATGAAGCGGCGGCTCGATGCGGGTGCCGACACGACGCATTCTGGCTGAGGGTGAGCGAGCTAATCGCCCGACAGCTGCGGCTGTCCGAAATACACCAGCGTGCGGTAGGGGAACACCACCTGCCCGCCGTGCTGGTGGCGGCGGAACACCTCCCGCAGGCCCGCCATCATGGGCTCGTGCTGCGGGTGGCCGGGCTCGGGCGCGTAGCTCGAGGACAGCAGCCGGCCCTTGAGTCCTTCGAAGTCGAAGGTTTGCTGGTTGGGGAACGTGGCGAGTTCCATGGCGCCGCCGAGGAACCTGCGCATGCTCGCCACGTCCGCGCGGCTCGCCGTGACCTGCGCGTACTCGGCGGCATGGCGCAGCAACAGCGCTTCAAAATCGGCGAGGAAGGCCGTTGCCTCGGGCGGGCGTTCATTCCACAACAGCGCCCCGAAGCCACCGTTCCTGAGCACGCGCAGCGCCTCACGGCGTGCTCTCTCGACCTCGAACCAGTGAAATGCCTGGCCGGCAACCAGCAGATCGATGCTGGCCGGCGCCAGCGTGGTGGCTTCCGCCGCGCCGTTCACGCTGCGAAAGCGCGCCTGACCGCGCAAATGTGCCTCGGCAGCGGCGCGCATGCCGTCGTTCGGCTCGACCCCGATGACTTGCGCCCCGCTCGCGAGCAGCAGCTCGCTCAGGATCCCGGTGCCCGAGCCGATATCCGCCACCACGGCGCCGGGCGACAGTCCGCAGCGGGTCTTGAGCAGATCGATGGCGGCGCTCGGGTAGCTCGGGCGGTAGCGGACGTAATTCTCCACCCGGCTGGAAAAGCGCTCGGTCGGACGCGTCACGCGGGGGGCGTTCCCGGCGCCAGCCGCTGTACTGGCGCCACACCGACACAGTGCCAGTCGTGGCGCCGGCGGGCGTCTCTCCATAAAGGCATGAGGACACGGTAGCGTATTCGAGTGACAATCGCACTTTGGGAGCGCCGCATGTCTGAATCCTCCATGCGTATCGAAACCAAGCTGGTACACGCCGGTGAGCCGCTGCCGCGCATCGCCGGGGCGGTGCAGATGCCGATCTTCCAGTCCGCGACCTATGAGTACGGCGGTGAAGGCAGCTACCACGACGTGCGCTACCTGCGCACCAACAACACCCCGAGCCAGCTCGCGCTGCATGCCAAGCTCGCGGCGCTGGAGGGCTCGCAGGCCGCACTGGTCACCGCGAGCGGCATGGCGGCGATCTCCACCACGCTGCTCACGGTGCTGTCGGCGGGGGACCATCTGCTGGCGCAGAGCTGCCTGTATGGCGGCACCCATGACCTGCTCACCAGGGACTTCCCGAAATTCGGTCTGGCCGTGGACTTCATCGACGCCGACCGGCCCGATTCGTGGCCGGCTCAATTGCGGCCCAACACGCGGGCGATCTATGTGGAGGCCATGACCAATCCGCTGCTGGAGGTTGCCGACCTCAATGCGGTGGTGGAATTCGCGCGTGCCCGTGGCCTGGTGTCCATCATCGACAACACTTTCGCGAGCCCCATCAACTTTCGCCCGATCGAGTCGGGCTTCGACCTTTCGATCCACAGTGCCACCAAGTATCTGAACGGCCATGCGGACATCGTTGCGGGCGCGGTCTCCGGCGCAGCGGAGCTGATCGAGCGCATCCGGCACAAGGCCAACCACCTCGGTGGTTCGCTGGACCCGCACGCGGCGTTCCTGCTCAGCCGCGGACTGAAGACCCTCGCGCTCAGGGTGCGCTACCAG
>JBGPKC010000057.1:0-19139 GCA_041485725.1 Steroidobacteraceae bacterium
ATCAGCGGCGGTGGCGCGGTCGCCAACGGCATCAGCGGCGGTGGCGCGGTGGTCAACGGCATCAGCGGCGGTGGCGCGGTCTTCAACGGCATCAGCGGTGGTGGCGGTGCGAGATGAGGGCCTGGTATCTGCGACCGACTCTGTAGAGTCTCTTCATTGGGCCCTTTGGCTTTATCGGCGATTGTCCTTACTCCTCTTCTCGCAGACACTCCCCTGCGACTAAGGACTGAGCCCGCGTCACGATAGAAGTGGCAAGCGGCGTTTATCGACAAACGCCCCTCAAATTCCACCTATATTTCGTTCAACCGAGAGCACATGATCATGAATCCGGGCATCCGGGTGCCCGAAGTCGCGCCCCTCGAGGTCCGTGACGCGACTAACATCGCATGACCGACAGAATGCACTGCCTAGATGACCCCCGGTCAATCGCCCAGTAGATATCGATCCGCAAAATCTAGCCCAGTGTCTGTGCGAGGGGCCTCTGTTCTGCAGGAACTGCTCACAGAGCTTGCCTTTGTGCTTTTGCCACGCGGAATGACGCCGAAGAGATTTGGCGAACTCGCTCGATCGGCCTTCGTACAAGCGGCGGCGGACATGTCGAAGCTTCGAAACGGTAAGGTCAATCACTCAAGAGTTGCAGCCCAGACTGGCTTAAGTCGCGCTGACGTTAGGCGGTTGCTGAGGAGCAACGTGTTTGATTCCGCTCGCTCCGATCAAACACCGGTAAGCAGGGTTATCAATGGCTGGCGCACGGATCGCAAATTCGCTAACAGGGTCGGTCGCCCTAAACGCTTGAGAATTTCTGGCTCCGCCATGTCTTTCACTGGCCTTGTGAAGAAATATGGAGGCGACGTACCCCATCGGGCACTTCTGGACGAGCTGCGACGCATCGGTGCCGTCAGCGGAGACGAAGATAGCGTGCAGCTGCAGCCTTCGCACCATCTTTGCCAACGTCACGATTTTGTTTTCTTATCGCCGGTACTGCCCGCGTTGGTTGACGGGATCAGAATCGCATCGAGCAAAACAAGCTCACGCGCGGCCTCGTCGATTCACCGACTCAGCCTTCCGGTAGAAACTGAGGTTGACTTGGCAATCGTACGCGACCGATGCACCTCAAGCGCGAAGACGATGCTTGAAGGTCTCGGACATTCTCTCGGGACACAAGTCACGGTGCCAAAAAGAAGGACGAAATCAGGATACTCTTTTACGATAACGGTCTTACTCGCCGAGAACCGAGCACGCATTGGAGCAAAGGGTTCAACATGACAACCAGGTTCTCGAAGCGTCTTGAACTTGACTACTCCATGGTACTCGTGGCGATTTTTGATCTGATGTTGACGGGGGGAATTCAAGCGAAGGACCTTTTGGCTGTCTGCACTCGTGCACTCAAGCAGGCGGAAGCTAGAGTACGCTTGGGACAGCGGGGGGAGTCCGGAGGTCTCTTAATTGCTGCTCTCGTTTTAGACGCTTGGCATCGAGACCGCCGCTATATAAACGCCAGAGCGGTACCAAGGGCGGTCCGTCTTCTTGGGCCAGCACCGAGCGTAGAGGCCTTGATTCGGCTCCAACGGGGGCGAAAGGACGCTGCAAACGTTGCACGACGTCTGAGGGCCCTTCGCTTGGTCGTGCCTTGCGGAGGGAGTCTATACAAACCGACAAGCGACGTTGCTGTGATATCTGCGCACGACCCGCTAGTACTGCAACATGCGGCGAAAGCCCTTTCGACGCTCTTGGAGACAGTCGGGCAAAATGTGAACAGAAGCCGAAACTTGGCGCCACTAATCGAGCGCATTGCAGAAGTGCCGGATCTTCCGCGTAAGCACATCACGGCTTTCCAGGAGTTTACTCAGACTCAGGGCCGAACGTTTTTGAGAACCGTTAACGACTGGCTCGAGTCAAGACGCGCACGACGGTCTCCCACAAAGGACGCAAACGGAACGGTACGAGCCGGCATTCATACCTACGCGTACGTCGCCTCAAAGCACCATCGAGGTTCGTCACTGCGCCGGGTGCATCCGGTGCGTCACTAGATGAGATGGACGCCGCCCTCTTCTGACCGAGGAGGGAGGGTGCAGTGAGTAAGCGGAAGAGGCAAGTGGACCCCCTCAGTCTGGCACCGGCGGCCGGGTCAAGCTGCTCGGCATCAGCAAGCGCGGCGACCCGTACTTGCGAACGCTGCTGATCCACGGTGCCCGCACGGTATTGACCACGCAGAGTCGAGCTGACCGTGAGCTCGACCCGTGGCTCCGAGGGCTGCTCTCGCGACGACCGAAGAACGTCGCGATCGTGGCGCTCGCAAACAAGATGGCACGCACGATCTGGGCGCTCATGGCTCATGGTCGGGCGTTTGA
Organism: Steroidobacteraceae bacterium; assembly: GCA_041485725.1. Taxonomy (GTDB): domain Bacteria; phylum Pseudomonadota; class Gammaproteobacteria; order Steroidobacterales; family Steroidobacteraceae; genus 13-2-20CM-66-19. The sequence goes on from JBGPKC010000057.1 coordinate 2,352, forward strand.
TAGGAGCTGGAGTCGAGCTGCGATGCCCGTCCCAGCGATGTCGTAACCCAACAGGAGGGACAGCCAAACGAGTTGAGCAGGTGGCGTTCTCGTGATGGCAGACCAGGTCGGACCCGTGAGGGAATCAACCTGAATGATGTCTTGGACTTTAGAGTCCTTACGCTAGATGAGGCTTCCCTCAGCGGATTTCATCAGGGCCACGCAGAGCGAAGCTCTGCAGATGTAGGCCGGATATAAGACTGCAGCCGCACCTCTGTGTCAGAACGAACACGTCACTTGCCCACTGGGGCGGCGTCCATATACGGTGAGGGGAACCCTCGAAAGGCCTATGTGGGCATCCACCGCGATGATCCCCGATACTAGAGCGAGGCAGCCCCGCGACGGACCGATGACATGCGGTAACCAACCCGCGGATATCAGCGTGATCCATCGTCGCTACAGCTCCGCGCGTCGCGTTCCCCATCCGGTGCGGATCCCCAGTCCCACACGCCCCTCGTGTCCAAGATCGCGAGCAACTACTCTCGCGCCTGTTGACACCTCAGGGCCATATCAGGCCTTGGCTAACTCCTCTCTCAACGCCTTCCTCAAGATCTTCCCCACATTGGTCTTGGGCAGCTCGGTTCTGAAATACACGTGCTTCGGCACCTTGTATCCCGAGAGTGATTGGCGGCTGTGGTCGATGATGTCCTTTTCGGTGAGCGCCGGGTCCTTGCGCACCACGAATAACGCGACGACTTCGCCGGAGCGCTCGTCAGGCTGCGCGACGGCGGCGGCCTCGAGGACCCCGGGGTGCGTGACGGCGACCGCCTCTACTTCGTTCGGATAGACGTTGAAGCCCGAGACCAGGATCATGTCCTTCTTGCGGTCCTCGATGTACACGAACCCGCGCGCGTCGATGCGGCCGACGTCGCCGGTACGCAGCCAGCCTCCCGGCAGCATCACCTTGGCGGTCTCATCGGCGCGATTCCAGTAACCGCGCATTACCTGCGGCCCGCGCACGCAGATCTCGCCGATCTGGGCCAGCTCGAGGTCGTTGCCGGCGTCATCCTTGATCGCGATCTCGGTCGAGGAGATGGGCAGGCCTATCGAGCCGTTGAACGGCTCGTTCGGCGGATTGATGCACGCGGCCGGGGAGGTCTCGGTGAGACCCCAGGCCTGTGTCAGGATGTTGCCGGTTACCTCCTTCCAGCGTTGCGCGACGGTCGCCTGCACGGCCATGCCACCGCCGAGCGTGATCTTCAACTGGCTGAAGTCGAGCTTGTCGAACCCCGGCGCGTGCAGCAGTGCGTTGAACAGCGTGTTGACGCCGCTTATGAAGGTGCAGGGGTACTTGCGCATGTCGGCGATAAGCGCCGGCAGGTCGCGCGGATTGATGATCAGCACGTTCTTCCAGCCGAGGCGTGCGAACAGCATGCAGTTCGCCGACAGCGCGAAGATGTGGTACAGCGGGATCGCGGTGATCAGCACCCCGGCCTGGTCGTGGAAGCCCTTCCCGAGCCACGCTTCGGCCTGCAGCACGTTGGTGCTCACGTTGCCGTGCGACAGCATGGCGCCCTTGGCCACTCCGGTCGTGCCTCCGGTGTACTGCAGGAAGGCCAGATCGTCGGGACCGAGGTCCACCGGTGCGAGCGGCTGCTTCAGTCCGGCCGTCACCGCCGCCTTGAACGAGCTTGCGCCGGGGATGTTCCAGCGCGGCACCTGCCGGCGCACGTGGCGCACGACGTAGTTCACGATGAGTGACTTGGGGAACCCGAGGAAATCGCCCACGGCGGTCACCAGCACCCGCTTCACCTGGGTGCCGGCGAGCACCTTCTGCAGTACGTGCGCGAAGTTCTCCAGTACCAGGATCGCCGTGGCCCCGGAGTCGCTGAGCTGGTGCAGCAACTCCGGCGCGGTGTACAGCGGATTGGTGTTGACCACGATCAGGCCCGCGCGCAGCGCCCCGAACATCGCAATCGGATACTGCAGCGTGTTGGGCAGCATGATGGCGAGGCGATCACCTTTCCTGAACCCCTGCTGCTGCAGCCATGCGGCGAAGGCACGCGTGAGCTCGTCGAGCTGCCGGTAGGTGAGCTGCGTACCCATCTGGATGAAGGCGACGCGCTCGCCGTGCTCGGCACAGGTTTCCTCCAGCAGCTGGTTCAGCGAGCGCAGCTGCGTGGGGTCGACTTCCGCGGGCACGTGGGGCGGATACGACTTCAGCCAGATTCTGTCCATCAACGTCCCCCGCTTTGAGGATTCTTCTTGAGGAGTGGCTTCAGGTACGGCCAGAGTGTATCGAGAACCGGTGGCTCGCCCCGGGCGTTGGGGTGCATGCCGTCCTGTTGCATGCGAGTTGGATCGAGGGCCACCTTCTCCAGCAGGAACGGCACGAGCGGCAGATGATATTGGTTTGCCAGCTCGGGGAACATACGCGCGAATTGCTCGGTGTAGCGTGGCCCGTAGTTGGGCGGGATGCGCATGCCGACCAGCAGCACCCGGGCGCCGGCCGCCTGTGACAGGCGCACCATGTGCGCGAGATTCTCGCGGGTCTCGTCCACCGGCAGCCCGCGCAGTCCGTCGTTGGCGCCCAGCTCCAGGATGACGGTTCCCGGCTGGTGCAGCTGCAGCGCCCGCGGCAGGCGCTCGAGGCCTCCGCTAGTGGTCTCGCCGCTTACGCTGGCGTTGACGATCTGGTATCCGTACCCTTGCGCCTGAAGTCGCTGCCCGAGCAGCGCAACCCAACCCTGCTCCGGCCGGATTCCAAGTGCGGCGCTCAGGCTGTCGCCGAGTACAAGGATCGTATGGTCGGAGGCCACCGCGTTCTGGAGCGCGATGAATACCAACCCTAAGCCCAGCACCCAGGCGCCGACGATCCGCAACCACGTTCTCCGGGCAGAAAACCTCTGCAAGCAGGTTAGCAGTCCGGAAGGTTCGCTGACCATCGTCGATGAGGTCTCGCTCGATATCCTGGCGGGCGAATCGGTCGCCGTGACCGGGCCTTCGGGCGCGGGTAAATCGACTCTGCTGGCGCTGCTGGCCGGGCTCGATGTGCCGACCCGCGGGCGAGTGCTGCTCGAGGGTCAGGATCTTACGCAGCTCGACGAGGACGGCCGGGCGCGGCTGCGAGCGCAGCGCGTGGGGTTCGTATTTCAGTCCTTCCACCTGATCCCGGCGCTCACCGCGCTCGAGAACGTGATGCTGCCGCTGGAGTTGGCGGGGCGGCGGGATGCGCGGCGCGCTGCCGCGGAGACTCTGCAGCGCGTCGGCCTCAAGGAGCGCACCGGCCACTACCCGCGGCAGCTCTCGGGCGGGGAGCAGCAGCGCGTGGCGCTCGCCCGGGCGTTCGTGACGCAGCCGGCGGTGCTGTTCGCGGACGAGCCCACCGGCAATCTCGACACCGTCACGGGCGCACGGGTCGGCGAGCTGCTGTTCGAGCTCAATGCCAACGCCCATACGACGCTGGTCCTGGTCACGCACGATCGCGAACTCGCCGCGCGCTGCGCCCGCATGGTGAAGATGGAAGCGGGGCGGGTGCTGTGAAAGCGCTGCGCCTCGCGCTGCGCACGCTGGCGCGCGAGTGGCGTTCGGGCGAGCTCGGCGTGCTGCTGCTCGCGCTCACCGTCGCGGTCGCCGCCCTCACGGGTGTCGGCTTTCTGGTCAGCCGCATCAGCGCCGCGGTCGCCTTGCAGGCCAGCGCGGTGCTGGCGGCGGACATCCGCCTCGGTTCGCCGCAACCGCTCGCCGAGGCGTACTTCGCGGAAGCCGCGCGTCGCGGGCTGCGCTCCGCGCGCAGCACCAATCTGCTCTCGGTGGTGTTCAACGCAGATGCGAGCCAGCTCACCAACCTGGCGGCGGTGAGCGCGGGCTATCCGCTGCGCGGCCGGGTGTTGGTCGCCGGCGAACCGTTCGCGAGAGGTTCACCCGCAGCAGGCATTCCCGCCCCGGGCGAGGCGTGGCCGGACTCGAAGCTGCTCGCGGCGGTCGGCGGGCGCGTGGGTTCGCAGCTCTCGATCGGGGCGGCGAGTCTGCGCGTGACCCGGGTGCTGATCGCCCGGCCCGATCAGGGCGGCACCTTTGCCGAGCTTGCGCCGAACCTCATCATGAATGCCGCGGACCTGCCAGCCACGCACCTGATCCAGCCCGGCAGCCGCGTCAGCTACAGCGCGCTGTTCGCGGGCGAGCGCACGCGCATCGACAGCTTCAAGGGCTGGCTCATCGTCCACAAGGCCCCCGGCGAGCGCCTGCGGGACATCACCGAGGCGAGCCCGCAGATCCGCAACGCCGTGGAGCGCGCCGGGCGCTTCCTGAGTCTTGCGAGCCTGGTGAGCGTGCTGCTGTGCGCGATCGCGGTGGCGATGGCAGCGCGCCGCTACGTGCACCGGCACCTGGATACCGTGGCGCTGCTCAAGACCCTCGGCGCGACGCGCGCCTTCACGCTGGCGATGTCGGTGCTGCAGCTGCTGGCGCTCGCGCTGGTCGCGGCCGTGGCGGGCGCAGCGCTCGGATTCCTCGCCCAGGAGTGGCTGCTGCGCACCATCCGCGGGCTGCTGGCGGTCACCGATCTGCCGGCGGCGAGTCTCACCCCGCTCGCCATCGGCTTCGTGACCGCAATCGCGGTGCTCGCAGGGTTCGCAATGCCGCCGCTGCTGCAGCTGGCGCGGGTGCCGGCGCTGCGGGTGCTGCGCCGCGACGTCGGCCCGCCGCCGCCGCTCGTGCTGCTGGCGTTCGGTCCCGCGATTGCCGTGGTGCTGCTGCTCATCTACTGGGTGGTGCCGGACGCGAAGCTGTTCCTGTACTTCACCGCCGCGCTCGTGGCCTTCGTGCTGGTGCTGACGCTCGCCGGAGTACTGCTGGTGTATCTCGCCGGCCGCCTGCGCGGCCGCGTCGGCGTCGCGTGGCGCTTCGGAGTCGCGAACTTAAGCCGGCGGCGCGCCGAGAGCGTCGTGCAGCTGGTGGCCTTCGGCACCGGCATCATGGTGCTGCTGCTGCTGGGGATCCTGCGTGACGATCTTAACGGCGACTGGCAACGCACGCTGCCGCCGAATCTTCCCAACTACTTCTTCATCAACATCCCGCCGGCCGTGCGCGGGGATTTCGTGAGCTTTCTTCAGGCGCAAGGCGCACGCACCACCCGCGTGCTGCCGATGATCCGCGGCCGACTGACGGGCATCAACGGCCACGCCGTCGAGAACCCGCGCTCGGCGCGCAACGGCGAGGACACCTTCGCCACCCGCGAGCAGAACCTCACCTGGGCATCCGAGCTGGGAGCGGACAACCGCATCATCGCCGGCCGCTGGTGGACGGCGGCTGATTTCGGCAAACCGCTGGTGTCGCTGGCCACTGAATTCCAGGAATCCCTCGGTGTGCAGGTCGGTGATCACCTGACCTTCGACATCGCAGGCGAAGCGCTCGAGGTCACGGTCGCGAGCATCCGCAAGGTGAAGTGGGACACGTTTCAGCCGAATTTCTTCATCGTGTTTCCCCCCGGCGTGCTGGAAGGCGCCGCCGGTACCTACATGACGAGCGCCTATTTCACACCCGGCAGCACCCGCTCGCTCGCGCAACTCGCGCGGCGCTTTCCCAGCGTGTCGATATTCGACATCGACGAGCTGCTCACGCAGGTGCGTGCGGTGCTCGACAAGGCGGCGCTCGCGGTGCAGAGCGTGTTCGTGTTTACGCTGTTCGCGGGACTGACGGTGCTGTTGGCGGCGGTGCAGTCAAGTCGCGACGAGCGCCGCTACGAGAGCGCCATGTTGCGCACCCTGGGCGCGAGCCGCGGCGTCGTGGTGCAGGGGGTGCTCGCGGAGTTCGCAACGCTCGGCGGCCTTTCCGGACTGCTCGCCGCGGTGGGCGCCTCCGTCGGCGCTTACTTCCTCACCACGCACTGGCTCGATCTGCGTTATGCCTTCGAGTTCATGCCCTGGGTGGAGGGGGTCGTGGGCGGTGCGCTGCTGGTGGCGGCCGGCGGCTGGCTCGCCACGCGCAGCGTCGTGAATCAGCCGCCGCTCACCACGCTGCGCGGGTGAGCCGCTAGCGCGCAATGCCGATCGTGATCCAGGAGTCCGGCGCGGGATCGCCGCGCCAGCTGAGCCCTTCGATCGTCAGCTGGTAGTTGCCGGGACCGAGCGCGGAGCTGTTGAGCGCAATGCGCAGATGACCGTTGGAATCCTTCGTCAGGTTGGTGATCACGCCCACGCGTCCCTGATCGATGCGATCGATGGTCACGCGGAACAAGTGATACGGCGAGCGTGATTCGTCGATCTTGAAGTCCGCCAGCTGCACGCTGCCGCCGCCGATGGTGATCGCGGGCGTGTTGGATGCCCCCGAGCGGCTCGGCAGCAGGCGGATCTCGCGCGTGCTGGTCGCCGGATCGAGCGCCCGTTCGAACGCCTGTTTCTGCAGAGCGGTGATGCGATGACTCTTGGCGGCGCTGCCGGCGGCGACGATGGCCAGCGCCACGCCGAGGAGCAGCACCGCGGCGGCGAGCCCGAGGATCACCTGCGGCTTCTGCCACACCGGCTGTGCCGCCTGCTGCCACGGCTCGGGTTTGCCACTCGCCTCGAGGAGCCGCAGCCCTGCGTTCACCCTCTCGGGCAGACCAATCTCGTCCAGGAGCTCAGGATGCTGATGACAGAAGCGCTCGAAATCGGTTGCGCCCTTGAGCGGCAGCCGTCCCGACAGATAGCGCTCGACCACCTGGTTGCGGGCGACGAAGTCCCGATCCATGGGCGGAGACACCGCGGCCGCGGGAATCTGCGTCGCAGCGGGTTGGGCGGGGGCCGGTTGCGCCGGGGCCGGCGCTGCGGCTTTGGGTGTCGCACTCCTCGCGGGGATCGCGGTGGGTTTCGCGGCGGCTGCCGGCGCCACCGGGGCCGAGGCGGGCCTCGCCGCTGGCGCCGTAGAGGCGCGCGCGCTTGCCCAGCTGGCGAGGCTCGGCGCAGGCTTAGGTGGCGCAGCCGCCGTGCTGGGCGGCGCGGGGCGCGCGGCGGGCACGACGGACGGAAGAGCCGTGGACGAGCTCCTGCCCGAGGATCGCGGCTGGTGCGACGCGCCCGCGGCGGCGAGCTTGGCGGCCGCCGCGGACAGAGCGACGCTTTTCGCGATCGGCACGCGCGTCACCCCAGGCGCCTGCGCGTTGCCACGCCCTGATCCCGCCGCGTCCGGCCGCGCAGCCGGTGCCGGCCGTGTCGCGGTCAGAGGGGGCGTTGCAGCCGCAGGCGGCGTCGGCGGAGGCACGGGCGAAGTCAGCAGCTCGTCGATGACCGGGTCTTCCAGCGCGAGTTCCAGCGGAGCCGGTTGCTCGACGCGTGCCGCTGGCGGGGGGGCAATCGGGACTGCCCTCGAGGGGTCATGGGGCGCCAGGAACATCTCGGGGTCGATGAAATTGAGGTCCGTCTGTTCGAGGTCCTTTAATGGCGCAGGCGCCGCCGTGGCCGGCGCAGCTACCCGTGCCGCCGGCGCCAGCGTCGGGGGCTCCCTGGGGGATGCGGTGGCATCCAGCGGCTCCTCGAGGGGCAGATCCGGGAGGAGCTCGAGCGACGGGCGAGACGCGGCTTCCATACGGACATCTAAGCAACGCGCCAGCCGCGCGGCCTCGCGATGGCTCACAGATCGGGAGGCGCTCCCTCCGGTTCGTGACGCGGGTCTCAATTACCGGGGTGACGCCGCTTCAATGAGAAATGCGTCACGGCGCTTCAGCTCGCCGAGCCGCTGAGGAAATACTCGATCTTGTCCCGGTAGCTGCGCGAGAGCTTGAGCTCGTGCCCGCCCTCGAGCGTGAGGAAGTACTCGCCGTTCATGTGGGCACGAAGACTCCTGACCAGGCGCAGGTTGACGATGGTCGAGCGGTGCACGCGCTGGAAGAGCTTCGGATCCAGGATTTCCTCGAGCTCCTTCATCGTGCCGCGCAGGATGTGGGTGTCGCCGGCCGCGTGGATGCACATGTAGTCCCCGGCAGCGTCGATCCACTCGATCGATGCCACCGGCACGCGCACCGTCTCGCGACCCTGGCGGATCGGCAGCACCTCGGGGCGCCGCCCGTCGATCGCCTGGCGTCCGTGTTCGAGCAACTCTTCGAGCGCCAGCTCACCGCAGCCGGTGATCTCGGCGATGATCTGCAGCAGTCGGTCGCGCTGATCGGCGGCGGTCCGGGCACGCACGTGCTCGCGCACCCGCGTGAGCGTCGCGGCGAAGCGCGCATCGTCGATCGGCTTCAGCAGGTAGTCGACCGCGCGCGCTTCGAACGCCTGGATGGCGTACTGGTCGTAGGCGGTGACGAACACCACCACCGGCAGGGACTCCTGCGGCAGGTGCGCCAGCACTTCAAATCCCGACATGCCGGGCATCTGGATATCCAGGAACACCAGGTCCGGCTTGTACTGCTGGATGGCCGCAAGTGCTTCGCGGCCGCTGGCGCACTGCGCGACGATCTCGAAGTCGGGCGCCGTGCGCAGGCGCAGCTCGACCCCGCGCCGCGACAGTCCCTCGTCATCGACGATAATGGTGCGGACTTTCATGCGTGCGCCCCGCGCGCGACACCCGGCTGCAGCGCCTGCGGCCTCGCCGGCGCCTCACCGCCCGGGCCGGCGGTCTCGAGCGGCAGCGCCATGTCCACCCGCAGCCCCGGCCGGGAGTTCAGCACCGCGAAGCGGCAGTTCTCGCCGTACAGCACCGCCAGGCGCTCGCGGGTGTTGCCCAGGCCCACACCGCGCCGCTCACCGGGGCTGGCGCCCTCGCGCAGCCCCGGGCCGTCATCGATGACCGACAGCTCCAGCAATCCCTCGCGCGTGCGGCCTTCGATGCGCACCAGGCCCCCCTGCTCGCGCGCGGACACCGCGTACTTCAGCGAGTTCTCCAGCAACGGCTGCAGCAGCAGGCTCGGCACCAGGGCGTTGAGCGCCGGCTCCTCGATCGCGTACTCGAGCCGCAGCCGCTCGCCGAAGCGCAGCCGCTCGGTGCCCAGGTACAGATCCAGCGCTTCGAGTTCCTGGCGCAGGGTGACCTTCTTCATCGGGTCCTGGTCGAGGGTGTAACGCAGGAACTCCGACAGGCGCGTCACCGCGTGGTTCGCCTTGCGGTTCTGGTTGTCCAGGATGAGCGTGGAGATGGCGTTCAGCGTGTTGAACAGGAAATGCGGGTTGAGTTGGTAGCGCAACATTTTCAGCTGCGCCTCCTGCGCCAGGGCCACCGCCTTGAGCATCGCCTCTTCCTGCTTGCGCTGCGACTCATAGAACTTGATGCCGAAGTACAGCACGCTCCAGCACAGCAGCAGGTAGGTCGTGGACAGGGCACCGCCGAAGAGCTCGAACAGCGTGTGCGCCTGCCAGTCCGGCTCGACGAACCATTTGTAGGACAGGTTGATTACGATGCGCAGCGCGAGCGCGGTGATGTAGCAGGTCGTAAGCACGCCCGTGATCATGACGCGCGGCGGCCGGCCCCACAGGCGCCGGTAGATGAAGCGCATCGGCATCGACAGGAGAAACCCCGAGACCGCCGCCACCGCGATCACGCGCGCGTAGCTGGAAGGCTTCTCGTACAGCAGCGCGCCGAAGTACTGGGTAACGCCGTACGCGGCCCAGCCCGCGGCGTGCAGGCTCCAGAACAGCACGTTGCGGTTGGTGCGGAATTGCTCGAGCGTCGGCATCTTCATGGTTGCGGCTGCGCGTCGCTTCGCCTCAAGCGCACACAGGCCTCCCGAAGCTTAGGGCATCCGGGAGCTTGCCGGCCTGCTAAGTGACCGCGCGGCTGCCTCGCTTCGTCGCAGCGAGGGCGGCGCGCACCGCACTCGCACCACCCGCCGGGCGCAGGTGCTTAAGCTGTTGATTATTAAAGCTTCGGTTACGTCGACCGCACGAGGGCGACGCGGCTCGTGGTATCGGGCGAGCTCGCGAGCGACTCCAGGGGGTGCGCCGGTGCGAGCGCCGCGCCCTGCGCGAAGTCACAGCCGATGGCGGTCAGCCACTGCAGCGCCGCCTGCGACTCGACTCGCTTGGCGGCGCAGTGGATCCCCATCACCTTCGCGGCCTGCACGGTGGCGACCACGAGCGCCTGGGAGAACTTGTCCTTGAGTGCGGATGAGGTGAGCTTCGGGTCGATCTTCAGCAGCCGCACCGCATTGGAGCGCAGCAGCGGCAGCACCTGGGAATCGAAGGAGAAGTCCTCGATCGCCACCCAGGCACCGAGCTTGTCGCACTGGGTGATGAAACGCTCGACCTGGGCACGGCGCTGCGTGCACAGGGCCTCCGCGATTTCAAAGCCGAGCGTCTCGGCGGCGATGCCATGGGCATTCAGCGCCGCGGCGATCTTCTGCACGAAGCGCTCGTCCTCGAGCGTCGCGATCGACAGGTTGACGGTGAAGCTGGTGGGCTGCGAGTTCCACGCCGTGCGATGCGCGGCCAGCCATCCCAACAGCCGCTGCAGAATCAGCGCGTCCAGTGCCGCAGGATCGCGCTGCGCCTCGCGGGGCGAGGTGCGTGCCACGACCTGAAAGCGGCGTGTTTGTCCGCCCGGGCGCAGCTTCGCGAATGGCAGCACTTCGAGTATCAGGTTCGCATCGCTCACCGGGGCCGCGGCTACTGCAGGCGCCGCCAGCGGCGGGGCGGGCTCGGCCGGCATGGTGGGCACTGCGGGCCGGCGGGCCGCGCGTGGCGGGTTTGGCGCCGCGGCCGGCGCGTCCTCAATGAACTCGAGGCTCAGCATGTGCGAGGACGATTTGATCTCTGCGGCCCCCGCGGAGCCGTTGAGGCGCGACGCGGGCGGTGCCGGGGTCGCTTCGTACACGAGTTCGAGCTCGAGGATGTCGTTGACCTGAGCGGGCGAGATGCCCGCGACCGCGACTACGGAATCGGCGGTGAGCTCGAGCACCGGTATCGCGGCGGTGCCGCCCGCGTGGGTGTCGCCAGCCTTGTGAGCGGCACCGGGCTTCAGGAGCACCGCGAGGCGCTGCATGATGGCGCGCACCGGGGTGGTCGTCATGCGCTCTACAGTGTCGTCGCCCACCGACTTGCAGTCGGCGAGGATCATGGCGATGCCCACGAGATTGCCCCGCGGCGCGCGCACCGGCAGAAACAGCGCGTGCCGGCCATCCTCGAGACTCGTCTCATGGCAGGGGCTCGAGGTGTCGGCGGCGAGGACCTCGAGGGCCTCGACGACCACGCCATGCTCATCGGGCCCGAGCGCGCCTTCGCTCAGCCACAGCACGTTTGCTTCGTGGTCGCACAGGGAGACGGAGTGCAGGCGCCGCGGCGGCAACATCTCGCGCAACTGCTGACCGAGTGCCGGCACCGTGACGGGCCCGGCCGCCGCGGCAGGCACGACCGCGAGGGCCGGTGAATTCGCAGGCGGGCGTGCGGCCGTGGCTTTCTGTCGCAAGGGAGTTTTTCCTGTCCGGGACGGTGCGCGCAACGCTCAGCGCGCCTTCCGCCGAAGCGTGGCAGCCTGGCGCCGCGGGCGCCGTGATTTCCTTCGCGTTCTGTTCGCAAATGGCGACACGGGTTATACGTACCCGTCGCCATTTGTCATATTGGTCGGAGCCGGCAGTTAGTCATAACTCGCCCGGGTCACGGCTCGCGTCCAGCGCGCAGGAAGTCACGCTTGCCGAGCTCCACGCCGTTGTGACGCAGGATCCCGTAGGCGGTCGTGACGTGGAAGAACACGTTGGGAATCGCCCAGCGCTGCAGAAAATCCAGTCCCTTGAACTCCAGGGTGCGCTCGCCCGCGGGCACCTTGATGTCGCGCGTTTCCGATCCTTCGAGCGCGCTCGCCGGCACGCTCTTCAGGTAGTCGATGGTGCGCGCGATGCGCGTGCGCAGCTGCTCGATGGAGGTCTCGTTGTCCTCGAAGCGTGGCGGCTCCTGGGCGGCGAGACGAGCGACCGAATTCTTCGCGATGTCGCAGGCGATCTGCACCTGGCGCGTCAGCGGCAACATGTCCGGCGCCAGGCGCGCAGCGAGCAGCACGTCCGGATCGAACTTGCGCTGCGTGGCGTGGGCGAGCCCTTTGTCCAGTACCCAGGAGAGATTGCCCAGGGTGTTGGCGAACACCTCCACCGAGAACGCGTGCATCGAGATTTTCATGAGTGTTGCCTTTCGTGTGGCTGCGATCCGGGGCTGCTTCTGCGGGGAGTTTAGCCCGCGGGGCATAGACGGCGCCTCACGCGTCTGGGTCTGACGGCAGGTCTTGGTACAGCGGGGGCTGGCGCGCCTGCCTCCCAGGTGAAACAATAGAGCATCCGGCAATGGAGATTGAGACTGCCATGAACCTGATCTGGACCCCGGCGCAATTGGCCATGTTCGCCAAGGTGGTGGATCTCAATGGCTTCTCGGCCGCCGCGCGGGCGCTCTCGGTCCCGAAGGCCGCGGTCAGCCGCGCCGTGGCCGACCTCGAAAAGACGCTCGGCGTGCGCGTGCTCGAGCGCACCACGCGGCGCATTTCACTCACCTCCGCGGGGCGCCTGCTGTACCCGCACGCAAAGCACGTCGGCGAGGAAACCGACGCCGCGCGCAGCGCGATCGCGAAGCTCCAGTCGCCCGAGGCGCGGCCGCTGCGCGTGGTAGCCGATCCCACCTACGGGCGGGTGCTGCTCTCGCCCCTGGTGCCGCGGTTTCTCGAGGCGTTCGCGCACGTGCCGCTGGAAGTGGCGCTCGATGCGCAGCAGTTGGCCGAGGGTGCCTGGGACGTCGCGATCCGCACCCGCCCGCCCGCGGACGGCAGCGTGACGCAACGCCTGTTGGGCGCGCCGCCCGCGCTGCTGTGCGCGACACCTGCCTATCTGCAGCAGCGCGGTATGCCCGCTCGTCCCGACGATCTGCGCAGCCACGACCTGCTCACGCCGGACGCCGCCGAGCTGCCGGAGTTTCGCCTGCTGCTCGAGCGCGGTGCACAGCGCGCCGAAGTGCCGTTGACGCCGAAGCTCGCGGTCGACGACCCGGCGGTGCTGCACGCGGCCACTGCCGCGGGACTCGGCATCGGGCTGCTGCCGGAGTTCCTGTGCCGGCAGGGACTCGCCACCGGGCGGCTGAAGCCGGTGCTGTCGGAGTGGGCCGTGCCGGCGGCGGCTGCCCTGTACGCCTTGTACCCCACGGCGCTCGAGTCCGATCCGCGGGCGCAGCAGTTCGTTGATTTCCTGGCCGCGAACATCGTGCCGGCGCTGGCGCTGCCCAAGCCGGCGCGCGCGCCTGCGGCGCAGCGGGCCTGACCGCGGCACCCCAGGGCTGCGCGCGGATTCTCAACAGCCGAACACACGCGGCGGACCCGCTACACTAGCCGTGCCGTCGGGGACCTGACGACGGGCGGAGGAATCGACCATGTACCGTGCGCCCTTGCGTGAAATGCGCTTCGTGCTCGAGGAGCTCCTGGGCGCGGGCAGTCTGAGCGCATCTGCGCTGCTCGCCGACTATTCGGATGAGCTGGCGCGCTCGGTGCTCGAGGAGGCGGCGCGCTTTGCCGAGACCGTGCTTGATCCCCTGAATCGCCCGGGGGATACGCACGGGGCGCGCTGGACGGCGGATGGCGTGGTTACGGCGCCGGGGTTTCGCGAGGCCTACAAGCAGTTCGCGGCGGGCGGCTGGCCGGGCCTCGGCGCCGCGCCGCAGTTCGGCGGTCAGCGCGTGCCGCGCGTGTTGGTCAGTGCGGTGGCGGAGTTCTGGGGCTCTGCCTGCCTCGCCTTCAAGTTAGGTCCGATGCTGACGCACGGCGCCGTGCACGCACTCGAGCTGTGCGGTTCGGCAGCGCAGAAAGAGCGGTACCTGCCCAGGATGATCAGCGGCGAGTGGACCGGCACCATGGTGCTCACCGAGCCGCAGGCGGGCTCGGATCTCGGGCAGGTGCGCACGCGCGCCGTGCCCGACGGCGATCACTACCGGCTGTTCGGGCAGAAGATCTTCATCACCTGGGGCGATCACGACCTCACCGTGAACACCGTGCACATGGTGCTCGGGCGCATCGAAGGTGCGCCGCCCGGGGTGAAGGGCATCTCGCTGTTCATCGTGCCGAAGGTGCTGGTGAACGCCGACGGTTCGCTCGGTGCGCGCAACGACGTGCGCTGCCTGTCGATCGAGCACAAGCTCGGCATCCACGCGAGCCCGACGTGCGTGCTCGCCTTTGGCGAGAAGAACGGCGCGGTCGGCCATCTCGTGGGCGAGCCGGGCCGCGGCCTCGAGTACATGTTCGTCATGATGAACAGCGCGCGGCTGTCGGTGGGGAGCGAGGGCTACGCGGTCGGTGAGCGCGCCTTGCAGCGCGCGGCGGAGTGGGCGCGCACGCGCGTGCAGGGCAAGCCGCCGGTGGCGCAGGGCGCAGGCCCGGCGCCGATCATCAATCACCCCGACGTGAAGCGCATGCTCCTCATGATGAAGTCGCAGACCGAGGCGTCGCGTGCGCTCACTCTCTATACCGCCTTTCAGTTTGACCTCGCCGCCTGCAGCGCGGATGAGAAGATGCGCCGTGCCGCCCAGGGCCGCGGCGAGCTCCTCACGCCGATCGTCAAGGGCTGGTGCACGGAAATCGGCAACGAAGTGGCTGGCATCGGCGTGCAGGTTCACGGCGGCATGGGCTTTATCGAGGAGACCGGCGCCGCGCAGTACATGCGCGACGTGCGCATCACGACCATCTACGAAGGCACCACCGGCATCCAGTCGAACGATCTCATCGGCCGCAAGCTCGGCCACGATCGCGGCGCCGCGATGGGCGCATTGATCGCCGACATGGAGCGGGAGCTGCAGGCGATCACCACCACCGATGCGTCGGTCGATGCCACCCGCAAGGCGGCGCTGGAGGCGGTTGCGGCGCTGAAAAGCGCCACGCAGGCGCTGCTCAGGACGCTCGCTTCACGTCCCGACGCCGGCATGGCGGTGTCGGTGCCGTACCTGAAGTTGTGCGGCTACGTGAGCGGCGGCTGGCTGCTGGCGAAGTCGGCGGCGATCGCCGCGGCAAAGCCAGACGGCGCCGACCGCGAGTTCTATGCAGCCAAGATCCGCAGCGCGCGCTTTTACGCCGCGCAGGTGCTGCCGGGCGCGGTGGCGCTCGCGCGCGTGGTCGAGGGCGGCGGGATGAGCGTGGTCGAGACCGACGCCGCGCTCATTTAGTCAGCCCCCTTCATGCCGGCGGAGGAAGCGATGAACCGACGTGAGCTGCTTGCGGGGGGAGTCAACATGATGGCGGCCGCCGCCCTGTCTTCACGGGCGGGCGCTGCGGACCCGGGCGCTGCGCTGATCATGCGCAAGATCCCCTCGAGCGCCGAAGAGCTCCCCATCATCGGCTTGGGCACCTCGCGGACTTTTGAAGTCGGCGAGTCCGCTGCCGAGCGCGCGCCTCTCAAGGACGTGCTGGAGGCGTTCTTCGCCTCCGGCGCGCGTCTGATCGACACCTCGCCGATGTACTCGACCGCCGAGCGCGTGCTGGGTGAGCTGCTGATGCCGGACATGCACCAGCGCGCGTTCCTTGCCACCAAGGTGTGGACGCGCGGCGAGCGTTCCGGGATCGAGCAGATGACGCACTCGGCGCAGATGTTGAAGAGCGCACGGCTCGATCTCATCCAGGTGCATAACCTCCTGGATCTCGACACCCATCTGAAGACCGTGCGTAAGTGGAAGCAAGCGGGGCGCGTGCGTTACATCGGCGTCACGCATTACACGGTCAGCGCGCACGCCGACCTGGCGCGGGTGCTGGCGCGCGAGAAGCTCGACTTCGTGCAGTTCAACTATTCACCGGTGACGCGCGATGCGGAAGCGCGCCTGCTGCCGCTGGCGGCGGAGCGCGGCGTCGCAGTGCTGGTGAATCGCCCGTTCGAGGACGGCGCGCTGTTCCAGGCGGTGCGCGGCAAGCCCCTGCCCGCGTGGGCGGCAGACTTGGACGCCGCGAGCTGGGGCGAGCTCGCACTCAAGTTCATCGCCGCGCATCCCGCGGTCACCTGCATCATTCCCGCGACCGGCAAGCTGACGCACCTGAAAGACAACCTCGCCGGTGGCCGCGGACGGCTGCCGGATGCGCGCCAGCGCGAAGCGATCGCCCAGGCGTTCGTGTAGCGGGTTCGAACCATTCGGGAGTCGGGCGGGCTGTGTTAGCGGCGTTTGCGCCGCGCACGGCGTGCCGCGCCCGGCACGCGCAATTTCAATTGCGGCGGCTCGTTCAGGTTCTGCAGGAACACGCGCCGCTCTTCCGGAGTGAGCGCGGCCCAGTCGACTTTCTGCGCGTGGCTGCGGCGCAGTTGCCGATCGCTGACCTGGGTGCAGGCGCGGCTGCTGCTGAGCCACGCGGCGGGCAGGCGCGTCGTCGAACCCCGCCGCAGCATATCCACCACCGCCGCGGCCACGACGGGATCGCGTGTCAGATTGCTGTGCGCCACGCGCGCGTAGGCCGTGCGCACGCCCGCGAGCGCGGCGCTCGTCGCCGGCACGGTGCCGTCGCCGTGGCGCGTGAGCGTGTAGACGAAGTCGTCGTTGCGCCGCGTGACCGCGGTGACGGTCTCCTGACCCACCCCGACGATGCTGACAAACCGCTCATCCGGCGGTGCGAGCCGATGTCGCGCCGCGAGCGCCGCCTGCAGCAGTGCCACGCGCGGCTGCGGACCGGAGGCAGGCCAGGCGCGCGCATCGAACAGATCGATGGCGCCGCCGCCGGCACCGACCGGCAACAGGTCATACAGGCTCGGAAAGGTGCTGAAGACCTCCGCGGCCAGGCTCTCGGCGGATGCCTCGCCGGCGAGCCGCGCCACTTTGCGCACCACCGCGTAGGTGCCGCGCACGGCCTGCACGGCGGCGAACGAGCCGCAGTGGGGCGTCCCCAGCAGCACCAGCCGCTCGACGTTGC
>JBGPKC010000058.1:0-18693 GCA_041485725.1 Steroidobacteraceae bacterium
GGCCAAAGAATGTGGTCGTCGTCGCGATGGCGAACAAGATGGCACGCACGATCTGGGCGCTGACGGCTCATGAACGAGTGTACCAATCCGGGTACGTGAGTCGGCCCGCCTAGGGCAGAAATCACGGTGTATTAACTCAACAAAATGAGGGTGGAACGCTAACAGGTTGCGCAACGACTACAACGTGTGATGGTAAACAGGTCAGACCGTGACCCGCGAAGCCTGAATGTTGCTCCGAGCTTCGAGCTCTCGGGAGAAATGAGGCGCGGGTCGGCGAAATCCATCAGGGCCCGCAGGCTACGGCCTGCAAAACAGGCCGGATATAAACCTGCAGCCTAATCTGCCAGTCATCACACCGAAAAGTTCTTGCCATCGGGAGGCGTCCATATAAACAACATGGCTACTTCGATTCATCCGGCCGTCGATGGCGGCGTGAAGTCCGGCGCGACCGACTTCGCGGGCGGTACGCTCACCTGCAAGTGCAGTTCCTCACCCGTGACGGTGAGTCTGAAGGGCAATACCGCCTTCAATCACGTCTGTGGCTGCACCAAATGCTGGAAACCCAAGGGCGCGCTGTTCTCGATGGTCGCGGTCATCGGACGCGACAAGCTCAACGTCAGCGCGAATGCGCACAAGCTCAAGATCGTCGACGAGAAAGCGCCGATCCAGCGCTATGCGTGCAGCGGCTGCGGCGTGCACATGTACGGGCGGATCGAAAACAAGAGTCACCCCTTCTATGGCTTCGATTTTCTGCACACCGAGCTGTCGAAGGACAGCGGCTGGTCGGCTCCCGAGTTCGCGGCGTTCGTCTCCTCGATCATCGAGTCGGGCTTTCCGCCAGCGCGCATGGGCGAGGTGCGCGCGCGCCTCAAGGAGTTGCGGCTCGAGCCCTATGACTGCCTGTCACCGGCCCTCATGGACCTGATCGCCACCAGCAGCGCCAAGCAGAGAGGCACGCTGGCGGCTTGAGCCCGCGCGGCCATCCGGGCGCCGCTGCCCGCCCGGGCGGGCGCCGGACCCGCCGCTATGCACAGGAGGGTCTCGTGATCGATCGTCGGCAGTTTGTCACCGTCGCCGGTTCCCTGGTCGCGGCGTGTGTCGCGTCGTCGCTGAGACAGGTCCTCGCCGCCTCACCGCCCGCGAGCGAGGTCACCGAGCGCCTCAATGCGCTGTTCGATGTCTTTATGGACGAGCGGCTGACGAAGAATCCCGAGCAGCTGACGAGCCTTGGGCTCGACAAGGGCAAGTACGCGTGGGCGAGGGCGAACCTTACCGAAGCCTCACTCCAGCGGGTGCGCGAGTTCAAGCAGGAGAACGCCTCCCGGCTGCAGCGCCTGAGAGCCTTCGATCGCAGCTCCCTTGCCGGGTCGGATCTCGCCAACTACGACACGGTCGAGTTCCAGATGGAGACGATCGCGCGCACCGAGCCTTTCGAGTACGGCGACGGAGTGCGCCCGTACGTGGTCAGCCAGCTGACCGGGGCGTACCAGAGTGTCCCGACCTTTCTCGACCGGCAGCATCAGATCGAGAACAAGGAGGACGCCGAGGCGTATCTCGCACGGCTGCGCGCCTTTGCCGTGGTGCTCGATCAGGAGACCGAGCGCGTGCGCCACGATGCGGGACTCAAGGTCACGCCGCCGGATTTCCTCATCGAGCGCGCGCTGGCACAGATGCACACGCTGCGCGGCACGGCGTCGGCTGACTCGATCCTCACGGCCTCGATCGCGAAGCGCACGCAAAAGCTGGGCCTGGAGGGTAGCTACGGCGCGGATGCCGCGCGCTTCGTCGCCGCGGAAGTCTATCCGGCGCTTGACCGGCAGATGCAAGCCCTCGGTGAGCTGCGCCCCGCTGCCGTGCACGAGGCCGGCGTGAGCCGCCTGCCGCAGGGCGGTGAGCTGTACGCGGTCGCGCTGCGCCAGGCGATTACCACCGACATGAGCCCGGATGAGGTGCACCAGCTGGGGCTCGCGCAGGGGAAGGAGATCAGCGCGCGCATGGATGCCCTGCTGCGCAAGCAGGGGAAGAAGACCGGAACCGTGGCCGAGCGCATGCGGGCCCTGGCCAAGGACCCGCAATACCTATACCCCGACAATGATGCCGGCCGGCAGCAGATCCTCGATTACTGCAACGGCCTCATCACTGCGCTGCAGCCGCATCTCCCGAAGTATTTCCACGCCCGGCCCACCGCGCCGGTGGAAATCCGGCGGGTGCCGGCCTACACCGAAGCCGGGGCGCCCGGCGGTTACTACCAGATTCCGGCGCTCGATGGCTCGCGGCCCGGCGCCTTCTACATCAATCTGCGCGATACCAGCGAATGGGCGCGCTGGGCGCTGCCGACGCTCACCTATCACGAGTCCGCGCCCGGCCATCACTTTCAGCTCGCGCTGGTGCTGGAGATGCCGTCGCTCCCGTTGATCCGCAAGGCGGGCGGCGGTTTCTCCGCTAACACCGAAGGGTGGGCGCTGTACGCCGAGCAGTTGTGCGATGAGATGGGGCTGTATGACTCCGATCCGCTTGGCCGCCTCGGCATGCTGCAGGCCGCGATTTTTCGCGCGGCGCGCTGCGTGGTCGATACCGGATTGCATGTGAAGGGCTGGAGCCGCGAGCGGGCGATCGACTACATGGTCGCGACCACCGGCGACAATCCGGCCGCCATGACCACCGAAGTCGAGCGCTATTGCACCTGGCCCGGGCAGGCGTGCAGCTACAAGGTCGGACACACCCGCTGGCTCAAGCTGCGCGCCGAGGCGCAACGCCGTCTCGGCGCGAAGTTCGACCTCCGCGACTTCCACGACGTGGGCCTCACGGCTGCGCCGATGCCGCTCGCGGTGCTCGAGCGCGTGATCGACGACTGGCTGAAGAGTCGCGCTGTCTGAGAGAGCCGCGTACGAGGGGAGTCGTCTTGGGCGTGAGCCTGTCGGCGGCGTTGCTCGCCGCGCGCGCAGTGGGGGCGAACTATCCGTCCCCGGCAGAGGGTGACTTCCTCATCAGGGACTTCAGGTTCGTTTCCGGTGAGTCGCTGCCCGAATTGCGTGTGCATTACCGCACCTTGGGCACGCCGCGCACCGATGGGCGCGGCGTGGTGCGCAACGCCGTCCTGATCCTGCACGGCACCGGCGGCAGCGGCGCGAGCCTGATGAGAGCTGAATTCGCGGGCGAGCTGTTCGCACCGGGGCAGCCGCTGGATGCCGCGCGCTTCTTCATCGTGCTCCCCGACGGCATCGGTCACGGCAAGTCCAGCAAGCCGAGCGATGGGCTGCATGCGCGCTTTCCGCGTTACGGCTACCAGGACATGGTGGAGGCTGAGTTCCGGCTGCTGACGCAGGGCCTGCACGTGAATCACGCGCGCCTGGTGATGGGCACGTCCATGGGCGGCATGCATACCTGGCTGTGGGGTGAGCGGCACCCGCAATTCATGGACACGCTCATGCCGCTCGCGAGCCTGCCAACGCAGGTGTCCGGCCGTAACCGTGTCTGGCGGCGCCTGGTCATGGACGCGATCCGCAACGATCCCGCATGGCAGGGCGGAGAGTACCGCACGCAGCCGCCCTCGCTCCGCACCGCCATCGAGATGATCTGGCTCCTGGGCAGCAACCCGGTGCTGCGACAACAGGAAGCGCCGACACGCGCGCAGGCGGACCAGGTAATCGACAGTTACGTGAACGATCATCTGCAGACGGACGACGCCAACGACATCCTGTACGCCGTGGATGCGTCGCACGACTATGATCCCGGGCCGGCACTGGAGAAGATCGAGGCGCCGCTGCTGGCGATCAATTCGGCGGACGACCTCGTCAATCCGCCCGAGCTGCAGATCCTCGAGCGCGAGATCAAGCGCGTGCGGCATGGCCGCGCGATCCTGATACCGTTCAGCGAGCGCACGCATGGGCATGGCTCGCACACCTATGCGGTGCTTTGGAAGCGGGATCTTGAGGAGTTGCTGAGGTCACCGGAACTCTAGTGCCCTGCGAACCGGCTGCGGCTCAGGCCCCGCGCACGTGCTGCGGGCTGAGCTCCGCGACGGAATTGCAGCCGAGCTGACCGAGTACCCGGTGGATTTCGCCGCTCAGAACGCCGAGCGCGCGCTCCACGCCCGGCTCGCCCCCCGCGGCCAGGCCGTACAGCGTGGGGCGGCCGATCATGACCGCCTGCGCACCGAGCGCGAGTGCCTTGATGATGTCGGTACCGCGGCGGAAGCCGCTGTCGACGAGAATGGTGAGGCGCTCGCCGACCGCGCGCGCGATCTGCGGCAGCACCTCGATCGGCGCGATACAGGAGTCGAGCTGCCGCCCGCCGTGATTACTCAGCACGATGCCGTCGCAACCCAGTGCCGCGGCACGTTCGGCGTCCGCCACGTTCAGCACCCCTTTGATGAGGAGCCTGCCGCGCCACAGCTGCCGGATCCAGGTGATGTCATCCCAGCCGATGGTCGCATCGAACAGCGGTGGAATCACCGTGCTGCCGCCGAGCGCGGTGGCGGCGGATGGGGGCAGGAAGGCCTCGAGATTGCGGAAGCGCGGCATGCCGTGGCGGCCGAGAACCTCGAACAGCCAGCGCGGGTGCCGCAGTACGTCGAGCGCGGTGCGGAGGGTGGGTTTGCCGGGGGCCCGATAGCTGCGCTGGTCCCATTCACGGTTGCCGAACACGTTGGCGTCGGTTGTGAACACCAGCGCCTCATAACCCGCCGCCGCGGCGCGCTGCATGATGTCGCGCGCGATGCCGCGGTCCTTCAGAACATAGAGCTGCATCCACAGCCGTCCGCCGGCACGGCTGGCGACGTCCTCCAGACGGGTAGTGGACATGGTGCTCAGGGTGAATGGCACGCCGAGCCTGGCTGCCGCCCGCGCGAGCGCCAGATCGCCTTGCGGGTGCAGCATGCCGTTCAGGCCGGTCGGGGCGATGACCAGGGGCGCGTTGGCGGGGCGCCCGAGAATCGCGGTGCGCTGATGGCGCGCGGCAGTGTCGACCAGGGTTTGGGGGATCAGCCGCAAACGCTCCAGGGCTTCGCGGTTGGCGCGCAGCGTCACCTCGTCTTCGGCCCCGCCCTCGAGGTACTCGAACGCGAAGCCCGGCACGCGGCGCCGGGCAATCTCGCGCAGATCGGCGATGTTGAGCGCGCGTGACAGATCGTTGCTGCCGAACGGACGCCGCTTCCAGGGCATGCGCGATCTCCTGGCGCACCCCGGCGCCGGCTACATCAGGGCCACGCTGATGCGCGAGGCGACGAAGGTGTTGGTGCCGATATTGTATTGCCCGACCGCGACCAGCCGGTAGATCTTGTTGGTGCCGTTGAACGTCGAGGACAGCGCAGCGGCAAAGCCGCTGATGCTGTTGAATACCGACACCCCGGTGCTAAGGCTGGCACCCCCGATCGCGAGCTGCAGCTTGCTTTGATCCGCCCCCACGGTCGTGATCAGCGGGCTGGCGGGGAAGGAGCTCAGCGTCTTCAGGTCCAGCGCCGCCGGCCCGGTGCGGATTTCGTGAATGGTCCCGAGGTTGGCGTTGTTCAGGGCCACGACCAGGCCGGCACTGCTGTCGCTGAGGAAGGGCGCGGTCGCACCGCCGTTGATCCATTCAACCACCAGGCGCTGCTCGGTCGCGGTGCCCGCGGTGATGGCGGTGGCGGTGAAGTCCGGTGGCGCGGAACCGAAGGCGTTGACGATGCCGTCGACCTGCAGCAGCGTCTGCGCAGCAGTGGCGCTTTGATCGAGCGAGCCGGTGTTGACGACGTAGGCGCTTGGGTTGGCATCCTGACCGACAGTAGTACCGGTGCCGGCGAAGTTGAAACCGGCAGGCGCGAAGTTGCCGAGCGACAGGACGTCGAGCGAGGCGCTGCCTGCGGTCGCGGAGTTGAGCGTGCCCCACACGCGGGTCGAGGCGAGACGCACCTGGCCTGCCGTGGCGTCCATGCTGAGATTGCCGGAGGTGTCGAAGACGCCCTGGCCGGACACGTCAAGTTGCTGGCCTACCGAAACGGAAAGGGGAGTCAGGCCGCTGGCAGCCACTCCATCCTCGCTCACCAGCGTTGCGCTGCCGAGCGTGACCGTGGCGTTGTTCCGGATCGCCACGACGCCGAACCGCGAGACGAGGGTCGCGCCGCGCACGGTCAGGGTGTTGCCGCTGCGGGCGCTGACGACGCCGCGGATGTGGTCGGCGAGGGGACTCTCGAGGCTGGTGCCGACATACACCGCCGTGGCATGGAAGCCGGGCGTGACCCCGGACAGATCCCCCAGCGTTCCGTAGGCGGCGGTGGGCGTGTTTTCCGGCAGCGACGCCATGGCGGTGAGCCCCGCCGCTCCGGTGTAAGCGACTCCATTGATGTTGAAATAGGTCTGTGCGTTGGTGCTGACCGTCACGGCACCCAGCGCCGACACCAGGTCAGTCAACGGCCGCACGTTCATGACGTAGTCGCTCGAGCCGCTCGGCACGGTGACGAACAGGCCCCGTGCACGTATGACGGTGGCATCGGCCGGTGCCGGCGTCATCACCAGGAACGGTCGCACCGTCACCTTGGGAGTCGTCGTCGAGGTGTCGATGGAGTTGGATGCGGCAAGGTCGATATCAATCGCCAGGCGCGTCGATTGGCCCCGGGTGATCACCAGCGGATGATTGGGATCGAAGGTGATGGTGAGGGTGCCGGTGGTCAGCGCGCCGCCGGTGCTGCTTTTCGCGGTGGCCGCGACCGCCTGCCCGTTGACGTTGACCCAGATGCTCGCGCTCGTGTAGTCGAGGGTGAGCGTGGCGGACTTATACGTTCGGGACGGCACGGCCGGCACTTCAAGCAGCTCGGAGAGGTCGGTGAGTTCGGCCAGATCGACGCTCTCGGGGGGCATCCGCGGGGTCGCGCTCACTACTGTGCCGTCGGTCGCGGTCAGCGTGATCAAGTTGATCGCCACGCGGTAAGCGGCAAAATCACCGCTGGTACCGGACAGGGTGATGACCGGCGTGCCCGGCGCGAAGGTGGAATTGCCGCCGCAGCCGGCGAGCAGGGCCGTGAATCCCCACACCAGGGCGGTCAGGGTCGGCGCAGAGCGGCTCCGGCGAGTGCGAACGACGGTCATCAAGATATCCCCTTCGATCCGGTTTGGGCGCGGGCGCTCTCGGCACCGTCGCTTTAGAGGCACGGACGGGCAATCCGTTCCCCGTAATTACAGTGACTTACGTGTTGCCCGGCCCGGAAAGCGGGCTAGTTTACCGGTTTCGCGCCGATTTCAGTTGATCGTCACCTGCACGGCGCCCGTCGCGCTGCCGCGCAGATCGATCGCCGTGGGATAGGACTGGCGCTGCAGCGTCCCGGGCGCGTCGCGCGAGTTCCAGGCGCGGACCGCGACGTAATAAAGATCCGCCGAAGTGCCGCTGGGCACGCCGTTGACGGTGATGGTTGCGCCCGCGCCCTGTACCAGGGCCGCATCCACAGGCGTCGTGGCGACGAGCTCGCCGTTATGGGTCACGAGCAATTCGCCGTGATCGTATTTGCCGGCTGTCGCCTGGGTGACAGCTGCGGAAATCGAGCCGGAGGTGACGCCCGGGGCGAGCGTGAGACCCGGCACGGGGACCGGGACCGGCATCGTCGTGCCCGGTGGGGGCGCGGACACGGTGGTCGTGGGGGTTCCGTCGGTGAACGAGGGCGCACTCGCCGCAACGAGGTACCCCCCGGCGCCTTCGGCGGGCGCGGCGCCGACCAGTGTCACGGACGCACCGCTGGAAGAGTAGGTGCCCGAATCGATCGTGCCCGTGGACAACGCCTGGGCGCTGGCCAGCACCTGGTTGAAGGGATCGATGGGGCTCGCCTCGATGACGTAGGGAACTTCCCCCGCGGTCGCCAGCGTCTGATAGAAGGCTACCTGCGCGCCGGCGGGCAGCGCGGCACCGCTCGCGGGGGCGGGATTCGCCGTGTAGGCGCTGGCTGCGCGCGGTATCAGCGTACCCACCGACACCGGGTTGATCGTGGTCGCGTTGGCAGCGGCTTCGGTGCTGGTGGTAGTGGTGGTGGTCGCCGTGCTCGCGCTGCTGGCGAGGGTTACCTGCACCGTCTTGATGATGATGGTCGCGATCCCCGGGCCATGAATGACGAGGTCGTAATCGGCAGGGGTCGAGGAGCTCGTCGCGAGCGGATATAGCAGGAAGCTGCCGTCCGCGTGCACCGGTGTGCGGCTCACCACCACGTGGCGCGTGCCGTCGGCGCTCAGCGACTGCGCGCTCACCTCGATGGCCGGCAGGCCCGCCGAACTGGAAATTCCGGGGAGGTTGGTGAGCGTCAGCTGCCCCTGGATTCCGCCCACCTCGGACAGATCGAAGGCGCTGGCGTGCGAGCTCAACAGGATGCCGTTGGGGGCGGTCGCGGCGGCGTAGGTAAACGGCGTGAGGTCGCGCGCGCCGTCGAAGGTAACGGCGAATGATGTGGTCGTCGTAGTCGTGGTCGGCGACGTGGTCGGTGTCGTGGGTGTCGTGGTTGGTGTCGTGGTGTTGGATGTCGTCGCCGTGAGGGTGGTGCCCGTGGTGGTCGTCGAGGTGCCGGCCAGTGCGGCGCCGACATTGCCTACCGGCACCTTGAGCGTGCCCTGGATGCCGATGCCCTTTTCGGGATTGAGCAGCTCGAGCGGCAACTGGTGCGTCTTGCCGGCGCTGTCGACGTAGTCCGCTTCCGCGTTGTGGAGCGCGCCCGCGGTGTGCGCCGAACTGGTCAAGGCCGCGGCCGCATCCACCGGGATCAGCCGAACCTGCGAGTAGGTTCCGGGGGCGAGCCTCAGTCCGGTGACGAGGCTGCCGAGGTTGCCGCCGGACTCCGTCACCAGGTCAACCGTGGCCGGGGTCGACAGGGGAAACCTGACCCAACCGCCGTCGTCGGGACCGGCAATCGCGCTGGTGTTGAACCACACTTCCTGAGCGGTGATCCACACGTGCGAGTATTGCGCGGGGGTATTGCCGGTCATCGACACGTCGGTGCGCGTCGAGCAGCCGGCCACGGCGCAGCACAAACCCCCGATCGAGACGGCAAGTGCGACAGGCATCCGGTTCATGGAAACGATGATGTCCCAACTGGCGTGGCCCCGCAACGCGCGAGCGGCCGGTCAGTGTGTCAAATTGTGGTCGCGTTCCTCAGCTCTGGCGGGTTAAATTGGACGCGCCCGGGCAAAGTCGGTACAGTCCGCGGCGCCAAACGTCCTCCAGTGCTCGGTCAGCACCGTTTCGCTCGCAGTCCGTGCCTCACCGGCGCACTTCGATTTACCATTAACTCCAAGCCTCGCGTCTGACCGCCGCAGCCGAAAGTGCTGCCGGGCGAGTTCGACAACAGAGGTTTTTCTTAACATGCCATTTACCCATCTCGGGCTGAAGCCCGAGCTATCGCGTGCCGTGGCCGAAAAAGGCTACGTCACCCCCACCCCCATCCAGCGTGAGGCCATCCCTGCGGTGCTCGCCGGTCGTGATGTGCTGGCCGGCGCGCAGACCGGCACCGGCAAGACGGCGGCGTTTGTATTGCCGATCCTGCAGAACCTGGCCTCGCACCAGGCCGGCGCGCCGCGGGCGCTGGTGTTGACGCCGACGCGCGAGCTCGCAGCGCAGGTCGCCGAGAGCTCCCGCGACTACGGCCGCCATACCGGGCTGCGCACCGTCGTGATTTTCGGTGGCGTGAGCGAGAAGCCCCAGATCGAGGCGCTGCGCACCGGATGCGACGTGCTGGTGGCCACGCCGGGGCGGCTGCTCGATCTCGCGCAGCGACGGCTGCTCGACCTGAGCCAGGTGCGGTGCTGCGTGCTGGACGAGGCCGACCGCATGCTCGACATGGGGTTCATTCATGCCATCCGCCAGATCCTGAAACTCCTGCCGCGCGAGCGCCAGAATCTCATGTTCTCGGCGACCTACTCCGAGGATATCCGCGAGCTCGCGGGCCGATACCTGCGCAATCCGGTGGCGATCGAGGTCGCAGCGCGCAACGCACCGGCCGAGCGCATCGAGCAGCACGTCTATCGCGTGCCGCAGGAGCACAAGCGGCATCTGTTGGCGCACCTCATCAACAGCGGCAACTGGCACCAGGTGCTGGTGTTTACCCGCACCAAACATGGTGCCAACCGGCTGACGCAGCAGCTCGAAGACAGCGGCGTTCGCGCCGCCGCGATCCACGGCAACAAGAGCCAGGCGGCGCGCGTGCGGGCGCTCACGGATTTCAAGGAGAACCGCATCACGGCGCTCGTGGCGACCGAGGTCGCCGCCCGCGGGCTCGATATCAAGGAGTTACCGCACGTGGTCAACTACGAGCTGCCGAACGTGCCCGAAGACTACGTGCACCGCATCGGTCGCACGGCGCGCGCCGGCGGCTCCGGTTCGGCCGTCTCCCTGGTGTCGCCGGAGGAGGCGCCGTTGCTGCGCGAGATCGAGAAAGTGCTGCGGCACTCGTTGCCGGTGGCCGCCTTGCCGGCCTATCCCGTGACCGCAGCCCCTGCCGCCCACGCGCCACTCGCGCGCGTGGCCGCGGTCGCCGCTGCTCATCGCCACGACGGGCACCGCTCGCAGGCGGGCCCGCGCCCGGGACGCCGCCCGCCATCGCGCAGCCGCGTGGCGGGGCCGTCCGCATCCTTCCCGCGCGCGCGTCGGCCGGTGTAGCCTCACGGCATGAGACCGGTGCGGTCCCTGGGCGGCTGGCTCCTGGTTATATGGGCGGCCGGGACACCATGCGCCCAGGCGCACGCGCACCTGCAGGCCAGTATTCCCCGCGATGGCAGCACCCTCGAGACGGTGCCGGCCGCACTCGTGCTGCAGTTCTCGGAAGCCGCGCGCCTGACCGCGCTGTGGATCGAAAAGGGCGGCGCGGAGAAGCAAAAGTTGACGCCGCTCCCACCGGAGCCGCAGAGCAGGATTGCGGTGCCGCTGCCGAAACTGGCTCCCGGGGACTATGTCGTCAGCTGGCGGGTTCTCGGGAGCGACGGTCACGTGGTGCCCGGTAAGATCCGCTTCACACTGAGTCGATGACCGATCTCGCCTGGGTCGCACTGCGCGCCACGAGTCTGGTGCTGCTGTTCCAGGCGGCGGGCGCGGCGCTGTTCACCGCGGCCTTTGCACACCGGCTCACCCGATCCGCGCCCGCTATCCGCCGTACCGGCGTGCGTGCGGCGGTCGGGGCGCTCACGGTGCTCGCGGCGCAGTACCTCTTCGAGCCGGTGCACCTGGCGGGGGAGTGGGCCGGTATCGCCGACGCCTCTCTTCACCGGCTGGTTCTGAGCTCTTCCACCGGCGCTGCGTTCGCGGTGCGGGCCGCCGGTCTTGCGGGCGTGGCGATCGGGTTGCGGCGCGAGGGTTTGGCCGCGAAGACCACGGGTGTTGCCGGCTGCCTCGCCGCGGTGGGCTCGTTCGCGTTGACGGGCCACACCACCCTCGATGCGCACCGCCTGTTGCTCGCGCCGCTGCTGCTCGTTCATCTCATCCTTGTCGCGTTCTGGTTCGGTTCACTGTGGCCGCTGCGGCAGCTGTGTGCCCTGGAACCGCGCGAGCAGGCGGCACGCGTGATCGAGGCGTTTTCATCCGGCGCGCTGGGGCTCGTGCCGCTGATCCCGCTCGCGGGCGCCGGTATTGCGGCGGTGCTGCTGCCGGATTTCGCCGCGCTGCTGGCGCCCTATGGCCTGCTGCTCGGCGCCAAGCTGATGCTGTTCGCGGCACTCATGGCACTCGCCGCGCTCAACAAACTGCGGCTGGCCCCCGCGCTGGGGCGCGGGGAGCCCGGCGCGCTGCCCCGGTTCCGGCGCTCGGTGGCCGCGGAATATGTCCTCATCTGCGCGGTGTTCGCCGTGACGGCCGTGCTGACGGGATTCTTTTCGCCGGCGCAAACCGACCGCGATCCGGCTGAGGTCCCGCGGGCTACGGCGCACGCATGATGGCGCGGCGTACGTCGGCGAGCGGGGCGCTGTCGGCGAGCCGAACGGAGGAGCCTTCGGGCTCGATGCCCAGCTGTTGCCACAGCCTCATGAGATCGGGCGTGACGGGCGTGTCTTTCATCTGCGCATACAAATCCTCGAGCGTGGTGGTGCCGACCGCACCGTCCCCGGTGCGCAGGACACGCTCGATGGGCCAGTCCGCGGCAAGCCCGCCGCTGGCGCGCGCCACGGCGCGCAGCGCGTGCTGTAACCCGACACGGTTGTGCGACTGCTTGCGGATCTCGACGTCCGCCAGCAGACAGAACATGGCGCCGCCCCAGTAGGTGCGCCCCCACGTGTGAGTGTGGTCGAGTCCGCGGTCTTGCGGTTGCGGCATTCCGCGGGGCATCTGCCGGATCTGTTCCGACCACACGTCCGCTTCGCTGCGGTTACCGGCCTGCACGCGCGCGACTCCCTCGACGTAGGTCGCCAGTCCCTCCGACAGCCAGGCGTGCGCCTCTCCGGTATCCGGAAGAGCGAGATGGGTCATCTCGTGCACCAGCACCCAGTCCGCCAGCAGCTGCGCCTCAGTCACCTCGCGCCCGAGCTGCACGCGAATGAACGCGTCGGGGTTTGCGAAGCTCTTGCCCCCGTGCACTCCGTCACCGGCTTCCGCGATCACCTGCACGGTGACCCGGGTGGTTGGAAAGCGACCGTAATAGCCGGCCACGATGTTCGCCGAACGGCGTATCCATCCCCGCACCCCATCGCCGCCGTCGCGAAAGGCGCCCGGCTCGAACTCGATATGTATGGCCGCGCCGTCGACCGTGATGTCGCTGGCGGTGGTTGGGGCCGCGAGTGCCGGCGGCGCGCCGAGCGCCAGGTGCGCGATGGCTGTCGCGGCGGCGGAGGTGGCGGTGGCCCGGGCGCGCTGCATCTGCGGCCCTTCAGCGCGCCGTCTGCCCGAACAGCACGCGCCGGGCCTCTTCGGTGAGGGTGGTCCGGGTGTTGACCGAAGGGTTGACGGAGGCCGCCTTTTCGTAGGCGCGCACGGTGGCCGGACGGTCGTGGATGGCCTGGAACCAGCGCTTCAGGTGCGGGAAATCCTCGAGCTTCTGTCCCTGACGCTCGTGTGGCACCACCCACGGGTAGGCTGCGACATCGGCGATCGAGTACGGGCCGGCGAGGAAGGTGCGGTCGGCGAGACGCTGGTTCAGTACCCCGTACAGGCGGTTCGTCTCCTTGACGTAACGCTCGATGGCGTAAGGAACCGGCTCGGGTGCGTAGCGGGAGAAGTGATGGTTCTGTCCGGCCATGGGGCCCAGGCCCGCCACCTGCCAGAACAGCCACTGTAGGACCTCGACGCGGCCGCGCAGATCCGGCGGCAGGAGCCGGCCGGTCTTCTCGGCGAGGTACAGCAAGATCGCACCCGACTCAAACACGGACAGCGGTGCTCCGCCTCCGCGGGGGTCGTGATCGACGATCGCCGGGATGCGGTTATTCGGAGCGATGGCGAGGAACGCCGGATCGAACTGTGCCCCGGTATTGATGTTCACCGGCACGATCCGGTAGGGGAGCCCCGTCTCCTCGAGGAACATCGTGATCTTGTGTCCGTTCGGCGTGGTCCAGTAATAAAGGTCGATCATGATCCGCACCTCCGGCACGGACACACTGGCACGCTCCCGCGTAGATGCGCGAGGCCCTTACGGGTTGGTGCGGGGTCCGCCTTTCGCGGTATTGATATGGTACAGGCGCCGATGACCCTTGAGGCCCGCAACTCGTGATGCCCATGACCCTTGAACGCTCCGGACTGTGTACGCAACTCGCAGACGCAGGTTACGCGTGGGTGCCGGCGGCTGCGGCGTGCGCCACGCTGCAGCTTGACCTCGCGGGTCTCGAGGCCTTGCGCGACAGCTGGGGCCGGTTGCCGCGCGATACGTACCTGCGCGATGGCGGCAACTACCGCGCACGCCGGCACAGCTGCTGGGTGCAGACCGCGGCCGCCGGCCTGCTGGAGGCGGTGCCGCACCGGCCTCACTGGCAGCCAACCTCCTACAACGCCCTGCATGGCGGACTGACGCGCTGGTTCGAGCCCGTGGAGCCTGCGGTACTGAACGCGCCGGCGTGGCGACAGCTGCTGAGCTCCGTGGGCGAGCTGTTTGCGCAGGTTCGCGCCGCGCCGCGCTGGTTTATCGAGGCGCACCAGTTCCGCATCGACACCGCAAGCGGCATCGGCCGTCCGACGCCCGAGGGCGCGCATCGCGATGGTGTGGATTTCGTCGCCGTGGTTCTGGTCGGGCGGCGCCACATCTTCGGTGGCGAGACGCGCGTGTTTGACGCGCGCGGCGCCTCCGGTGTGCGCTTTACCATGCAGGAGCCCTGGTCGATGCTGCTGATGGATGACGCGCGCGTGATTCACGAGACCACCCCGATCCAGCCGCGAGGAAAGGATGGCGTGCGCGACACGCTGGTGCTGACCTACCGGGAACGGGGATTTCAGGCGCCGGACACGCCGCCGGCCTGAGCACTCGGGCCGTCAGGGGCCGTCGCCGTCGCGCGATGAGCGCCCGGCGATCCAGGTTTCGAGGACGTTCAGCCCCTCGTCGGCGAGTACCAGATCCGCCCGCAAGCCCGGGGCGATGCGGCCGGTGTCATGCGCGAGGCCGAGGAACTCGGCCGGCCCCTGGCTGGCCATGTGGACCGCCTCCGGGAGCGACAACCCCAGCATGGAGATGGCATTGCGCACGCAGGTCGCCATGTCGATGTTGGAGCCGGCGAGCCTGCCATCCTCGTCCAGGCAGGTGCTGCCGCTGACGATGATGCGACGTCCCTGCAGCTCGAAGGAGTCGTTGTTGGTGCCAACGCTCGGCATGGCGTCGGTGACCAGCATGAAGCGATCGTGAGGCTTGCAGCGCAATGCGATGCGCAGCACCACCGGATCGGTGTGTGCGCCATCGACGATGATGCCGCACCAGCTGGTGGGATCTTCGAGCGCGGCGCCCACCGCGCCGGGCTCGCGCCCCGTCAGCTGGGACATGGCATTGAACAGATGCGTGAACCCGGTGAGGCCGTGGCGCAGCGCGATGCTGATCTCGGCATAGGTGGCGTTGGTGTGTCCCGCGGAGACCACGACCCCGGCCGCGACCAGTTTTTCGATGATCTGCGGCGTGGTCACTTCGGGGGCCAGGGTGACCAGCGTGCGGCCGCCGCGCAGCGAGGTGAGGAGCCCCAGCGCGCTCGCATCCAGCTCGCGCAGCTTGGCCGGATCGTGCACGCCCTTGCGCGCGAGACTGAGGTACGGGCCCTCGATATGAATGCCCAGTACGCCCGGAACGCCGGCCTCGATGGCGCCGCGCACCGCCGCGATGGCGCGCGTCATGATGTCCAGATCCGTGCTGATCAGCGTGGGCAGAAAGCCGGTGGTGCCGAAGCGGCGATGGGCACGGCCGATGGCGCGGATGGATTCCACGCTCGGCGCATCGTTGAACAGCACGCCGCCGCCGCCGTTGACCTGCGAGTCGATGAAGCCCGGCAGCAGCAGCTGCCCGCCCAGGTCGCGCCGCTCGGCGCGCCGCACGCGCCGCTCGGAAGGGGCGACGATATCGAGAATGCGACCGTCGGCAAGCAGTACGCACCGGCCTTCCACGAGCCGGTTCTCGCGCAGTACCCGGCCATTGACCAGCGCCACGCTCATCTAGAGGGTCTCGGTCACCTTGTGAAGGTGTGGCGGTCGGTCCGGGTCGTGACCGCGCGCCAGGGACAGCGCATTCGCCATGCGGTAGAAGCTCTGTGCGAACAGCAACGGCTCGATGGCCGGATGTGCGCCTTCGGTGGGCAGGACGGTCGCGCCCGCAGCGGCTGCGCCGGCGAGCAGCACATCCGCGCCGCGCGCCGCGAGCTCGGTCGCCAGCTGTGCGACGCCGGCGCGGCTCTCGTCGTTCTGCGTGAAGATGAGCAGCGGAAAGCCCGCACCCACCAGCGCCATGGGACCGTGGCGCAACTCCGCGGCGCTCACCGCCTCCGCATGCAGGCCGCAGGTCTCCTTGAACTTGAGTGCAGCCTCCTGCGCGATCGCCAGCCCCAGGCCGCGTCCGATGACGTACAGGTTTTTCGCCGCCGTGAGATGTGTGACCGCCGCACTCCAGTCGAGCTGCCAGGCACGCTCGAGCAGTTCCGGCGCCTGCTGCAGGGCGGCCGCCAGCTGCGCATCGCGCGTCCAGTTCGCGACCAGCTGCACGATCGCCGCGAGCGAGGCGATGTAGGACTTGGTCGCCGCAACGCTGCGCTCGGTGCCGGCGTGCAGCGGGATCAGGTCGTCAGCAAGCTGCGCGAGCGGTGAGTCTTGCGCATTTACCAGCGCCACGATGTGCGCGCCGGCCGCGCGCGCACTGCTCACCGCTGCGAGGAGATCGGGGCTCGCCCCCGACTGCGAGATCGCCAGCACCATCGCACCGGCCAGATCCGGCTGCGCCTCGTACACCGAGCTCACCGAGGGTGCGGCCGAGGAGGTGAGCAACCCTAAGCGCGTTTCGATGAGGTAGCGGGCAAAGGTGGCGGCGTGGTCGGAGCTGCCGCGCGCGCAGGTGACGACGGCGCGTGGTGGCGCCTGCCGCAGCCGTTCGCTGAGTCGCGCCATGCGCTCCGCGTTGGCCTGCAGCTGCTCACGCACCGCATCCGGCGCCTGGGCCGCCTCGCGATACATGCGCGTGCTCGCCGGCGTCGCGTTCACGAGGAGTCGCTGAGCTCGGCGACGAAATCATAGATGTCGCCGCGATAGTAGGACTGGGTGAACTCCGCGGCGCGGCCGTCGCCGAGAAATCCAACGCGCTCGACCAGCAGGCCCGCGTCACGCTCCTTGGCCTGCAGCAGTTTCGCCTGCTCGGCGTTGAACAGCACCGCGCGCAATCGCTGCAGCGCGCGCACCGGACGATTGCCGGCGCGCTCGAGTGCAACATACAGCGATGACTCCACCGCATCGACCGAGGGCAGGCAGGAAGTGAGGATGGTCGCGTATTCGAGCGCCATCGGCGCATCGTCTGCGAAGCGGATGCGGTGGAAGCGGTACACGGGCGTGCCGGGACTGGCGCGCAGCGTGAGCGCTTCTTCGGGTGTGACCGTGCCCGCGGACTTGCGCAGCCACACGCTGCGCGGGTTGCGGCCCCGCGCCCGCATATCTTCCGAGAAGGACGTCAGCTTGGAGAAATTCTTCTCGACGCGCGCGCGTACGAAAGTTCCCGAGCCCTGACGCCGCACCAACATGCCTTCGTTCACCAGTCCGTCGATCGCCTTGCGCACCGTGATGCGCGAAACACTGAAGTCGCTCGCGAGATTGCGCTCCGGCGGCAGAGCATCGTCGGGACCTAACACGCGCGACTCGATCGCCTGGCGCAACGCGCGCTGCAGTTGTTGGTAGAGCGGCAGGCTGCTCGTTTCGTCGAGCTTACCGACCGCCTGTGACAGCGGCGTCAAGGTGGCTCTCCAACCGGTACGACATGCGGCGTCATACTACCATTACAAGACCAGTCTGTTGCTAGCGGGACACATGGTAAATTACAACTGCTTGAAATAAATGGATTAAAGTGCCTTCAGAGTGACTGGTATCGACGGGTATGGAATTCTACGCGCACTGGTATTATATTGGCACGTAAGTGGTCTCAATAGGGAAACCCGCGCGGACGCTGCACAGCGAGCGATCCCCGTTGGTCTCGCGGGAGTTGGGCCACGGTGTGAACGGGCATCGGCTAACGACAACATCCGGGGTGGGTAAATCATGAGAATCGCAAGGTCGACGTTGATCGGAACGGCGGTCGCCATGGCTCTGTTCGGTCGCGATGGTGCAGTTCACGCGCAGACGAGCGGCGACCAGACGACCTCCAGCCAGAATCTGCAGGAAATCGTCGTTACCGGCATCCGCGCCTCCCTCGAGCAAGCGATCGCACGGAAGCGTGCCGCGAGCTCGATCGTGGACGTGGTCACGGCCGAAGACATCGGCAAAATGCCCGACAAGAACATCGCCGACTCGTTGCAGCGCCTGCCGGGCGTCACGATCAGCTCTGCGGGCGCCAACGAAGGCGGCTTCGATGAAGCCGACCGCGTCAGCCTGCGCGGCACGAACCCCAGCCTCACGCAGACGCTCGTCAACGGCCACAGCGTCGCTTCCGGCGACTGGTTTGTGCTCGATCAGGCTGGCACGGTGGGCCGCAGCGTGAGCTACACGCTGCTGCCCTCTGAGCTGGTGAGCAGAGTCGTCGTGCACAAGAGTTCGGAGGCGTCTATCGTGGAAGGTGGCGTCGCCGGTTCAGTCGACATCATCACGCGCAAGCCGCTCGACTTCCGCAAGTCCAACACCCTGGAAGCCTCGGTCGGCGGCGCCTACGCCGATCTCCCCGGCACCACCGACCCGCAGTTCAACGCCCTGGGCAACTGGGTAAATG
This sequence comes from Steroidobacteraceae bacterium, assembly GCA_041485725.1. GTDB lineage: Bacteria > Pseudomonadota > Gammaproteobacteria > Steroidobacterales > Steroidobacteraceae > 13-2-20CM-66-19. The sequence goes on from JBGPKC010000058.1 coordinate 18,281, forward strand.
ACGATCACACCTTCGGCGTGCTGCTGCAGGTGTTCTCTGAGACCCGGCATCTGCGCCGCGATGGACAGGAAATTCTGGGATACGGCAAGATTGATCCCGCCAGTGCCTTTGTGGTCGGCAAGGCCGCCACCCCAGGGAGCCCCGCCACGCCGACCTCGCCGGCCGTGCTGCCCACGCCGGCCATTGCGCCGCATCCGGACCTGGCCGGGGTGCAGTACCCGAAGCTCATCGGTTCAGCGCTGTTTCAGCAGAAGCGCCAGCGCAACGGCGGACTGATCGACGTGCAATGGGCGCCAAGCGATACGTTTTCGCTGGACGGCTCGTTCTTCTCCTCGAAGCTCGAAGCCACCAACGTCAACGACAACTACCTTTTCTGGGGCGACGACATCTTCAACGGCGGCAACGGTGAGCAA
>JBGPKC010000059.1:0-17802 GCA_041485725.1 Steroidobacteraceae bacterium
AGACCATTGCCGCCCACGCCGTGAGCGCGGAGGGTGCGGAAGGCATCGAGGCGTTTCTCGGCAAGCGCAAGCCGCGATTTCCCCGGGCGGGTTCCTAAGCCACGGGGGGTGGGCGCACCGTCATGACGTGGTTTTTCGTGGCACTGGTCGCATCCCTGGGCCTCATCGTGGTGCGCCTCTACGTCAAGCTGCGTGCGGCGCGCAGCTCGCGCGCCGAAACCTGGGACGAGCAGGTCATCGGGCGCCTGCGCTCGCAGGGTTACGCGCCCTTCAACGACTACCCGGTCGATTTCTTCCTCGCCCTGCCCGACGAGGCTGCCTGCCGGGGTGCGCGCGCGCGGCTCGAGCCGGAATTCAGCGTCGACGTGAAGCCGCTGGAGAACGACCCGGAACTCCTCTTCAGCCTGCACGCCACCAAGACCATGCGGCTGATCGTGCCGGACATGCAGGACATCAGCCGCCGCCTGGGGGCGCTCGCCGCCGAGTACCACGGGCGTTACGACGGCTGGGCTTGCGTGAAGTGATTCGCGCGCAGCCGCAACGCTGCGCCACGCAGGTGGGGGCAGGGCGTCAGCGCTTTTCGGTCTGGCGCCTGACGGCTTCGGCGGCGGCGGCGATCGCCTGGGGATCGCCGAGATAGCGGCTGGCGCGGGGCTGCAGCTCGCCGTCGAGCTCGTAGAGCAGCGGCACGCCGGTCGGAATGTTGAGCTCGACGATTTCGCTCTCGGCGATCCGGTCGAGCATCTTGACCATGGCGCGCAGGCTGTTGCCGTGCGCCACGACCAGCACATCGCGGCCGGTGCGCAGCTCGGACGCGATGCGCGCGTGCCAGAAGGGCAGCACGCGCGCCAGCGTGTCCTGCAACGACTCGGCGGCGGGCAGCTCGGAACTGTCGACGCCCGCGTAGCGCGGGTCGAAGCGCGGGTGGCGCGGATCGTCGCTGGTGAGCGGCGGCGGCGCAATGTCGTAACTGCGGCGCCAGATCTTCACCTGGGCTTCGCCGTGCTGCGCGACCGTCTGCGCCTTGTTGAGCCCCTGCAGCGCTCCGTAATGGCGCTCGTTCAGCCGCCACGAGCGTTCCACCGGGATCCACATGCGATCCATCTCATCGAGCATGATCCACAGGGTGCGGATGGCGCGCTTCAGCACCGAGGTGAACGCCACGTCGACGCCGATACCCTGCGCGAGCAACTCGCGTCCCGCCTGCGCCGCCTCGGCGCGGCCGGAAACCGACAGATCGACGTCGGTCCAGCCGGTGAACAGGTTCTCGACGTTCCAGGTGCTCTGGCCGTGGCGAACCAGGATGAGCTTGCCGGGCACTTTAGTTCGCGAGCTTGCGCACCGACTCCACGCCGACCGTCAGCGTGGCGAAGTCGCCCGCGCCCGCGGCGCGCATGTCCGTGAGCGTACGCTGCCAGAGCGCCAGGTCCTTGCCGGCCGCTTCCACCCAGGCGGTGACGCGCGACTCGGCGCTGCCGCGCTCCTTGCGCGCCAGCACCCGCTCGGTGAGTCGCCGGTGGACCCGCAGCGCCGTATCGCGCAGCGCGGTGCGGGCGATCGCCTGCCACGGGCCCTCGACCGTCAGCTTCTCGATGCCCGCGCGCAGCCAGTCAAAGCCGATGCGCTTGCCGACTTCGAAATACACGCGCGCGGTCTCGGCGACCCGGACGCGATGCGCGGCCGAGATTTCCACGATGTCGAGGGCGGCGTTGAGCGCTTCGAGGCTGGCGACGCGCGCCGCGAGCGCCGGCGGCAGGCCCGCCTGGCTGTAGCGCGTGCGGCTTTCGTCAAAGCGCACGAGCTCGGCCCCGGTGAGCACCTGACCAATCTCCGCCTCCAGCTCGCGCACGCCGTTGCGGAACTCACCGACGGCGGCATCGACCTGCAGACCGCTGCTGCGCGAGGTGAGCAGCCAGTAGGTCGCGTGCCGCAGCAGGCGGCTGGTCTGAAATGCGGCTTCGTACTGCAGCCTGGCGGGCACTTTGTTGTCCAGCCCCTCGATGTGCTCCCAGAGGGCGCGCATCGCGAAGATCTCGCGCGCCGCCGTGTAGGCGCGCGCAACCTGGGCCGGCTCCGCGCCGGTGTCCTCCTGCGCCCGCGGCACGAACGTCGGCCCCATGCGATTGACCAGGCTGTTGGTGGTGGCGGTGGCGATGATTTCGCGGCGCAGCCGGTGACGGGCGATGGCGCGCGGAAAGCGCTCCCGTATCGGAGCCGGGAAGTAGCGCTCCAGCTCCGATGACAGGTAGGGATCCTCCGGCACGTCCGAGGCCAGCAGGTGCTTGTTGAGCCAGATCTTGCTGTAGGCGAGCAGGATCGCCAGCTCCGGACGCGTGAGCCCGACGCCGCCCTTGCGGCGCTCGGCGAGCTCATCGTCGGCGGGCAGAAACTCCAGTGCGCGGTTGAGCTCTCCGGAGCGCTCGAGCGCGCGGATGAGATGCTGGAATTCCTGCAGGCGCGCCGTGGACTGCAGCTCGAGCGTGCTGAGCGCCTGGCTCTGCAGGTAGTTGTTGCGCAGCACCAGGGCCGCGACCTCGGGGGTCATGCGCGCCAGCAGGCGGTTGCGATCGCCGCGCGGCAGCTTGCCCTCCGCTACCTGCGGGTTGAGCAGGATCTTGATGTTCACCTCGACGTCCGAAGTGTTGACGCCGGCGGAATTGTCGATGAAGTCGGTATTGAGGCGACCCTTGGCGAGTGCGTACTCGACGCGTCCGCGCTGCGTCAGGCCGAGGTTGCCGCCTTCGCCGACCACCCTGGCCCGCAGCTCGCGGCCGTTGATGCGCACCGCGTCGTTGGTGCGGTCGCCGACCTCGGCGTTTCTCTCATCACTCGCCTTCACATAAGTGCCGATGCCGCCGTTCCACAGCAGGTCAACCGGCAGGCGCAGGATGGCGCGGATGACTTCATTCGGCGGGGCGCTCGCGCTCTCCAGGCCCAGCAGCGCGCGCGCTTCCGCCGGCAGCGCGATCGACTTCGCGGTACGCGGGAAGATGCCGCCGCCGCGGGAGAGCTTCTTGCGGTCGTAGTCGGCCCAGCTCGAGCGCGGCAGCGCGAGCAGGCGGGCGCGCTCGGCGAAACTCACCGCGGGTTGCGGGTCCGGATCGATAAAGATATGACGGTGATCGAAGGCGGCCTGCAGGCGGATGTGCCGCGACAGCAGCATGCCGTTGCCGAACACGTCTCCCGACATGTCACCGATGCCGGCAACACTGAAGTCCTTTTTCTGCGTGTCGATATCCATCTCGCGGAAGTGCCGCTTGACGCACTCCCAGGCGCCGCGCGCGGTGATGGCCATTTTCTTGTGGTCATAGCCCGCCGAACCGCCGGAGGCGAACGCGTCCCCGAGCCAGAAGCCGTATTCGGCCGCGATGGCGTTGGCGATGTCGGAGAACGTGGCGGTGCCCTTGTCGGCCGCGACCACCAGATAAGCGTCATCGCCGTCACGGCGCACGACCTGCGCCGGCGGCGCGATGCGGCCGGCGACGATGTTGTCGGTGAGGTCGAGGAGGCCGCGGATGAAGGTCCGGTAACAGGCCACCACCTCCGCCTGCACCTCCTCGCGCGCGCCGGCCGGCAGGCGCTTGGCGACGAAGCCGCCCTTGGCGCCGACCGGAACGATGAGCGTGTTCTTGACGTTCTGCGCCTTCATGAGGCCGAGAACCTCGGTGCGGAAGTCCTCGCGCCGGTCCGACCAGCGCAGGCCGCCGCGCGCGACATAGCCCATGCGCAGGTGCACGCCCTCGACGCGCGGGCTGTAGACGAAGATCTCGAACTTCGGACGCGGCAGCGGCAGGTCCGGAATCTTCGCCGGGTCGAGCTTAAAGGACAGGTAGCTCTTTGGCTGGCCGTCCGCGTCCGGCTGATAGAAGTTGGTGCGCAGCGTCGCCTCCACCACGGTCAGGTAGGCGCGCAGGATGCGATCGTCATCGAGGCTGGTGACCGCGTCGAGCTCCGAGCGGAGCTGCGCGACCAGGTGGGTGGCGTTGCGCTCGCCGCCGCGGTGGCTGCGGGAGGCCGCGGGCTCGAAGCGCGTCTGGAACAGGCGCACCAGATTTCTGGCGATGCCGGCATGGGCCCCGAGAGTGCGCTCCATGTACGCCTGGCTGAATGGCACGCCGGTCTGCAGCAGGTAGTGGCAGTAGGCGCGCAGCACCACGATCTGACGCGCGGTCAGCTCGGCGCCGAGCAGCAGACGGTTGAAGCCGTCGTTCTCCACCGCGCCGCTCCAGGCGGCCGCGAAGGCCTCGCGGAAGTTACCCTGGATGCGCGCGATGTCCACGATGGGCCGGTCGCGCTGCTCGAGCTCGAAGTCCTGGATCCAGGCCGCGCCGCCCTCGGGCCACGCGAGCTCGTAGGGGCGCTCGGAGATCACGCGCAGCCCGAAGTTCTCGAGCATCGGCAGCACGTCGGAGATCGGCACCGGGTCGCCGAGCTTGACGATCTTCAGATGCACCCGTTGCAGCTTCTGGCCCGCGGGGCGATGCAGGTTGAGCTGCAGCGCGTTCGGCTGCTGGCGCAGCGCCTCGAGATCGGCGAGATCCCTGAGCACCTCGCCTGGGGCCACATCCTCCTGGTAGGCGAGCGGGAACGAGTGGCCGTAGCGGCCCGCGAGCGCCAGTCCGGCGGCTTCGCCGCGGCGCTCGGTCAGCAGCTCCCGCAGCCGGTCGGGCCACGTCAGGGCCGCTTCCGCGATGCGGCGCTCGATCTCGGGGAAGTCGGGATGCTGGCGCTGGCCCGGGTCGGTGCGCACCACGACGTGCAGGCGCGCGTGGCTCGCGCCAGAGATCTGCGCGTGGCTCTCGACGCTGGTGCCGGCGAAGCCGGCGCGCGCGATCTGCTCGATGCGCTGGCGCACCTCGGTGTTGTAGCGGTCGCGCGGCACATACACCAGGCAGGAGTAGAAGCGGTGATACGGGTCGCGCCGCACCAGCAGCCGCACCGTGCGGCGCTCGTACAGGTTGACCACTCCGCGCACGATGCGGACCAGATCCGCGATCTCGGCCTGAAAGAGTTCATCGCGCGGATAGGTCTCCAGCACGTTGAGCACCGCCTTGCCGTCGTGGCCGCCCGGGTCGAGGCCGAAGTGCTCGATGACGCGCTCGACTTTCTTGCGCAGCACCGGGATATCCCGCGGGCTGCCGTGATAAGCGGTCGAGGTCCACAAGCCGAGGAAGCGGTGCTCGCCGTCGACCCGACCACGACGATCGAAGGTCTTGACGCCGACGTAATCGAGCAGCTCGCCGCGGTGCACGGTCGCGGTCGAGTTCGCCTTGGTCACGATCAGCAGCTCCGGCGCGCGCGCGCGCGCGCACGTCGCCGCGCAGGGTCGTGACGCTCGGGCGCTGGCCCCGCCGGCGGGCGCTGCTGAGGATGCCGAGACCGGAGCGCGGGTCGGGCACCAGGCGGTCCTCGGACCGGCCGCGCTCGAGCCGGTAGCGACGGTAGCCGAGGAACACGAAGTGCCGGCCTTCCATCCAGTCGAGCAGGTGGCCCGCCTCGCTCACGTCGGCCGCCGGCAGCGGCGGCGGGTCGGTTTCGAGCCGGGTGATGATCTCACGCACCCGCTCGCGCATCGCCGTCCAGTCCTTGACCGCGAGGCGCACGTCGGCCAGTGTCACTTCCAGATCGCACTGCAGCCGTTCGATCTGCGCCGGGTCACTGACGCGGTCGATTTCGTAGAGTTGCCACGACTCGGGGTGTACGGCTTGGGCGCCGTTGGCGCCGATATCAATGAGGTGTCCGCGACGGTCGCGGCGCGCTTGCAGCACCGGGTGCACGATCAGGTGCACGGCGAGCTGCGCGTGGCTGAAGGCCATGCCGAGGGAGTCCACCAGGAACGGCATGTCGTCGGTTACCGTGAGCACCAGGGTATGAGCTGACTCGAAGCCGTCCCGGTGCGCATCGGGGTTGAACACCCGCACCAGCGAACGGCCCGGGGCGCGCCGCGCCGCGAAGGCGAGGTGCGCGAGCGCCGCCTTGGCGAGCTGCCGTGGCGTGCGCTCGGCGAGGTCCTCGTCCGCCACTCCGTGGAAGTAGGCGCGCAGGAAGCGCTGCGGCAGCTCGTTGCGCCCGCCGCTGCCGGAGGCGGCGCGCGCGATGCGCTCGATCAGCGCGACGCGCTCGGCGGGGATGCTGCGGAGCAGCCGGTTCTCTTCAACAGCAACTGGCGCGTGCATGCCCAATCATCCTGCTGGGGAAAGCGGCGGTGTCGTGTGCACGTGGCGCATATTCTGCCGGTAAGGGGCGCGCGATTATACTTGACATCCTCACGCGGCCTGAAGGCCGGTGAATCCCTCGACCGACAGGATATGATGATCGGATGAGCGACGTGCATGACAATCCCATGGGCACAGATGGTTTCGAGTTCGTCGAATACACCGCGCCCGACCCGCAGCTGCTGCGCACGCTGTTCGAGCGGCTGGGGTTCCCGGTGGTCGCGCGCCATCGCTCCAAGAACGTCACACTGCACCGCCAGGGTCAGATCAACTTCATCATCAACGCCGAACCGCAGTCCCTGGCACAGGCTTTCGCGCGCCAGCATGGGCCATCGGCGTGCGCCATGGCGTTTCGGGTGCGCGACGCGGCCGCAGCGTTCCGCCGCGCCCTGGAGCTGGGCGCCAAGCCCGGACCGCAGAGCGCCGGTCCGATGGAGCTCAACATCCCCTGCATCGAGGGCATCGGCGGCTCACTCATCTACCTGGTCGACCTGTACGGCGAACGCTCGATCTATGACGTGGATTTTCGCCCGGTGGCAGGCGGCGCGGCAGGCGGCGCGCCGGCCGAAGCAGCAGGACTCACCCTGATCGACCATCTGACGCACAACGTCGGCCGCGGGCGCATGGATGTATGGGCCGGCTTCTACCAGAAGCTGTTCAACTTCCGCGAGATCCGCTACTTCGACATCGAGGGTAAGCACACGGGGCTCCTGTCGCGCGCCATGACCAGTCCGTGCGGCAAGATCCGCATCCCGATCAACGAGTCGCAGGACGACAAGAGCCAGATCGAGGAATACCTGCGCGAGTACCACGGCGAAGGCATCCAGCACATTGCCCTCGCCACCGCGGACATCTACCGCACGGTGGACGTGTTGCGACGGCACGGGGTTGCGTTTCAGGACACGCCCGACACGTATTATGAGAACCTCGCCGCCCGCGTGCCCGGCCATCGGGAATCCCTGGCTGAGCTGCGCACCCGCCGCATCCTGATCGATGGCAATCCCGACAAGGGCGAGGGCTTGCTGCTGCAGATCTTTACGCAGAACGTCATCGGTCCGATCTTCTTCGAGATCATCCAGAGGAAGGGCAACGAGGGCTTCGGCGAGGGCAACTTCCGCGCCCTGTTCGAATCCATCGAGCAGGACCAGATCCGGCGCGGCGTGGTGTAGGTCTCAGGGCCGGTGCTCGCGGGCGAGGTACTCATGGCTTTGCATCTCGATGAGCCGGCTCGCGCTGCGCGCGAACAGCCCCCGCAGCCGCTCGCCACGATACAGCTGCGCGGCTGGCGCCGCCGCCGACACGATGAGATTGACATTGCGGTCGTAGAGTTCGTCGACGAGCGCGATGAAGCGGCGCGCCTCATCGTCACGCGCAGCGTCGAGCGCCGGCACGTCCGAAACGATCACCGACTGGTACTCGCGCGCGATCTCGATGTAGTCGCTCTGGCTGCGCCAACCGGCGCACAGCGCCTTGAAGTCGAACCACACCGCGCCGGCGCCCGCGCGGATCACCGCGATCGGCCGGCCCTCGATCTCGATGACACCGCCGGCCTGCGTGTGGTGGTCGGCGAGCGCGGCGAACAGCGCCGCCAGGCGCGCGCCGGTGTCGGGCGCGCCCGCCGCCAGGTAGAGGCCCGCCTGCGTGAGCTGGCGCAGCCGGTAGTCGGTAGCGCCGGCGATGTGGGCCACCTCGAGGTGGCGCTCGAGCAGGTGGATGGCAGGCAGGAAGTGCTGCCGCTGCAGGCCGTCCTTGTACAGCCCTGCCGGGGGCACGTTCGAAGTCGCCACCAGCGTGACGCCGCGCCGGAACAGGCCGTCGAACAGCCCCCCGAGGATCATGGCGTCGGCGATGTCCGATACATACAGCTCGTCGAGGCACAGCACGCGCGTAGCGCGCGCCAGCGCCTGCGCGACGTGCTCGAGCGGGGAGCGCTGCTGCCTGATCTGCGCCAGCTGCGCGTGTACCTCGTGCATGAAGCGGTGAAAGTGCAGGCGCCGCGCCTGCGCAAAAGGCAGGGTCTCGAAGAACAGGTCCATCAGCCAGGTCTTGCCGCGACCCACCCCGCCCCACAGGTACAGCCCCGTGAGCGGCGCACGCGCCGCAGTGAGCCCGGTGAGCCAGCGCGGCAGGCGCGCGCGGGGTGCGCGGCGTTGCGCGATCAGACGTCGCCGCAAATCATCGAGCTTCGCGACCACGGCCAGCTGTGCACGATCGCCGTGCAGGTGACGTTCATCGAGCTGCAGGCGGTACAGCTGCAGCACGCCCGCAGCCGCCCCGGCCGGGGCCGCCGCGGCAGTCGCGCTCGGAGGGGCGTCGCTCACGCGCTTCAGGACTGAAGGTCGGGCAAATCGCGAAAATGCGCGAGCGCGCCGGGATTGGCGAGTGCCTCCAGGTTCCTGACCGGCAGCCCGTGGATCACGTTGCGCACCGCCAGCTCGGTGACCTTGCCGGACAGAGTCCGCGGGATATCGGGCACGGCGATGATCTTCGCCGGTACGTGTCTTGGAGTGGTGTGCGTGCGGATGGTGGTGCGGATCTGCTTCTGCAGGGCTTCGTCAAGTTCCACCCCGTTTTGCAGGCGCACGAACAGCACGATACGCACATCGCCCTGCCAGTCCTGACCCACCGCCAGCGCCTCGAGAATCTGCGGCAGGCTCTCGACCGCGGAATAGATTTCCGCAGTGCCGATGCGCACACCGCCCGGATTCAGCACCGCATCCGAGCGGCCGTAGATCACCACTCCATCATGCCCGGTGAGCGCCGCGTAGTCGCCGTGGTACCAGACGCCCGGGAAGCGCTCAAAGTAGGCGGCGCGGTACTTAGCTCCCGTCGGATCGTTCCAGAACCCGACCGGCATCGAGGGGAACGGCGCCGTGCACACGAGTTCGCCGCGTTCGCCGCGCACTGGCCGGCCGGCGTCGTCGAAGATGTCGACCGCCATACCCAGTCCGCGGCACTGGATCTCGCCGCGATACACCGGCCGCGTGGGACATCCGAGTGCGAAGCACGACACGATGTCGGTGCCGCCGGAGATCGAAGCGAGCTGCAGGTCGGCCTTGATGGCGCCATAGACGTAGTCGAAGCCCTCCGGCAGGAGCGGGGAGCCGGTGGACAGCACGGTGCGCAGCGCCGTCAGATCCACCGCCTGCGCCGGAACGTAGGCGCTCTTCTGCAGCGCCGAGAGGTACTTGGCGCTGGTGCCGAAGATCGTGATGCGCTCTTGCTGCGCCATGTCCCACAGCACCCCGGTGTGCGGATGGAAGGGACTGCCGTCGTAGAGCACCAGCGTCGCTCCGGTGGCGAGCGCGCTCATGAGCCAGTTCCACATCATCCAGCCACAGGTCGTGAAGTAGAACAGGCGGTCGCTGCGCTTCAGGTCGGTGTGCAGCAGGTGCTCCTTCTGATGCTGCAGCAGCGTGCCGCCGGCGCCATGCACGATGCACTTAGGCACGCCGGTCGTGCCGGACGAATACAGGATGTACAGCGGATGGTCGAAGGGTAGCTGTGCGAACTCGGCGGCGCGGCCGCTCGCGCCAAACTCCTCCCACAGGCTGGCGCGGCGGGCCGCGGCCCCCAGCGCTGCGAGCTGCGGGCGCGGATCGACATACGGGATCACCACCACGTGCTCGACCGCCGCGAGCGTTGCCAGCACCTCTGACATGGGCTGCAGCGAATCGAGCTTCTTGCCGGCGTAGAAGTAGCCGTCGGCGGTGAACAGGACCTTGGGTTGAATCTGCCCGAAGCGATCGAGCACGCCGCGCACGCCGAAGTCCGGCGAGCACGATGACCAGGTGGCGCCGACGCTCGTCGTGGCGAGCATCGCGATGGCCGCCTCCGGCAGGTTCGGCAGGAAGCCGGCGACGCGGTCAGCGGCCCCCACGCCCGCAGAGCGCAGTCCATCGGCCACCCGTGCCACCTGCGTCGCGAGTTCCCGGTACGAGAGTGTGCGCCGCGTGCCCCGCTCGTTGCGGAACACCAGGGCCGGCTGATCGTCGTCGAACCTCAGCAGGTTGGCGGCGAAGTTCAGCCGGGCGCCGGGAAAGAAGCGCGCCCCTGGCATGCGCGCGGCGTCCCCAATGACCGGTCCGGCGCCCCATTGCGCGCGCACATCGGCGAAGCGCGCCAGCTCGCTCCAGAAGTGTTCGGGCTCAGCCAGTGACCAGGCATACAGCTCCCCGAATTCGCGCAGCTGCGTGCCGCGGCGCGCATTCACGCAGCCCATGAAGCGTGTCAGGTTCGCATCCGCGACGCGCGTGGGGGAGGGTCGCCACAGTTCAGACATGGAAAGCTCCACCAATGCTACAACGCCTGGTAGTTGGGCCCCGAGCCCCCTTCCGGCGTAGTCCAGGTGATGATCTGGTACGGGTCCTTGATGTCGCACGCCTTGCAGTGCACGCAGTTGGCGGCGTTGATCTGCAGCCGGCGCCCGCCGTGGCCGTCATCCACCATCTCGTAGACGCTTGCCGGGCAGAAGCGCTCGCACGGATTGCCGAATTCCCGGGCGCAGCGTTGCGCGCAGATGCTGGTGTCGGCCACCTTCAGGTGCACCGGCTGGTTCTCGTCGTGTGCATTGCCGGCGAAGAACACGAACGACACCCGATCACGCGGCGGCAGCGTGCGCTCCACCCAGTGGCGCTGCGGCGACACGAATTCGTCGAGCTTGTGCAGCCGCGACCAGTCGGCGGTGTTCTTGAGCGTCCAGGGCGATTTGCCGCAGGTGAGGGTTTCCCAGGCGGAGTTGACGAGCCCGAGCCACATGCCGCGCTTGAACGCGGGCTTGAAGTTGCGCACCCGCTTGAGCTCGCGCCCGCCCTGGGAGGCGCGCCACCTGGCGTCGAAGCCGCTGCCGGCGCCGGTTTGCGCAATGTGCTCGCCGGCGAGCGCACCGCTGCGGATCGCCTGATGCACGCCCTTGATCTTGGCGAAGTTCAGCGTCCCGCCCGCATCGCCGATGAGGATCGCACCCGGCATCTCCAGTGTCGGTGTCGACTGCCAGCCCCCGGCCGCCACGACGCGCGCACCCGCCGAGACGATCTCCCCGCCCTCGAGCAGTGCTTTCACGCTCGGGTGATTCTTGTACTGCTGGAACGCCTCGAACAGCTGCAGGCGCGGATCCTGGTAGTCGAGGCCGACGATATAACCGACGTATACGCGGTCGTGGTCGAGGTGATAGAGGAAGCTGCCGGCGTAGGTGTGCGAGTCCGCCGGCCACCCCAGCGCATGCTCGATACGCCCCGGGCGCACGCGCCCGGCGGGCAGCTGCCACAGCTCCTTGAACCCTAAGGCAAAGGTCTGCGGGCAGTGCCCGCGGCTGAGATCGAATTTCGCAATGAGCTGCTTGGAAACCGAGCCGCGGGCGCCTTCCGCGAGCACCGTGAGGGCGGCGTGGATCTCCACGCCGGCGGTGAAGTTGGGGCCGGGCTTGCCGTCACGGTCCAGCCCCATGTCGCCGATGCGAACGCCCTTGACACCACCGCGCTCATCGAACAGGGCCTCCGCGGCTGCAAAACCCGGGAACACCTCGACGCCGGCACTCTCGGCCTTGTGCGCGAGCCACGGCGTGAGCTGGCCGAGCGAGATGATGTAGTTGCCGTGGTTGTTGAGCGGCGTCGAGTACGTCATCGAGCGCGGCAGCAGCTTCAGCAGGAAATCAGGAACCGGCTTGAACGAGCCGCTGCGGGTGAGGATGCGGAAGTCATCCTGCGCCGCCGGCACCTTCATGCCGGGGTACTCGCGGCTCCATTCCGGCAGCAGCTGCTCCAGCGGTCCGGGCTCGAGCACCGCGCCCGACAGCGAGTGGGCGCCGACCGCCGAGGCTTTCTCCAGAACGCACACGCTGGCGGTGGGTTTGAGCTGCTTCAGCCGGATCGCACACGCCAGGCCCGCTGGGCCCGCGCCCACTATGACGACGTCATACTGCATGACGTCACGTTCGATCGCGCCTGCTGCGCTGCTCGCCTCAGTCACTGCCTGCCCCCTTGGCGCCGCTGCCGCCGAAGTGCCTGCGGCGATTATTTCGGCTGCATGCGGATCGCGCCATCCAGGCGGATCGTTGCGCCATTCAACATCGTGATCTCGAACACGCTGGCGACCAGCTGCGCAAACTCTTCCGGCCGGCCGAGCCGCGCCGGGAACGGGACCTGGGCCGCGAGCGAGTCCTGCACCTCCTTGGGCATGCCGTCCATCATCGGGGTATGGAAGATGCCGGGGGCGATCGACACGCAGCGGATGCCGAAGCGCGCCAGCTCGCGCGCCAGCGGCAGCGTCATGCCGGCGACCGCCGCCTTGGTGGCGGAGTAGGCGGTCTGGCCGATCTGGCCTTCGAAGGCGGCGACCGAGGAGGTGTGAATCAGCAGGCCACGTTCGCCGTCGGGCCCGGGCGTGTTGTGTTGCATGAGGGCGGCGGCGGCCTTGTCGCACAGGAAGGTGCCGATCAGGTTGATGTGAATCACCTTGGTGAAGAACTCGCCCGCCATCGGCCCGTTCTTGCCCAGCACCCGCCCGGCGCCGACCACGCCAGCGCAGTTCACCAGCAGGTTGAGGCCTGCCAGCCGCGTGTGCGCGCTTTCCATCGCCGCGTTGACCTCGGCCTCGGAGGTGACGTCGCAGCGCACGAAAGTCGCGCCCAGCGCCGCGGCCGCCGCCCGCCCCGGTCCTTCCTGCACATCGAGGATGACCGCCTTGCCGCCGTGTGCGCTGATATGGCGCACGACCGCGTTGCCGAGACCTGAGGCGCCGCCGGTGACGACCGCGCGCGCGTCCTGAATTTTCATGCAGCCCCCTGAAGCGGCGTGGTTAGCCGATGATTTCCACCGCCGCGGCGACCGCTTCGCCGCCGCCGATGCACAGCGAGGCGATACCGCGCTTGGCGCCGCGGTGCCGCAAGGCATGAATAAGCGTCGTCAGGATGCGCGCACCGGTTGCCCCGATCGGATGACCGAGCGCGCACGCGCCGCCGTTGATGTTCACCCGCGCATGATCAATGTCGACGTCGTGCATGGCCGCCATGGTGACCACGGCGAACGCCTCGTTGATCTCGTACAGGTCGGCATCGTTCGGTTTCCAGCCCAGCTGCGTGAGTACCTTCTTGATAGCGGCGCCGGGCGCGGTCGTGAACCACTCCGGCTCCTGCGCGTGGCTGGCGTAGGCCAGCACCCGGGCGAGAGGCTTCGCACCGCGCTCGCGCGCCGCCGCAGCGCTCATCAGCACCAGCGCTGCGGCGCCATCGGCGATGGACGAGGAACTGGCGGCGGTGACGCTGCCATCCTTGCCGAACGCAGGCTTCAGTGCCGAAATCTTGCTGACATCACAGGTGCCTGGCGTCTCATCGCGCGCCACCACGGTCTCGCGCTGGCGGCTCTTGACGGTGAGCGGCGTGACCTCGGCGTCGAAATCCCCGGACGCCACTGCGCGCAGCGCGCGCTGCACCGACTCGGTGGCAAAGGCGTCCTGCTGCGCGCGGCTGAAGTGGTAGCGGGCGGCGGTGGCATCCGCGAAACAGCCCATGAGCTTGCCGTCCCAGGGACTCTGCAGGCCGTCGTAGAACATGTGATCGAGGATCTCGCCGTGGCCCATGCGGTAACCGCTGCGCGCCTTCGGCAGCAGATAGGGCGCGTTACTCATGGACTCGAGCCCGCCGGCGAGCACCAGCTGCGCCGAGCCGGCGCGAATCTGGTCCGCGGCCAGCATCACGGCCTTCAGCCCCGAGCCACACATCTTGTTGACCGTGGTGCACGGCACGCTGACCGGCACCCCGGCGCCGACCGCGGCCTGGCGCGCAGGCGCCTGGCCGAGTCCGGCCGGCAGCACGCATCCCATGATCACCTCCTGAAGCTCGGCCGCGTCGATGCCGGCGGCGGCGATGGCGGCCTTCGCCGCCGCGCTGCCGAGCTGCACCGCCGTGAGGGGCGTGAGTACGCCCTGGAACGCGCCGATCGGAGTGCGTTTGGCGGAGACGATGACTACATCCTGATTGGACATGTTGGAGCCTCAGGTTGAGATGTTCAGCGGCCCAGAGCTTGCGCGGCGCGGCGTACCCGGCGGCGCGTGCCGCGGCGGGCCGCGAGCGGGGCGGCGCCGGCCCGCGGCCGCAGCCCGCCTTCGAATACGGCGACGAACGCCTCGGCGATCTGCGCACCGGTAAGGCTCTGGTCCTCACGATACCAGTGTGCAATCCAGTTGAGCGCGCCGGCGAGCGCAAACGCGGTCATTTTCGGATCGCACGGCTGGATGGAGCCGTCCTGCACACCCTCGCGGATCAACCGCCGGATGCCGTGATCGATCTCGGACTTCAGTGCCTTGATGTGGCGGCTCATCGCCGGCGACAGGTCCTGGTCCTCGGCGCGCACCATGCACCAGCCGAATTCGGATGCCACCGCCTGGCCGTAATGGCGCAGCACGGCATTCAGGCGCTCGCGCGCCGGCACCTCGAGGTGGCGCACATCGCGAAACGCCGCCCGGATCTGCTCGACTCCCGCCACGAAGCACTGGAACAGCAGCTGCTCCTTGCTGGTGACGTAGTAGTACACCGTGGGCTTGGTGACCTCGAGCCGCGCCGCGATGTCATCGAGCGAGGTGTTGTGGTAGCCCTTGCGATTGAACTCGCGGGCGGCGGCGCGAATCACCGCCTCGCGCTTCACCGCGCGGTCGCGCAGCCGCTCGCGGCTCGCCCGCCAGGGGGAGTCGACCGCTACGGGTGGTTTGCCCGCGGCGGGCGGGCTGGTACGGCGGTTGTTCATTGCTTACGGAGTATTATAGCGGTGCGGGCGGACGTAAGCGTGACTGGCGCGGCGGGCGGCCGGGCCGGCAACCGCGTTGACCGGCCGTCGGAGCCTCGACCATACTCACGGGTAGGTATCCTACCTTCGGGTAAATAGGCGCGTCCATCCAGCATAGGGACTAGGCACCGCAAATGAGTGCAAGCACATTGAACGCCGGTCTCAAGGGCGGCGCGGCCGCGCCAAGCAGCGATGCGGCCGCCGCCGGCTCACCGCTGCGGTTCGTGTCCGCGGCCTCGCTGTTCGATGGCCACGATGCCGCCATCAACATGATCCGGCGCCTGCTGCAGGCGCGCGGGGCCGAGGTGGTGCACCTCGGGCACAATCGCAGCGTTGCCGACATCGTGGGCGCCGCCATCGACGAGGACGCCGACGCGGTCGCGGTGAGCTCCTACCAGGGCGGCCACAACGAGTATTTCGCCTACATGGTGGACATGCTGCGCGAACGCGGCTGCGAGCACATCCGCGTGGTGGTCGGCGGTGGCGGCACCATCGCACCGCACGAGATCGAGGCGCTCGAGCGCCGCGGCGTGGAGAAGATCTACACGCCCGAGGATGGGCGGCGCATGGGGCTGGCGGGCATGATCGGTGATGTCCTGCAGCGCATCGCAGCGGTGCGCAAGCCCGCGTACGAGTTGCGGCCGTTCAATGCCCGCGACCACGTTCTCATCGCACGTACCATTTCGGTGCTGGAAGGCGCCGCCGGTGCCGATGCGGAGCAGATCCGGCGGGCCGTGGCCCGCTCGCGCCACAAGGCGCCGGTGATCGGCATCACCGGCACCGGCGGAGCGGGCAAGTCGAGCCTCACGGACGAGCTGCTGACGCGCCTGGCGCGGCAGTTCCCGCAGGCGCAGATCGCCGTAGTGGCGATGGACCCGACGCGGCGCCGCAGCGGCGGCGCGCTGCTCGGCGATCGCATCCGCATGAACAGCCTGTCGGCGGACAACATCTTCATGCGCTCGCTTGCGACGCGGCGGGCGCATCTGGCGACCGCCGCCGTGCTGAAGGACGTGATCGAGCTGTACAAGGCTGCCGGGTTCGACCTGGTGATCGTCGAAACCGCCGGTATCGGTCAATCGGACACCGAGATCGTGGATCTGGTGGACCTGTCGTTGTACGTCATGACGAGCGAGTACGGTGCCGCGAGCCAGCTCGAGAAGATCGACATGCTCGACTACGCCGACTTCATCGTGCTCAACAAGAGCGAGAAGCGCGGCGCCGAGGACAGCCTGCGCGACGTCAGGAAGCAGTGGCGGCGCAATCATCCCGAGCGGGCTAGTGAGCCGGACGTGCAGCTGCCGGTGTTTCCCACCATCGCCAGCCGCTTCAACGACCCCGGCGTCAACCGGCTGTTCGCCGCGATCTGCGCCGCGCTCGCCGCCAAGCAGATCGGCGCCGGCGCCTGGAAGCTCGCGGACCCGGGCCCCACCGAGCTCACGACGCGCACCCCGCTGATTCCCGGGGCGCGCACGCGCTACCTGGCGGAAATCGCCCAGGGCGCTCGCGCCGCCCGCGCGCGCATCGAGGCGCAGGCGCAAGCCGCGCGTCGCGCGTTCGGTCTGTACGAGTCCCTCAAGGCGCTGCACGACGCCGCTCTGCCCGGGCCGCTCGAGCGCTTCGCGCACGACACGCTCAACGATGCGGCGGCTGACGCCACGCGCCGTGAACTGCGCGCTGCCTACAACCGCGCGCTCGATGAGATCGGCGCCGAGGGTGTGGGGGAGCTGAAGGCCTGGCCGGCGCGCGTACGTTCGGCCACCGACGCCACCTATTCATACAAGGTGCGCGACCGCATGGTGACGGGCGAGAACTATACCGAGAGCCTGTCGCGTTCGGCGGTGCCGAAGCTCGCCGTGCCCCGCTTCCGCGACTGGGGCGAGCTGCTGCACTTCATCCTGTTGGAGAATCTGCCGGGCTCCTATCCCTATACCGGCGGGGTGTATCCCTACCGGCGCGAAGAAGAGGACCCGACGCGCATGTTCGCCGGTGAAGGCGCACCGGAGCGCACCAACCGGCGCTTCCACTACCTGGCGCACGGCCACGGGGCCGCGCGCCTGTCGACCGCGTTCGATTCCACTACGCTCTACGGCGAGGACCCCGATACCCGCCCGGATGTCTACGGGCGCACCGGTAATTCCGGCGTCTCCATCGCGACGCTCGATGACATGAAGAAGCTCTACTCGGGGTTCGATCTGTGCCAGCCCTCGACCTCGGTCTCCATGACCATCAACGGACCGGCGCCGATGATCCTGGCGATGTTCATGAATACCGCGATCGACCAGCAGGTCGAGCGCTATCTGAAGGCGGAAGGCAAATGGAGCGCCGCCGAGCGGCAAATCGCAGCCCTGCACGCGCAGAACAGCGCGCGCGGCGTGGCGCCGCCGAGCTACAAGGGGGTGCTGCCGCGCGACCACGACGGCTCGGGGCTGGCGCTGCTTGGCGTCAGCGGGGATCAGCTGCTGGAACCCGAGCAGTATGAGCGCATCCGCGCGCAGGCCCTGCAGGCGGTGCGCGGCACCGTGCAGGCGGACATCCTCAAGGAGGACCAGGCGCAGAACACCTGCATTTTCTCCACCGAATTCGCCCTGCGCATGATGGGCGACGTGCAGCAGTATTTCATCGACCAGCGGGTACGCAACTTCTACTCGGTATCCATCTCCGGCTACCACATCGCCGAGGCCGGGGCGAACCCCATCTCGCAGCTGGCCTTCACGCTCGCCAACGGCTTTACCATTGCGGAGTACTATCTGGCGCGCGGCATGACGATCGATGACTTCGCGCCCAACCTGTCGTTCTTCTTCTCCAACGGC
>JBGPKC010000060.1:0-17625 GCA_041485725.1 Steroidobacteraceae bacterium
CTGATGCTGGCGATCGTGCCGGCCGACTACCAGTACCAGGACACCTACTTCGTCGTGGCGCACTTCCATTACGTGCTGGTGCCGGGTGCGGTCTTCGGCATCATGGCGGGCGTGTACTACTGGCTGCCGAAATGGACCGGCAACATGTACGACCTGAAGCTCGCGACCTGGCATTTCTGGCTGTCGGCGATCTTCGTGAACGTGCTGTTCTTCCCGCAGCACTTCCTCGGACTCGCCGGTATGCCGCGCCGCATTCCCGACTACGCGGTGCAGTTCACCGACTGGAACATGGTGTCCTCGATCGGCGCTTTCGGCTTCGGCCTGGCGCAACTGCTGTTCCCGTACATCATCTGGAAGTGCGTGCGCTCCGGCGAGCGCGTCGGCAAGAAGGCCTGGGAGGGCGCGCATGGACTGGAGTGGGAGCTGCCCTCGCCGCCGCCCTATCACTCCTGGACCACGCCGCCGTCGGATGCGGTCATCGCGCGCGGCGCGGAGCATTGATGCAGCCGCACATCACCAGCCCGCACACGGCGCCGCCGGATGAGGCCCAGCGGCGCCGGCGCCTCCGGCGTAGCGCGCTGCTGTTCGCGCTGATCGCGGCGGTCTTCTACTTCGGTTTCATCGTCATGACACTGGTGCGCGGCCGGCCATGAGCGACCCGCGGCGCGCAAACCGCCAGCTGCTGTGGCAGCTGCTCGCCATGGCGGCCGGCAGCTTCGGGTTCGGTTTTGCCCTGGTGCCGCTGTACAACGTGCTGTGCTCGGTCACCGGCTACGGCGATCAGACCAGGCTCCTCGAGCGGGTGCAGGCGGTCGAGCACCCGGACGTGAATCGCACCGTGAAGGTGGAATTCCTGGCGGACGTCGCCAGCGCCGGCAACTGGGAGTTCCGCCCCGTGGTGCGCACCCTCGACGTGCATCCGGGTCAGCTCTACACCGCGCAGTTCTACGCGCACAACCTCTCCGGGCGTGACACCGTGGCGCAGGCGGTGCCCAACATCGCGCCCTCGGAAGTGGCCACGTACTTCCACAAGACCGAATGCTTCTGCTTCTCGCCCCAGCACTTCCGGCTCAACGAGGGGCGCGACATGCCGGTGCGCTTCTTCATCGACCCGGCGCTGCCGCGCCACATCGACCTCATCACACTGGCGTACACCTTTTACGACGAATCCTCGCGCGTCAGCTCACGACGCTAGGCACGCGCGACTCGAGACAGGAAAGCTCATGGCCCACGCACACGCTCCCGACAGCAGCCACTACTACATTCCGCATCACAGTCCCTGGCCGATCCGCGGCTCGATCGCGCTGTTCGCCATCATGCTCGGGGCGATTGGCTACCTGAATGACTGGAGCGGCGCCTGGGTCTTCCTGCCCGGCGCGGTGCTGCTCGCCTACATGTTCTTCGGCTGGTTCTCGACCGTGATCGATGAGAACCAGCACGGCATCTACAACCTGCAGGTCGACCGTTCGTTCCGCATGGGGATGATGTGGTTCATCTTCTCCGAGGTGATGTTCTTCGCGGCGTTCTTCGGCGCGCTGTTCTATGCGCGCATGCTGGCGGTGCCGTGGCTCGGCGGCGAGGGTGTCAAGGTGTTCAGCAACTTCATCCTCTGGCCGCAGTTCGAGGCCGTCTGGCCGACCAACGGCCCCGGGCACGTCGGCGGCCGCGCCGACTCTACCTTCGGCACCATTCCGGCGATCGGCATACCCGCGCTCAACACCGCGATCCTGCTCACCAGCGGACTCACGGTCACCTTCGCCCACCTCGCGTTGCGCGCCGGCCGGCGCGGCCGTCTGGCGCTGTTCCTGGCGCTGACGTTCCTGCTGGGGTTCACCTTCGTCGGCCTGCAGGCCCGCGAGTACGGCGAGGCCTACCGGGAGCTGGGCCTGCGGCTCTCGACCGGCATCTACGGCTCGACGTTCTTCATGCTCACCGGCTTTCACGGCCTGCACGTGACGTTGGGCGCGATCATGCTCACGGTCATCTGGCTGCGGGTGTTGCGCGGCCACTTCACCGCCAACCGGCACTTCGCATTCGAGGCGGTCGCCTGGTACTGGCACTTCGTCGACTGGGTGTGGCTCGCCCTGTTCATCTTCGTCTACTGGCTGTAGTGAGCGCTCACCTCGCCGGCAATTCTACGGATGCGGCGGGGCGTTGCCGGACTGCAGGGTGTGGGGCGATATCAGCCCCAGGTACCAGGCCAGCATCAACAGCGCAAACAGCGCCAGCGACACGGTGATGCGAATGGTCAGGGCGCGCGCCATCTTGCGCGAATCGTCGGCACCGCCGCGCGACAGGTGAAACAGCCCGAAGCCGAGGCTCGCGACGATCCCCGCGAGACTGGCCAGGATCAGCAGCCAGACGAGCGCTTGCATGGGGTGCAGTGTATCGCCGGCGCGCCGCGGAGCAATTACCCATGTCGCGGGGGCTGAGCTTCGGGAGACGCGTGTTCGCCCCGTCGGCCGCCTTCACGGTCGCGACGCTGCTGCTGTGCGCGCTGTTCGTGCGCCTGGGTGCGTGGCAGTGGCACAAGGGCATCGAGCGCCAGCAGGAGTGGACCCGCTTCACGCGCGGCGCGGACCAGCTGATCGTGCTCGGCGCGCGCGCCGTGAGCGATGTGCCGCTGTTCCAGCACGTGAGGGTAACGGGTCGGCTGGATGTCGCGCGCCAGTTCCTGCTCGACAACCGCACTTACCGGGGGCGCTCCGGGTACGAAGTGCTGACGCCCTTCACGCGCGCGGGCGCTGCCGTGCTGCTGGTCGATCGCGGCTGGGTGCCGTTCTCCGGCAGTCGGGCGCGATTGCCGGACATCGCCTTCGAGGCCGCCGCGCCCGTGACCATCAGCGGACGCATCGCGGAGCTTCCGAGCCCGGGGCTCGCCAGCGGCCGGGCGGCCCCCGAGGCGCGCGCTCCGTGGCCGAAAGTCACGAGTTACCCGAGCGCCGGTGAGCTCAGCGCCGCGATCGGCGCGCCGCTCGCGCCGCGCATTCTGCTGCTCGACCCGCAGGCACCCTTCGGTTACGTGCGCGACTGGCAGCCGCCCGGCATGGCTCCGTTGCGGCACTTCTCCTACGCCGTCCAGTGGTGGAGCTTCGCGACGCTGGCGCTGCTCGTGTGGGCGATCATGAGCACGCGCAGAAACTACGCTGCCCCGACGGGATGAACACCCCCGCGAGCCACCTGCGCGCCCGCAACCTGCGCACCCTGGCGGGGCTGGCGGCACTGTTCCTGCTGCCGCTCGTGATCGCGTTCTTCGCTTACTACGGCAGCGGCTGGCGCCCGGCGGGCCGCCTCAACCACGGCGTACTGATCACGCCGGCACGGCCGCTGCCGCCGGTCACCTTGCCGCGCGTGAGCCTCGCCCTCGCCACCGGGGCGCCAGTGCCCGGCAGCGCGGCGGCGCACGGGACGCCGTTTCGCGGCAAGTGGTCCCTGGTGTACATCGGCAACGGCGCCTGCGACAGCGCCTGCCGCCAGGCGCTTTACGTGATGCGTCAGACGCGCCTCGCGCTCAACAACGACATGACGCGCCTCGAGCGGGTGTTCCTCGCCAGCGGCGACTGCTGCGCCCGCGAACTCCTCGCGCGCGAGCAGGCGGGCCTCGAGGTCCTGGACGCGGCAGGCCCCGCCGGGACGGCGCTGCTGCGCGAGTTTCCCTCCCCGGGGCGTGAGCATTTACTGTTCGTGGTCGATCCGCTCGGCAACCTCATGATGAGCTACGATGCGCGCCGGGATCCTCACGGGCTGCTCGGGGACCTGAAGAAGCTGCTGAAGCTGTCGCACATCGGCTGAAGTCGCGAGAGAGTCCATTCCATCATGCAGGTTGCCCGCTGGATGCGTCGCCTGGCCGTTGCAGGCGTGCTGCTGTGCTTCACCGTGGTGGTGTTCGGCGCGTACGTGCGCCTGACCGCTGCCGGGCTCGGCTGCCCCGACTGGCCCGGCTGCTACGGGCACATCACGCCACTGGGCGCCGAGCACAGCGCCGCTGCGCAAGCCGCTTACGCCGACCGGCCGCTGGTGCTCGGCAAGGCATGGCGCGAGATGATCCACCGTTATGCGGCCGGCGCCCTTGGGCTGGTGATTCTGGGCCTCACCGCGCTCGTGATCAGCGCGCGCCGCCAGCGGCCGGTGAGCGTGCTGTTCGCGCTGGCGCTGTTCGCGACCGTGATCGTGCAGGCAATCCTGGGGATGCTGACCGTCACCTGGCAGCTGAAACCCCTCATCGTGACGCTGCACCTGCTGTTCGGCATGACCACGCTCGGCCTGCTGTGGTGGCTGATGCTGTCGCTGCCGAGAAGCTCCTGGGGTGCTGCTGCCCTGAAAAGCGCCCGCCGTGCGATCAGCGGCGGCGGCGCCTCGCCGATTGCGAGCGCCCGTCAGCTCGTGCTCGTGGGTCTTGCCGCGCTCGCCGTGCAGACCGCACTCGGCGGCTGGACCAGCAGCAACTACGCCGCGGTCGCCTGCCTGGATTTTCCGACCTGCCAGGGTGCCTGGTGGCCGCACGGCGATTACCGCAACGCCTTCGTGCTGTGGCGCGGTCTCAACATCGACTATGAAGGCGGCGTGCTCGACAACCCGGCGCGCACCGCCATTCATGTGACGCACCGGCTGGGCGCGCTGCTGACGGCCGTGACACTGACGCTCGCGGCGCTGTTCGTGTTGCGGCGCCGCGGGCTGTCGCGTGCGCGATTCCGCGCCTGGGCGGTGCTCGGGGCGCTCGGCCTGCAGCTGCTCATCGGCATATCCATGGTGCTCAAGGCATTCCCGCTGTGGCTCGCCACGGCGCACACCGCCGGCGCCGCGCTGCTGCTGCTCGCGACGCTGGCGCTGCTGCGATCCCTGAGCGCGCGCTGAACTAAGCCCGCGGCAGCGCCGCAGCGCGATCTGCTAGGCTGCGCATCCCGTGGCGACAACATCGGACTACGCGCCGGGCGCGCCGCCGCTCTGGCGCCGCTACCTCGAGTTGACGAAGCCCAGGGTCGTCGCGCTCATCACCTTCACCGCCGTCGTCGGGACGCTGCTCGCGAGCCCCGGCGCGCCGCCGCTCGAGGCCCTGGTGTGGGGAAATCTCGGCATCGCGCTCGCCGCCGCCTGCGCGGCCACCCTCAATCACGTGCTCGACCGGCGGATCGACGCGCAGATGGCGCGCACCCGCGCGCGGCCGCTGCCGAGCGGGCAGCTGAGCGAGCGCCAGGCGCTGGTGTTCGCAGCCGTACTCGGCGTGAGCGCGATGGCGATCCTCGCCTTCCTGGTGAACCTGCTGACCGCGGGGCTCACCTTCCTGTCCCTCATCGGCTACGCGGTCGTCTACACGGTGTGGCTGAAGCGCGCGACGTCGCAGAACATCGTCATCGGGGGCGCGGCCGGGGCGGCGCCGCCGGTGCTCGGCTGGGCGGCGGTGACCAACGGCATCGACCCGAATGCGCTGCTGCTGTTTCTCATCATTTTCGTATGGACGCCGCCGCACTTCTGGGCGCTGGCGATCGCGCGCCGCGATGAATACGCGCGCGCCGGCATTCCGATGTTGCCGGTGACGCACGGCGTCGCCCACACGCGGCTGCAGATACTGCTGTACACCGTGCTGCTCGTGGTCGTGACGCTGATGCCGTTCCTCACCCGCATGAGCGGCCTCATCTACCTCGCCGCCGCGCTGGTGCTGAACGCCGGGTTCCTGTACTACGCGCTGGCGCTCAAGATCAGCGCGCGCGAGGAGCTGCCGATGCGCGTGTTCCGCTTCTCGGTGACCTATCTCATGTGGCTGTTCGCGGCGCTGCTGGTGGATCACTACCTGCCCACGATGCGCGGCAGCGGACCGTGAGAGCGGCTGCGTGCTACGGCAGATCGAATACCAGAACCTCGGCTTGCGCGCCGCCGTGCAGCTGCAGCTGCGCAGGCCCCGCGGTGCGCGCGCCATCCCCGGCCTGCAGGCGGGTACCGTCCACGGCAATCGCGCCGCGCGCCACCTGCAGCCAGATACGCCGGCCGGCCGAAACCGGGAAGTCAGCGCGCTCGGCGCCGTCGAACAAGCCGGCGTACAGGCGCGCATCCTGGCGGATGACGACCGAGCCGTCCTCGCCGTCGTGGGAAGCGATGAGTCGCAGCCGGCCGCGCTTGTCGGCGGCCGCGAAGTGCTTCTGCTCGTAGCCTGGCGCGAGGCGGGTGACCTCGGGGTGGATCCAGATCTGCAGCAGGTGCACTTCCTGCTTGTCTGAGGGGTTGAATTCGCTATGGGTCACTCCGGTACCGGCGCTCATGCGCTGCACGTCGCCCACGCGAATGAGGGAGCCGTTGCCCATGGAGTCCTGGTGCTCGAGCTCGCCCTCGAGGATGTAGGTGATGATCTCCATGTCGCGATGCCCGTGCTTGCCGAAGCCCTGTCCGGGGGCGACGCGGTCGTCGTTAATGACGCGCAGCGGGCCGTAGGCGATCCAGGCCGGGTCGTGGTAATCGGCGAACGAGAACGTGTGGTAGCTCTTCAGCCAGCCGTGATCGAAATAGCCACGCTCGGCACTGCGGCGCACTTCCAGCATGGCCTGCGCTCCTCGCGCGTAGAGAGATGCTCAGGCGCGCTCGGGCGCGCGCCGCAGCATGAGTTGCCAGGAATAGGTGATCTGGTCCTTCAGCAGCAGCACACCGGCGGAGCGGTAGGTATTGGCGTCGATCTGGCCCAGGTGCTCCGAGCCGTGATAGCCCGAGGACTCGCAGGCGTACACCGACAGGATCGACTCGCCGATGACCACGAACCGGCCGCGCAGCGTACCGAAGGTCGCGCTCTCGAAGTTCCATTTCATGCTGGCGCGGTCGGGGCCGGGGGGCTCGATCCAGTACGCGTGCACGAACTCCGCCGGCGGAGACCCCAGCACCTTGAGCGTGCCCGACAGCAGCCAGCACTGCGGGCGATGCGCGATCTCGGTCCGGCCGATCGCCTCCAGCGCCTCGCCGTCGGCGCGCCACAGCGTTCCGCTCGTAGTCCATACCGCCGGTTCGAACAGAAACGTATGCGCCATGGGTCCATTATGGCGCGCACGGCCCGTTTCGGGGTACGTTGCCACCAAGAGACAGCCAAAGGCACCCTTATGTTGACGGAACGCATCTGGTCGGGAAACAGCTTACGGAATTTTCACTACCTGATCGCCTGTGCCGAGACCGGCGAGGCGCTCGCCGTCGATCCGCTCGAATGGCGGCTGTGCCTGGAGGCGGCGCGCAAGCGCGGCTGGGAGATCACGCAGATTCTCAACACGCACGAGCACGTCGACCACACCGGCGGCAACGCCGGCCTGAAGGCGGCAACGCACGCGCCCGTGCTCGCGCACGCGGCTGGCGCCGCGCGCATCGGCGGCGTGGATCGGGGCCTCGCCAAGGGAGACGTCATCAAGGTCGGGCGCACGGTGGAGCTCGAATGCCTCGACACCCCGGGACACACACTGGCGCATATCTGCCTGCTGGCGCGCACGGAGGAGCCGGCGCTGTTTTGCGGCGACACGCTGTTCAACGCGGGCGCCGGCAACTGTTTCAACGGCGGGGACCCGGAAAAGCTGTACGACACCTTCGTGACGCAGCTCGCGCGCCTGCCGGATGAGACCCGCGTGTACCCGGGACATGAGTACCTGACGCGCAACCTCGAGTTCACGCTCGATCGCGAACCGAGCAACCAGGATGCGGCGCAGCTGCTCGGGCAGACGCACCACGACCCGGCCGCGGCGCTGGTGACCACGCTCGGCCAGGAGAAGCGCATCAACACGTTCTTCCGGCTGCAGAATCCCGCGGTCATTGCGCGGCTGCGAGAAGCGTTTCCGGACATCGGCGAGCATCCCGATGCGCGCACCGTGTTCGTGAAGCTGCGCGAGCTGCGCAACCGCTGGTGAGGCATGCGCGTTCTGCTAGCGGTGCTCGTGACGGCGGCGCTGGCCTCGAGCGGGTGCGAGCGGCCGCACGGATCGGCGGGCGCAGCGCCGGCCGCCCTGAGCCCGGCGACGCGCGCGGCCGTCAGCGACGGCGTGCGTCAGTTCGCCCAGGACGTCGCGCACGATGTCACGCGCGAGGGACCGGCGGCGTGGCACCGTTACTTCTCCCCGAGCACCTCGTTCTTCATGGCCTCCGACGGGCACCTGGTATTTTCCAACGCCACGTCCGCGGCGCGCGGCATCGACGATCTCACGCGCACCATCAAGTCCATCGAGCTGCGTTGGGGGGATGACCTGCGCGTCGACCCGCTGACAGCCGATCTGGCGGTGATGGCGAGTTCGTGGTCCGAGCTGCGGGTCGCCGCCGACGGCGGTCGGGTCACCGACCGCGGCTATTTCACCGCCGTGGCGGAACGGCGCGACGGCCGGTGGAAATTCCGCAATGCCCACTGGTCGGTTGCGGCACCGGCGCCGAAGGCGCCGTAGGCTTTCGGGAACGGCCGTCGGCCGGCGGTGCGCGCGCAGGCAGTTGCCCCGTGCGGCGCGAACATTGCAGCATAGGCAGCTCGTGTCTTACCACCGAAGTGAGGGGTTCTATGCGTATCGCTCTTCAGGTGTTGTCGGCCTGCCTGCTGGCTGGCGGAATGTCTGCGGGCTGGGCGAACGGCGGCGGCGGAATGTCCATGCCCACGCCGCCCCCCATGCCGCGCGAGCAGACGCCGCAACAGAAGGCGAAGGACGCGTACAACGACGGCGTGCACGACGTGAAGAAGGCCGACAAGGCGCAGGCTGCCGCGGCGCAGTCGACCGACGCCGGCAAGAAGGACAAGGCCGCGCATGAGGCCCAGGACCGGTATGCCGAGGCGCTGGCGAAGTTCCGGGAGGCGACGGGGCTCGACGCGACGCTGCACGAGGCGTGGAACTACGTGGGCTACACGAACCGCAAGCTCGGCCACTACGACGAGGCGCTCGCGGCGTACGACAAGGCGCTCACCCTCAAGCCCGGCTACGCGGATGCGCTGGAGTATCGGGGCGAGGCGTACCTGGGGCTCAATCGCATCCCCGACGCGCAGCAGGCCTACCTGGACCTGTACGCCGGCAGCCGGTCGCTGGCGGGCAAACTCCTCACCGCCATGAAGAGCTGGGTCGCGGACCAGCGCGCCACTGCGGCCGGCAGCAATGCCCCCAACCTGGACGAGCTCGATAAGTGGATCCAGGAGCGTGCGCAGATCGCCGGCCAGACCGCGGCGCTGACGCGCGCCGGGACGGCGGCCAGCTGGCGCTAGAGCGCGCGCCGGTGCGCCTGGCTGCGGCGGCCATGGTGCTGCTCGCCGCCTGCCCGCTGGCGGCGCAACCGTTTGCGTGGCACCTGCCGCGGGGTTTCCCCACGCCCGCGGTACCGCCTGACAATCCCATGTCCGAGGCCAAGGCCGCGCTCGGTGAGCGGCTGTTCTTCGAACGCCGTCTGTCAGTGACCGGCCAGTACAGCTGCTCGAGCTGTCACGACCCGGCGCATGCCTTCGCGCAAGCGAGGCCGGTCGCGATCGGCGCCACCGGCGAGGCCTTGCCGCACAACGCGATGGCGCTCGTCAACGTCGCTTACAACATCAGCTTCGGCTGGGCCAAGCCGCAGGTGCGCTCGCTCGAGGCACAGATGCTCGAGCCGATGTTGAATGAACACCCGGTGGAGCTCGGACTCAAGGGCCGTGAGGCGGCGGTGTGCGCGCAGCTGGCGGCAGATCCGGCGTACGCGGGAGCCTTCGCCGCCGCCTTCCCCGGCGATCCCGCGCCCGTGAGATTCGAGAATCTCGTCAAGGCCATTGCGAGTTTCGAGCGCACACTGATCTCCGGAGGCTCGCCCTTCGATCGTTACGTGTTCAATGGCGAGCACGACGCCCTGTCGGGTGAAGCCAAGCGGGGCATGGCGCTGTTCTTCTCAAAGCGGGCGGGCTGCTCGGCGTGTCACTCCGGATTCAACTTCTCGGGCAACTGGCGCGATGCGCAGGATGAGACCGGAGCGGCGAGCTTCGCCAACAACGGCACGAGCGCGCAGCCGATGCGCGTGCCGACGCTGCGCAACGTCGCCCTGACCGCCCCCTACATGCACGATGGGCGTTTCGCCACTCTGGAGGCGGTGCTCGAGCACTATTCGTCCCTGGCGACGCAGGCCGCGCGTGCCGATCGGCGTCTGCCGCGCGTCCCGTTCTCGAGTGCCGAACGCAGCGCGCTCATCTCGTTCCTGGACAGTCTCACCGATGAGACTTTCGTCAGCCGCGCCCGGTGAGGCGTGCGGCCGCTGCGCGGTGCGCGAGCGCTTATGTCCGGCGCTAGAGCTTGTCCTTGAGGTACTTGTCCATCCAGTCGAGGTAACGCTGGAAACGATCGACCAGGAAACTCGGTCGGGTCGGCACGTGGTACTCGCCGGGATAGACGATGAGTTGCGCCGGCACGCCGAGCGTGCGCAGCGCCTGGTACATCTGCTCACCGCCGCCGATCGGGACATTGAAGTCCTTGTCCCCGCCCAGGAAGAGCGTGGGCGTGCGGATCCGGTCGGCGTGAAAGAAGGGATAGGAAACCTTGAGCCATAGCGCGGGATTGCGCCACGGCGGCCCGAGCTCCGCGTTGTATTCCACGATGTATTGGTCCGCGCCGTAGGTCGAGAGTTGGTTGCCGCTGCCGGCACCGCTGATCGCCGCCTTGAAGCGCGTATCACTTGCGATCACGTAGTCGGTGAGCAAGCCGCCGTAGCTCCAGCCCCCGATCCCTAAGCGCGCCGGATCGGCGATTCCCTTGCCGACCGCGTAATCGACCCCGGCGAGCAAGTCCTCGACTTCCCTGTGGCCCCAGTCGGCGAGAATGCTGCGGGCGAATTTCGCGCCGCGCCCGGTGCTGCCGCGATAGTTGATCGCCAGCACCGCAAAGCCGTGGGTCGCGAACAGCTGCCGCTCGAGCGGTGGCCCGTACCCTTGCAGCTCGAGGGAGTGGTCGTCCTGGCCGTTGGGTCCGCCGTGGATCCACACGATCGTCGGATAGCGCCGTCCGGAAACGTAGTCGGGTGGCTTGACGAGCTGTCCGTGCACGGCCGTACCGTCGCGGCTCCTGAAGGAGATGTCCTCGACCGGTCCCAGCTGCAACTCCCCGAACAGCGCCGGGTTGTGAGCGCTCAAGGGTCGCAGCTGCCCCTGTTCAAGCGCATAGACCTCTACGGGGGCACGGTCACTGGAAACCAGCACGGCCGTGTGGCCAGCCGCCGCGGCGAGCCCGTGCACGACCATGGGACCCCCCAGCCGCTCGATCGCCGCGCTGGCGAGTGTGACGCGCGCCGGGTACTGGTTGCCGTCGTCCTCGACGGCAAATTCAAGTGAACGGCCGTCGGCTGCGAACGCCGGCGAGAGGACCGCGCGGTCGAGCCGGTCGGTGAGGGGGCGCACCTCACCGGACTTCACCTCGAGGACCGCGAGACTATCGATGATGTAGGCGTTGAATTTCGCCTCGGCGCCCTGCAGGAACGCGAGTCGCGTCCCGTCGGGAGTCCATTGGAGCTTCTGGCGATTGGGCGACCAGGTGGTCAGCAGCCGCCTCGCTGTCGAGCCGGCGCGCGCGGCAATGAGATCGATCTCATCGATGCCGGTCTGCTCAGGTCCCTTCATCGGGTCGCTGACGTAGGCGATCTGCTCACCGTCCGGGGACCAGGCCGGGAGCGACTCCTGCTTGCCGGAGTCCGCCGTGAGAGGCTCGCATGCGCCGCTGCGCACCTCGAGCAAATACAAATGGGAACGCGATGCGGCACTCAGGTACCCATCCCGGTCGGCCTTGAACTGAAAGGAGTCGATGACGATCGGCTTCGGGGCCTTCTCCTCACCCGCGCGCATCACGAGCACGACGTGCTCGCTGTCGGGCGACCATTCGTAGCCGGTGAGCTCCCCGGTGACGTGAGTGAGTTGCCGCGGCTCACCGCCGCGCCGATCGAGCACCCACAGCTGTGTTTTGCTTTCGGCCGGACGTGCCGACAGGAAGCTGAGGTAGCGCGCGTCGGGGCTGAAGCGCGGCTCCGATACGCTCTCGCCGCGCGTCAGCTGGACGCTCGCGTCCCCCGCCCAGCTGGCCAGCCACAACGCGCTCCTGGATGCGTCGGACTCCTTGTCGTAGCTCGTCACCAGGTAGGCGACCGCGGCGCCATCGGGCGCGATATGCAAATCGGACACCGCCTGGAAGCGGAACCAATCCTCCGGGCTCAAGGGACGGCCTGCCTGCACCGACCAGGGGGTGAGGGTTGCAGCAACCACAACAAGACAGGGCAGCAGGCGTTTCAGATGCACGAGATCCTCCCGCGAATACAGGCGGTGGTACGGGCGAAACGGCAGCGGGTGCGCGAGCGTGAAGTGTAGCCCGAGCTCCGCTGCGCGGGCAGGGCCGCAGGGCAGAATCCACGCTACCGGGGCCGCGTGTTACGCTGAGCTTCCCCGGCGGTGTCTCGCCGCCGCAGTCCCGAAAGACGCGAAAGCGGCGCGCAGCTGCCGGCGAGCGCAACGGGAGCCATGAGCGCGCCGCACGCACCAGCCGCCTTCGAAGAGAGCCGCCGCCGCGCGCACGCGGCGCTGCGCGCCGGTCAGGCGGCGAGCGCGGAAGCGTGGCTGCGCTCGCTCGAGGCGCAGGCGCCCGGTGATCTCAACTGCCTGTGGCTCCTCGGCGCTGCGCTCCTCGCCCAGGACAAGATCGCCGAAAGCATCGCCATTCTCGAGCGCGTGCTCGCGGGCGCGCCCGGCTTCGCCCACGCGCGGGTCGATCTCGCGCGCGCCTACCGCCGCGACGGCAGGCCCGAGCAGGCACGCGAAGAAGTGCGGCGGGTTCTGAAGAGCACGCCCCACCACCATCTCGCCTGGCTCGCCTACGGCGACGTGCTCGTTGACCTGGGCCAGTACGCGGATGCCCGTACGGCCTTCGAGCGCGCGCGCCTCACCGATCCGCAGCGGCTGCGTGTCGAGGAAGCCACGGCCGCGCTCGTGGCCGACGACCGGAAAAAATCGGAAGTCTTGTTTCGCGACATCCTGCGCTCCGATGCGAGTCATGTGGCGGCGCTGTGCGGGCTGGCGGCACTCTCGCTCGCGGCGGACGTACCCCACGATGCCGAGCGCCTGCTGCGCCATGCCCGGAGACAGTCCGAGCACGTCCCGCTCGCGTACCGGGGACTCGGCCCCGCGCTCCTGGCGTTGGGCCGCATCAAGGAAGCGGACGCCGCCGCACGCCACTTGCTGAAGATGGAGCCGGAAAACCCGCAGAGCTGGATCACGATCGCCGCCGTGTCGACGCGGCTCATGCGCCAGGAGGAAGCGCTCGAGGCCTACGAGCAGGCGGCGCGCTTCAAGCCCGACGAGGTACGGCTGCGGATGTCCATCGGACACGTTCAAAAGACGCTCGGCCGGCGGCGCGAGAGCGAGGCCTCCTATAAGGCGGCGCTGGCGCTGGATCCGGGCAATGCGGAAGCCTACTGGAGCCTGGCGGACCTCAAGAATTATTCCTTCAGCGAGACCGAAGTCGCCGCCATGCAGTCGCTGCTCGCGAGCGATAAGGGCGCGCGCTCCAACGAGGCGCAGCTGAATTTTGCGCTGGGCAAGGCTTTCGAGCAGCGCCAGCTGTACCCGCAAGCCTTCGCGCATTACGCCACGGGCAACGCGCGGCGGCGCCTCGATGCGCCGTTCGACATCGAGAACTTCGAGCGCCGCAGCGCGCGCATTCGCGCCTTCTTTGACAACGAGTTCTTTGCTGCGCGCGCCGGCAGTGGGGACCCGAGCGACGCGCCGATCTTCATCGTCGGCCTGCCGCGCTCCGGATCGACGCTGGTCGAGCAGATCCTCGCCAGCCACTCGTGCGTCGAAGGCACCATGGAGCTGCCGAACATCATCAACATCACGCGCGAGTTCGAAGACCTGTCCGCCAACCGCGACGGCTACCCCGAGAGCGTCGGCAGCGCCTCGGCGGTACAGCTCAGTGCGCTCGGCAGCCGCTACCTCGAGGAGACCGCGCCGCTACGGCGGGGGCGTGAGCGCTTCACCGACAAGCTGCCCAATAATTTCAGTCACGTCGGACTCATCCACGCGATCCTGCCGCACGCGACCATCATCGACGCACGTCGCCATCCGATGGATTGCTGCTTCAGCACCTTCAAGCAGCACTTCGCGGAAGGGCAGACCTTCAGCTACGACCTCGACCATCTGGGTCGTTACTACCGCTGCTATCTGTCGCTCATGGATCACTGGGACGCCGTGCTGCCGGGCAAAGTGCTGCATCTTCAGTACGAGGAGCTGGTGCGCGACCCGGAGGCGAACATCCGCCGCCTCCTCGAGCACTGCCGGCTGCCCTTCGAGGCCGCCTGCCTCTCCTTTCACGAGACGCAACGCTCGGTGCGCACCGCCAGCGCCGAACAGGTGCGTCAGCCGCTCTATACCTCGGGAGTGGGTTACTGGCGGCATTTCGCCACCGAGCTCGAGCCCTTGCGTCGTGCCCTCGGAGACAGTCTCGAGCGCTTCGAGGATTAAAGCCGCCGAGGCCGCGAGCCTGCAGCGGACCGCCCTTGTTGAACGATCGTTGACTAAGAGCGCCCGTACCAAGGATGATCGGGACACGCGCCAGCGCAAAAAGCGCGCGATAGCGGTGACTGACGGGGAGCAGCGCATGGGTACCAGAACCAAGGTTCGTGCGGCCGATCACTTTTGCAAGACGACGCTGCCCCCAGGCTCCAGGATCGGCCTCGCCGTCGCGGCAGCGCTCGCCAGTGTGGCCGCACCGCGCACGCCCGCATTGGCGGCGACCGCGGATGCTGCCGGCGGCGGGCTGCAGGAAGTCGTGGTCACGGCGCGCAAGCGCGAGGAGAACCTCCAGGACGTCCCCATCAGCATCGACGTGTTCACGCACAAGGACCTGCAGAACCTCGCCATTACGCAATTCGATGACTATGCGGCGAAGGTGCCGTCGATTTCGTTCATCAGCGTCGGCCCCGGCACCCAGGTCTTCTTCATGCGCGGCGTCTCCGACGGCAGCAATCCGAACTACGCCAACAGCTCCGCGACCGGGTTCTTTCTCGACGACTCGTCCCTGAGCTGGTACGGGGTGCAGCCGGACCTGCATCTTTACGACATCGAGCGCATCGAAGTGCTGAACGGCCCGCAGGGTACGACCTTCGGCGCCGGCTCCATGGCTGGCGCGGTGCGCTACATCACCAACAAGCCCGACGTGAATCGCTTCAGCGCCGGTGCCGATTTTGACGGCGGCAAGATCCAGGGTGGCCAGCAAGACCAGAGCTACGAGGCGTTTCTCAATGTGCCGCTGATCGAGGGCCGGCTCGGACTGCGCGTCTCCGCGTTCAGCGCCGCCCACGGCGGCTTCGTCAACAACGCGCTCACCACGCGCAACTGGATCAACGGTACGGTCTCAACCAACGCGCAGTGGGCGCGCCACGATTACAACCGCGAGCATCAGGAGGGCGGGCGTGTCGCCCTCAAGGCGGTATTCAACGATTCCTGGAGCTCGACGTTTTCCTACGACTATCAGCGCCTGTCCGCGCTCGGCGCGTGGGACGAAGACCCAAATATGCCCCGCACCGTGCAGCGCTTCGGTCCGGAGGACCATTACTTTCAGGCCAAGAACTGGGATTTGCACTTAGACGGAGACGTCGGCATCGCGGACCTCGTCTTCGCCAGCACTTACTGGTCGCTACCCACGCGGCAGCTGAACGAGTACTCCCAGTACATGGAGAACTTCAGTCATCCGGACTCCGGCCTCCAGCCCGGGTTCGTAGAGTCACTGGCGTGCGATACCGGACCGCACTATAGCGCCCCTGCCGAGCCCTTCAGTGGCTGCAATGTCCCGCTGCAATACTACGAATACCACACTAACCCGGAGCGCTGGTCGGACGAGCTGCGGCTCTTGTCCAAACCCGGCGGGCGTTTCCACTGGCTCGCGGGTCTGTACTGGGAGAAGACCGTAGACAAGAACTCCGGCAGCACCTACTACAACCCGGGACTGAAACCACAGGGTACCTTGTTCCAGTATTATCTCGCCTATTACGGCCAAACCGCCTCCTCGCTCCCCCCAGGAATCTGGTACAGCTATACCACGCGCTCCGACTACCTGCAGACCACGGAGTTTGCGGATATCAGCTTCGATCTCACGGACAAGCTCAACGTCGAAGCGGGAGTCGTGCACTTTCACTCCAACTTCTCCTACTTCAGCCCCTACGGTCAGTTTGCTTACGCCCCCACGGCGTCGACCTTGTCGACGGGCTCCTCGCACAAGTGGAACAGCAAGGTCGGGATCAACTACAAGCTCACCGACAAGGTGATGCTGTACGCCGATTTCGGCCAGGGTTTCCGCGATGGCGGGGCCAATTCCGGCTTTCCCGCGTCGTGCTATGCGAACGGGGTGCCGCAAACCTACATACCCGACACGCTCAACAACTACGAGCTCGGCTGGAAGACGACCAGCCTGGCAGGCCACCTGCTGTGGAACGGCGCGGCCTACTACATGAATTGGAAGAACCTGCAGACGCTCCTGTATGACATAGACATCTGCGCCCCCAGCAGTTTCAACGCCAACGTGGGTGACGGGCGCATCTACGGCGTCGAGTCGAATGTCGACTACAAGATCAGTGACCACTGGTCATTCCAGGCTTCCGCCGCCTACACCGACGCGCACCTCGTATCGGTACCGAATGACGCTGCCGGGAGGCTGTTCGCCCCCAATGTCGGCGAGCGGCTGCCCTATGTGCCGTACTTCAACTACAGCGCCAACCTGCGCTACGAGCATGCGCTGGGCGCCAACCTCAGGGGGTATGCGCAGTTCGACCTGGCCCACAAGGGTGACATGTGGAACGACCTTCATGTCGCCGGCTCGAACGGCTTTCCGCGCATACTGCAGCCGGACTACACCATCATGAACCTGCGCTTCGGGTTGAATCCCGAAGGCAGCCATTGGCTTGCCGAGCTCTACGTCAGGAACCTCACGGACAAGAACGCGATCATCTACACCAGCACCGGTAACTTCGACCTGCGCCAGACGACCAACGAGCCGCGCGTATACGGCCTGCGCGTCAACTACCGCTTCGGCAAGGTGAACAACTCCGAGTAGCGTCTTGGACTCCGCCTCCGCCTTCTACCTGCGCAGCTTCCAGCTCGCGACCGCGGCGATCCTGGGCTACCTGCTGTTCAGGATCCTCGACCCCCTGAGCGGCATGCTCGGCTGGGCGGTGGTACTGGCGTTCATCCTGCATCCCCTGCACGAGCGGCTCACGCGGCGCCTCAAGGGCCGGCGCGCGCTGTCCGCCGGCATCCTCACCACGCTGACGCCCTTCCTGGTGCTGGCGCCGCTGTCGGTACTGACGGGTGCGTTCGTTGGACAGGTGACGCGGCTCATCGAGTATCTGCGCGGCCACAGCTTCCTCTCCTTCCCCGAGCTGGTCGAGCGCCTGTCGGGCTATCCGCTCATCGGCGGCGCGGTCGGCTGGGTGCGCGAGAACGCGGTGGTCAGCGCCGCGCAGCTGCAGGGCTGGATGAACGACGGCCTGCAAACGCTGCTCAGATCCGCCGCCTCGATGGGCGGGAGCGTGGCGCTCGGTGCCATCGGCACCGTGGTCGGCTTTTTCATGATGCTGTTCATGCTGTTCTTCCTGCTGCGCGACGGGCGCGCGATGCTCGATGGCCTGACACGCCTCATCCCGGTGGAACAC
>JBGPKC010000061.1:0-17280 GCA_041485725.1 Steroidobacteraceae bacterium
ACCTGGCAGCTCGAGCTGCGGAATATTCCCGCGCGGTCTACTGCCCTGTGAGCACGGCGAAGCGATAGTGAGGCGATCCCCGCCCTGATACAGTGGCGCGGGCACCGAAGGAGGATCAGTCATGGGACGGACAACGACTCTGGCGGCGCCGGCATTGGCTGCGGCCCTGGCCGTCACCGGCGTCCAGGCCGGACACGGATCACCACGCGCGCACGATATGCCGCCGTTCATTACCGCGGCCTGCGCCGATGCCGCGCGGCCGGAAGCTGACACCAAGCGCGACGCGGATCGTCATCCTGCCTTGAGTCTCGCGTTCGCGGGCGTCAAGCCCGGCGACCAGGTGGTCGAGCTCGTTCCGGGATCGGGGTATTTCACGCGCCTGCTCAGCAGCGTTGTCGGGCCCAAGGGCAAGGTCTACGCAGCGCCACCCGCGCGGCGGCCGCAGGCCGCGGCGGATTCACCCGATCCCGCCGCGCCGGTGCAGGCGATCGCCGCCGATCCGCACTACGGCAACGTGACCGTGAGCGTGCAGCGCTTCGCGCAGCTCGCGCTCCCGAAAGGCGTTGACCTCGTATGGACGTCCCAGAACTACCACGACTTTCACAACCTGCCCGACGTCCAGGTCGTCGACATCGACAAGGCGGTATTCAAGGCCCTGAAGCCCGGCGGCGTGTACATCGTGAGCGACCACGCCGCGGAAGCCGGATCTGGTTTTCGCGACACCTCGACCCTGCATCGCATCGATCGGGAGGCGGTGAAAAAGGAAGTCATCTCGGCCGGCTTCAAGTTCGAGGGCTCGAGCGACATCCTGAGCAACAAGGACGATCCGCACACCGCCAAGGTGTTCGATCCGAACATGCGCGGACACACGGATCAGTTCATTCTGAAGTTCCGCAAGCCGAAGTAAGCAGCTTGCGGGTGAGGGGATCCCCCGCACCCGCGAAGTGCCTGCGCAGGGCTTCGCGGAACAGGGGGCCATCGCCCGCCTCCCCGGCGGCGCACGCAAACAGCGTCATGCAGGAGCGGAATTTCAGGTGATCCGGATAGCCGAAGATCTCCTCGATCGTACGACCCTCGATCCGGTTCACCAGGTGCGTGCACTCGCGCAGGCGCGCACCCAGGACCGGGTGCGCGAGGTAGGCGCGCGCTTCCTCCACGGAGGCGATCGCATAGCGGCGCGCAGTAGGGCTTGACCCCAGGCCCAGGAGTTGCGGAAAGATGAACCACATCCAGTGGCTCTCCTTGCAGCCCGCCGCGAGCTCGGCGCACACCCGGGCGAACAGCGGATCTTGCGCCTCGACATAGCGCCTGAGGTCGTACGGATCATCCATCGGCGGCGGCATTTCGCCCTGGCCTTGCAGTGGGGTCTCGCTTTCGCGAGTGAACGGCGCCAGCAATCGTGTCAGCGTGACTTCCTGAACACCATCACGAACCGGTCGGTCTTGCCGACCATCGGTCCCTTGTAGGTGATCTGATCGCGCGGGTCTTCGGGCTTGCGCAGCACGTCGCTCGTCGATACGTAAGCGAAGCCGTGCTTCTCGAAGTCACGCCGCGCGTATGCCTCATCGATACGATGAAGGCTGCCAGCGTCCGCGCTGCCGGTGCCGGCCTTGGCGGAATGGTCGACCACCAGCAGGATGCCGCCCGGCTTCACCACGCGGTCGATCTCGTTCAACACCCGGCTCACGTCGTACTTCGGCCAGTTGTCTTTTGGATCCTCATCGACCCAGTAGAGGTCGTGGTAAACCTTGATGAGCAGGATGGCATCGAGGGAGTGTGCGGCGAGATCCAGGTGCTCGGCATCGATGGTGCGATGCTCGACGTTTGGCAGCCGGCCCTCGATACGCTCCTTCCAGTGACCCTCGCTCCAGGTGTCATAGGCGGTGTTGTTGAGCAGATAAACGTGCCCCTTGGGCCCGACGAGGTAACTGAGCAGCTCGCTGTAGTAGCCGTCGCCGGCAAGGAAGTCGGCGACCTGCATGCCCGGCTTGATTCCGGCGAGCCGCAGCACGTCGGCGGAATGATCGAGCGAGTCGCGCTTGAGATCGTCGCTGCTGCGGCCGGCATGTCCGACCGCGGCGTCATAGACGTCGGAGGCCCGGGCGTTGGCGCCTGCGAGCGCCACGACGCCGAGCAGGGCCAGGAAGACAGCAGCGCGGCAGCTCGCGAAGGTCAGGGCTGGCATGTCGTTACTCCTCGGAATGCTAAGACAGGCCGGGGTCGGTCAGGCGTGTGCGCCCAGGGGCTTCTCCAGCAGCTCATATCCCGCGCGGGCGGTATAACCGCGGCGCTGGTAGAACGCGCGCGCCGCGGAGTTCGCGACCCCCAGCTGCAGTTGCAACCGGACACAGCCGCGGGCGGCGAGTGCCGTCTCCGCCGCTGCCAGCAGCTGCGTCCCGATGCCGGACGCGCGCGCTTCGGGGACCACGAAGAATTCGTCGATCTCACCCATGAAACCGTGGTGCTCGACGCTCAGCACCAGCACGGCGGTGAGGTAGCCGACGAGCCGCGCGTCTGACTCCGCCACCCAGATCGCTCCGAGCCGCGGCTCGGCCAGCAGCCGCTGCAGCACGAGCTCGATGCGCAGCGCCGTGAAGCCCGCGATGCCCTCGAACTCCCAGTAACGCCGCACCAGCGCGAGCAGCGGCGGGATATCGTTCGAGGCAGCGGGGCGCACGTTCACTTGACTTACACCGCGATTCGGGTGCGCGGCGGCACAGTCCCCGCCGCAGCGGCCGATGATATCCGACTGGGGAGCATGCGGCATTCATGGGGCGGCGATCACGAGAGGGCCCTGCGCCGTCATGGGCCCGTACACCCACGGATCGTGCACGCGGTGCGCAGCTGTGGATTTCGTTCGGGCTGATCGCTGCCGGCCTCGTGTTCAGCCGCGAAGCGTCCTTCCCGATGCCCTGGGCGCTGGCGGCGGTATTGGGAACAGCCGGTGCCATCGACGCTGCGGTCATGGCCGGGGGCGGGCGACCGGTGCGGGTGTTGTCCGCGGCGGTGCCGGTGTGGATCGGGACGCGCTCGTACTCCCTGTACCTGTGGCACTGGCCGGTGTACGTGCTGTTTCGTTGGACGGTGGGCCTCGAGAGCCTCGCCACGCGGATCGTGGCGGTGGCGTTGATTGCGGCACTCGCTGAGGCGTCATACCGATGGGTCGAGACACCCTTCCGGCGAGGCTTCCGCAGCCGATGCCCTCGACAAGCAGCGGCACCGCTTCTCGCTGAGCGTGACGCGACAGGCCCAGATCTGGTATCCCGCCGACTGGGCTGCCGAGGAAGATGCCGGCGGTGGTTGCCACGTATCGCGCTTCTACGAGCCGTTCGCCGGTGGCGCGCTATTGAAATCGCGTCACAGCGGATGTCAGGGGCACGACGTGCAGTTGTTCGTGACGGGCAACTCGCACGCCCTCGCGTACACCACACTGCTTGCGAGACTCACCCGCGAGCAACCCTATGAGGTTGCGGTGTATTACCGCAGTGACTGCGCGTTCATGGAGCTCGACATGGCGTTGCGCAAGGAGACGCCCGCCTGCCGCGCCTTCTATGCGGCGCTGCTGGCCGATATCGCCAAACAGGCGCATCCGCGGGATGTGCTGTTTCTGCCCTCGCTGCGACTGCCGCGGCTCGGCGATCAGTGGGCCACCTACTCCGAGCGCACCGTGAAGCAGGAGTGGCATGATCTCAGGGCCGCGCAGCCGACAGCCCTCGCCGAGGCGGCCCGGACGCTGAAATTCCTGGGAACCCGGGGACTGCGGGTCGTCTTCGAAGCTCCCAAGCCGATCTTCCGGTCGCCGCCGTTTCGGTGCTCCGACTGGTTCAATCGCGCATGCCCCGGGCGGTGATGCTGGCCTATCGACAGCCGGTCCTGCAGGCGATGGAAACCCTGGAGGGCAATTTCGTCTCCATCTGGGATCCGTTCGATGCGCTCCTGTCCG
This sequence comes from Steroidobacteraceae bacterium, assembly GCA_041485725.1. Lineage (GTDB taxonomy): Bacteria > Pseudomonadota > Gammaproteobacteria > Steroidobacterales > Steroidobacteraceae > 13-2-20CM-66-19. Next base: position 3,944 of record JBGPKC010000061.1, read on the forward strand.
AACGCCACCTGCGAGGCGCTCCGGCAGGGGACCCCCCTGTTCTTCGACGGCGACCATCTGAGCGGGTATGGCAACGAGCTGGTCTACCCCGGTTTCCTTGAGTTCCTGCGCGCGGCGAGCCAGCCCCGGCAGACCCCGCTCCGTCCGCCGGTTGACACCCCGAGGCCCCATACCTAGAATCGCCGGCCTTTGTCGGGCCGGCCCCTCATACACGCCGGCACCGAAAAACAGCGACTTACAAGTACCGGGCCGCCTCAAGGCGGCCCGGTGTTCTTCTAGGTCGCTTATCGCGCGGGTGGCTCCCGCAGCCGAGATCTGGAGACAGGACAACGATGGCGACCACGGGTCAGCTCATCCGGCAACCGCGCCGGACGAAGGCAGAGAAAACTAAGGTGCCGGCGCTCGGTGCGTCCCCCCAGAAGCGCGGCGTGTGCACGCGCGTCTATACCACGACACCGAAGAAGCCCAATTCCGCGCTGCGTAAGGTGTGCCGCGTGCGCCTCACCAACGGTTACGAAGTCACCAGCTACATCGGCGGCGAGGGCCACAACCTGCAGGAGCACTCGGTGGTCCTCATCCGCGGCGGCCGCGTGAAGGATCTGCCCGGTGTGCGCTATCACACGGTGCGCGGCACGCTGGATTGTGCCGGCGTCGGCGAGCGCAAGCAGAGCCGGTCCAAGTACGGCGCCAAGCGCCCGAAGAAATAAGGGGGTAGATCAGCCATGTCCCGTCGAGCTCAAGCTCCGGTCCGCTCTGTCCTCCCGGACCCGAAGTTCAACAACGAGATGCTTGCCAAATTCATGAACGTCGTCATGAAGAACGGCAAGAAGTCCGCCGCCGAACGCATCATCTATGGAGCGCTCGACCGCATTGCCGAGAAGACCGGCAAGCAGGGCGGTGAGGCGATCGAGGTGCTCTCGACGGCCCTCGACAACGTGAAGCCCGTGGTCGAAGTGAAGTCGCGCCGCGTCGGTGGTGCCACGTACCAGGTTCCGGTTGAAGTGCGGTCTACCCGCCGCCAGACATTGGCGATGCGCTGGGTCATCGAGGCCGCCCGTGGCCGCAGCGAGAAATCCATGGCGTTTCGCCTGGCGCACGAGCTGATGGAGGCGTCCGAGAATCGCGGCGCGGCCGTCAGGAAGCGCGAGGATACGCATCGCATGGCGGAGGCCAACAAGGCCTTCGCGCACTACCGCTGGTGAGAGCCTAGAGGACACTGAACCGTGGCACGCGCGACGCCCATCGAGCGCTATCGGAACATCGGCATCTCTGCGCACATCGACGCGGGGAAGACGACCACGACCGAGCGCATCCTGTTTTACACCGGCGTTTCGCACAAGATCGGCGAGGTTCACGACGGCGCGGCCGTGATGGACTACATGGAGCAGGAACAGGAACGCGGCATCACCATTACGGCCGCCGCCACCACCTGATTCTGGAAGGGGATGGACAACAGCTTCCCCGAGCACCGCATCAACATCCTCGACACGCCCGGTCACGTCGACTTCACCATCGAGGTGGAGCGCTCGCTGCGCGTGCTCGATTCCGCCGTGGCGTTGTTCTGTGCAGTGTCCGGCGTGCAGCCGCAGTCGGAGACGGTGTGGCGGCAGATGAACAAGTACGGCGTGCCGCGCATCGCCTTCGTCAACAAGATGGACCGCGCCGGCGCCGACTTCTTCCGCTGCCTGGATCAGATCAGGACGCGCCTGCGGGCCAACCCGCTTGCGATCCAGATTCCGATCGGCGCTGAGGACGGCTTCGAGGGCGTCGTCGATCTCATCCGCATGAAGGCCATCTACTGGGACATGGAGACCCAGGGGATGAAGTTCGAGTACCGCGACATCCCGGCGACTCTCAAGGACGAGGCGCTGAAGCACCGCGCCAAGATGATCGAGGTGGCGGCGGAAGCCAACGACACGCTCATGCACAAGTACCTCGAGGGCGAGGAACTGTCCGACAAGGAGATCCGGGCGGGGCTGCGCGAGCGTTCCATCAGGAACGAGGTCGTGCTGTGCATGTGCGGCACCGCGTTCAAGAACAAGGGCGTGCAGGCGTTGCTCGATGCGGTCATCGAGTTCATGCCCTCGCCGATCGAAATGCCGCCCGTCAAGGGAATCGATAGCGACGGTGAGCCCGCGACCCGCAAGGCGAGCGACGAGGAGCCGTTCTCCGCCCTCGCGTTCAAGATCCTCAATGACCCGTTCGTCGGCAACCTGACGTTCTTCCGCGTCTACTCCGGCGTGCTCAACTCGGGCGACACCGTGTATGTGCCGTCGAAGGACCGCAAGGAACGCATCGGGCGCCTGCTGCAGATGCACGCCAGCGAGCGCACCGAGATCAAGGAAGTGCGCGCCGGCGACATCGCCGCCGCGGTGGGGCTGAAGGACGTCATCACCGGCGACACGCTGTGCGACCTGGAAGAGATCATCACGCTTGAGAAGATGGAATTCCCGGCGCCCGTGATTTCGGTGGCCGTGGAGCCGAAGACCAAGGCAGACCAGGAGAAGATGGGCCTGGCGCTGCAGCGCCTCGCCAAGGAAGACCCCTCGTTCCGCGTCCACACCGACCAGGAGTCGGGGCAGACGATCATCTCCGGCATGGGCGAGCTGCACCTGGAGATCATCGTCGATCGCATGAAGCGCGAGTTCAAGGTCGATGCGAACGTCGGCAAGCCGCAGGTCGCCTACCGCGAGACCATTCGCGGCACGGTCGAGAGCGAGGGCAAGTTCATACGCCAGTCGGGCGGGCGCGGCCAGTATGGCCACGTGTGGCTGAAGCTCGAGCCCAACGTGCAGGGCAAGGGCTACGAGTTCATCAACGGTGTCGTCGGCGGTAGCGTGCCGCGCGAGTACGTGCCGGCGGTGGACAAGGGCATCAAGGAAGCCGTTGAGACCGGCGTCATCGCCGGCTACCCGGTGGTGGACGTGAAGGTGACGCTGATCGACGGCTCCTACCACGACGTCGACTCGAACGAGATGGCGTTCAAGATCGCAGGCTCGATAGGCTTCAAGGAAGGCTTCAGGCGCGCCAAGCCCGTGCTGCTCGAGCCGATCATGAAGGTCGAAGTGGTGACGCCGGAGGAATACTCGGGTGATGTGATCGGCGATCTGAACCGCCGGCGCGGACAGATCACCGGCATGGACGAGACGCCGGCGGGCAAGGCCATCACGGCGGATGTGCCGCTGTCGGAAATGTTCGGCTACGCGACCACGGTGCGCTCCATGAGCCAGGGCCGCGCCACCTTCACCATGGAGTTCGCCAAGTACGTGGAAGTGCCGCCGAATATCGCGGACGGAATCATCAAGAAGTAAACGGCAGTCGAGGAACTACGCCATGTCCAAAGAGAAATTCGAGCGCAACAAGCCGCACGTGAACGTGGGGACGATTGGTCATGTGGACCATGGGAAGACGACGTTGACGGCGGCGCTGACGAAGGTGATGGCCGAGACCTACGGCGGGACCTTTGTGGCGTACGACCAGATTGACAAGGCCCCCGAGGAGAAGGCGCGCGGCATCACGATTTCGACTGCGCACGTGGAGTACCAGAGCAAGAACCGGCACTACGCGCACGTGGACTGCCCGGGACACGCGGACTACGTGAAGAACATGATCACCGGGGCGGCGCAGATGGACGGGGCGATTCTGGTGGTGTCGGCGGCGGATGGTCCGATGCCCCAGACCCGCGAGCACATCCTGTTGGCGCGCCAGGTGGGAGTGCCGTACATGGTGGTGTTCATGAACAAGGCGGACATGGTGGATGACAAGGAGCTGCTGGAGCTGGTGGAGATGGAGGTACGGGAGCTGCTGACCTTGTACAAGTTTCCCGGCGAGAAGACCCCGATCATCATCGGCTCAGCGCTGAAGGCGCTGGAGGGGGACAAGAGCGAGCTTGGGGTGCCCTCGGTGGTGAAGCTGGTGGAGGAGATGGACAAGTACATCCCGATCCCCAAGCGCGAGGTGGACAAGCCGTTTCTGATGCCGGTGGAGGATGTGTTCTCGATTTCCGGGCGCGGCACGGTGGTCACCGGGCGCATCGAGCGCGGCATCGTCAAGGTGAACGATGAGGTGGAGATCGTGGGGCTGAAGGCCACGGTGAAGACCGTGTGCACCGGGGTGGAGATGTTCCGGAAGCTCCTGGATGAGGGGCAGGCGGGAGATAACGTGGGGGTGCTCTTGAGGGGCACCAAGCGCGAGGAAGTCGAGCGCGGGCAGGTGCTGGCCAAGCCCGGCAGCATCACTCCGCACACGCACTTTGAGTGCGAGGTGTACGTGCTGGCGAAGGAAGAAGGCGGGCGGCATACGCCGTTTTTCAAGGGTTACCGGCCGCAGTTTTATTTTCGCACCACCGATGTGACCGGCACGATCGAGCTGCCCGCGGGGGTGGAGATGGTCATGCCCGGGGACAACATCAAGATGACGATCGAGCTGATCAGCCCGATTGCCATGGAAGATGGGCTGCGCTTTGCGATCCGCGAGGGCGGTAAAACCGTCGGCGCCGGCGTCGTGACCAAGATCCTGAAGTGATACCGCAGCGGGCAAAAACCACGCTTTTTGCCCGCGGGCGACGGAGTGAGTCCGCTGAAATTGCCGCAGGCAATTTCAGCCAATGAAACAGGCCAGTAGCTCAATTGGCAGAGCGGCGGTCTCCAAAACCGCAGGTTGGGGGTTCGATTCCCTCCTGGCCTGCCAGCGGTTGATATGACAGACGAAATCAAAGTTCAGGACGCCGGCACGGCGGACAAGGTGAAGCTCGCTGTCGCGATCCTGGTCGTGATCGCCGGCGTCGCGGGTTATTACCTGCTCGCCGGCCGCGCCGCCTGGCTGCGCTGGCTGCCGGTGGTGGGAAGCCTCGCACTCGCGGCGCTGGTGCTGACGTTCTCGTACTACGGCCATGAGTTTCGCCGGTTCGTGGAGCTGGCGCGCGTCGAGCTGCGCAAGATCGTGTGGCCGAGCCGCCAGGAGACCGGCATGACGACCCTGGTCGTGTTCATCTTCGTGGTGGTGGCGGGAATATTTTTTTGGTTGCTGGACCTGGGGCTCGCCTGGGCCACGAAGCTGCTCACCGGGCAGGGGAGCTGACCGGTGGCGCTCAGGTGGTACGTGGTGCACGCCTATTCGAACTTCGAGCACCGGGTGGCGGAGTCGCTCAAGGAGCGCATCCGCCGCGCAGGGCTCGAGACGCGCTTCGGCGAGATCCTGGTGCCGACGGAAGAAGTGGTCGAGATGCGCGACGGCCAGAAGCGCAAGAGCGAGCGCAAGTTCTATCCCGGCTACGTGCTGGTGCAGATGGAGATGGACGAGGAGACCTGGCACCTGGTGCGCGATGTGCCCAAGGTGCTCGGCTTCATCGGCGGTACGCCGGAGAAGCCGGCGGCGATCACCGACAAGGAAGCCAACCAGATCCTGCGTCGCGTCGAGGAGGGTGTGGACAAGCCGCGGCCGAAGGTGCTGTTCGAGCCGGGCGAAGTGGTGCGCGTGGTCGACGGGCCGTTCAACGACTTCAACGGCGTCGTCGAGAGCGTGAACTACGAAAAGAACCGTCTGCAGGTGGCGGTGCAGATTCTCGGGCGCTCGACGCCGGTGGAGCTGGATTTCTCGCAGGTCGAAAAGGCCTGAATTGAGAGGTATTCATGGCCAAGAAAGTACAGGGCTACATCAAGCTGCAGGTGCCGGCAGGCTCCGCGAACCCCTCGCCCCCGATCGGGCCGGCGCTGGGCCAGCAGGGCGTGAACATCATGGAGTTCTGCAAGCAGTTCAACGCGCAGACCCAGAAGACGGAGAAGGGCTTGCCGATCCCGGTGGTCATCACGGTGTACAGCGACCGCAGCTTCACCTTCGTGATGAAGACGCCGCCCGCCGCGGTGCTCATCCGCAAGGCGATAGGTATTGAAAAAGGCAGCGGCACCCCCAACACCGCCAAGGTGGGCAAGATCTCCCGCCAGCAGCTGGAAGAGATTGCCAGGATGAAGCAGCCCGACCTCACCGCCGCCGATCTGGAGGCCGCGGTCCGCACCATTGCGGGCAGCGCGCGCAGCATGGGCGTCGACGTGGAAGGAGTCTGACCATGGCCACACCGAAGCGTGTCAAGGCCTGGAAGGCGAAGCTCACTCCGGGCAAACAGTATCCGGTGGACGAGGCGCTGAAGTTGGTGAAGGAATTCGCCACCGCCAAGTTCGCCGAAGCGGTGGATGCAGCCGTGAATCTCGGCATCGACGCCAGCAAGTCCGATCAGCAGGTGCGCGGCTCGACCGTGATGCCGCACGGCACGGGCAAGACGGTGCGCGTGGCGGTGTTCACGTCCGGCAAGAACCAGGAGCTGGCGAAGGCCGCCGGCGCCGACATCGTCGGGTTGGAGGATCTGGCGGCCAAGGTGAAGGCCGGCGAGATCAACTTCGATCGCGTGATCGCCAGCCCCGACGCCATGCGCGTGGTCGGCCAGCTCGGCCAGATCCTGGGGCCGCGCGGCCTGATGCCGAATCCGAAGGTCGGCACGGTGACGCCGGACGTCGCCACCGCGGTGAAGAACGCCAAGTCCGGGCAGGTGACCTACCGCGTCGACAAGGCCGGCATCGTTCATTGCACCATCGGTAAGGCGACTTTCGAACTGAACGCGCTGAAGGAAAATCTTCATGCGCTGATTGCGGACCTGCAGAAGGCGAAGCCCGCCTCCTCCAAGGGCCAGTATTTGAAGCGCATCACGCTGTCCTCGACCATGGGACCGGGCGTGATGGTGGATCAGGCGACTCTTTGAAACAGTTTTGATGCGGGCTGGCGCGCTCACGGCGCCGGCCATCATCGAAGACCGCAGGCGAGGGACGGGTGAGGCCTCACGGCCATGAACCCGCGGCCCTCTTAATGGACCGCCTGCGCAGATGGTGAACCGCTTTTTCGCATCGAGGATGCTCCTCGAGGCGTGAAGGTCACCGTCGACAAGGGGAAGCGGCGTACGGATGCGCAGCTTCGCAAGTAAGTGATCTTCGCAACGAGAGGAGAGATGAATGGCACTTCACCTGGAGGACAAGAAGGCGCTGGTAGCGGAAGTGGCCGAAGTTGCGGCGAAAGCCCAGTCGGTCGTGGCCGCCGAGTACCGCGGGCTGACGGTCGGACAGATGACCGAGCTGCGCGCCAAGGCGAGAAAGCAGGGCGTGTACATGCGTGTGGTCAAGAACACGCTGGCACGCAAGGCGCTCGCCGGCACGTCGTTCGAAGCCGTCGGGCCGAAGCTCAAGGGGCCTCTGGTGCTCGCTTTCTCGAAGGACGATCCCGGCGCGGCCGCGCGCGTGGTGAAGGACTTCGCCAAGGCGCACGAGAAGCTGGTGGCGAAGCTCGTGTCTCTCGGTGGGCAGGTTCTGCCCGGCGCGGAGCTCGAGAAAGTAGCGAGTCTGCCGACCCGCGAACAGGCGTTGTCGATGCTGCTCGGCGTGCTGAAGGCGCCGATCCAGAAGTTCGTGGCGACGCTCGCAGAGCCGCCGGCCAAACTCGCCCGCACCCTTGCGGCGATACGCGACCAGAAACAGGCCGCGGGCGCTTAACGGTCACAGCACAGACTTTAGGAGACTTACATGGCTGCTAACAAAGACGAAATCCTCGATGCAATTTCCAAGATGACCCTCATGGAAGTCGTCGAACTGATCTCCGACATGGAGAAGAAGTTCGGCGTCACCGCCGCGGCCCCGGTCGCCGTCGCCGCAAGCCCGGGCGCCGGCGCCGCCGCAGCCGCCCCGGTCGAGGAGCAGACGGAATTCACCGTCACTCTGAAGGAGTACCCGGCGGACAAGAAGGTGACCGTGATCAAGGTGATCCGCGAGCTCACCGGCCTCGGCCTCAAGGAGGCCAAGGACCTGGTCGAGGGCGCACCCTCGACGGTCAAGGAAGCCGTTTCCAAGGCCGATGCCGAAACGATGAAGAAGAAACTCGAGGACGCCGGCGCGAAGGTGGAGGTCAAGTAAGACCTCCATGCGCCGCTCCCCTGTCCGTCCCCGGCCGGCGCGGTTTGCCACCGTGCTCAAGCTGCGGGCGGCGCGGGGCTGTTGTTGTTGATCGATGTGACCGTGCCCGAGATTTTCTTCAGACCGACGCCCGCAGGCAGCGGGCAGCGGCCGAACCCGAGGTGACTACCCGATGGCTTACTCCTTCACCGAGAAAAAGCGCATCCGCAAGAACTTTGGCAAGCAGGCGAGCATTCTCGACACGCCCTACCTGCTGGCCATTCAGCTCGACTCGTATCGCAAGTTCCTCCAGGTCGACAAGCCCGAGGACACTCGCGACCGGATCGGATTGCACGCCGCGTTCAAGAGCGTGTTCCCGATCTCGAGCTACTCCGGGAACGCCTCTCTCGAGTACGTGAGCTACCGGCTCGGTGAGCCGGTGTTCGACGTCAAGGAGTGCCAGCTGCGCGGCCTCACTTACGCAGCTCCCTTGCGCGTCAAGGTGCGCCTCATCGTCCTCGACAAGGAAGCCGCCGGCGCCAAGAAGCCGGTCAAGGATGTGCGCGAGCAGGAGGTGTACCTGGGTGAACTGCCGCTCATGACCGACAACGGCACGTTCGTGGTCAACGGCACCGAGCGCGTCATCGTGTCGCAGTTGCATCGCTCGCCCGGGGTGTTCTTCGATCACGACCGCGGCAAGACGCATTCTTCCGGGAAGCTGCTGTTCTCGGCGCGCATCATCCCCTATCGCGGCTCCTGGCTCGACTTCGAGTTCGACCCGAAGGACTGCGTGTTCGCGCGCATCGACCGCCGCCGCAAGCTCCCGGTCACCATCATCCTGCGCGCGCTCGGCATGAACGAGGCCGAGATCCTGGCGACCTTCTTCGATACCAACACCTTCTTCATCAGCCGCGATGAGGTCGCCCTGCAGCTGGTGCCGCAGCGCCTGCGCGGTGAGACCGCCACCTTCGAGATCCGCATCGGCGACCAGGTGATCGTCGAGGAAGGCCGCCGCATCACCGCGCGCCACGTGCGCCAGCTGGAAGACGCCAAGGTCACCCGCTTGCGTGTGCCACGCGAGTACGTCTACGGCAAGGTCCTGGCCCACGACGTGGTCAACACCGACACCGGCGAGATTCTCGCCAAGGCGAACGAGGTGTTGACCGCGGCCTCGGTCGACAAGCTCATCGAGGCGGGTATCGCGCAGGTCAACACCCTGTACGTCAACGACCTCGATCGCGGCGCCTACATCTCCGACACGCTGCGCATCGACCCCACCAAGACGCGCCTCGAGGCGCTGGTGGAGATCTATCGCATGATGCGTCCGGGCGAGCCGCCCACCAAGGATGCCGCCGAGAACCTGTTCGCAAACCTGTTCTTCAATCCCGAGCGCTACGACCTCTCCGGCGTCGGCCGCATGAAGTTCAACCGCCGCGTGGGGCGCAAGGAAATCCTGGGTCCCGGCATTCTCTACGATCACAAGTACGCCGCCGGGCGCACCGATGAGCTGTCGAAGCGCCTGGTGGCGCAGTACGGCCAGATGTCGGACATCATCGACGTGCTGCGAGTGCTGATCGACATCCGCAACGGCAACGGTCAGGTGGACGACATCGACCACCTGGGCAACCGTCGGGTGCGCAGCGTCGGCGAGATGGCCGAGAACGCCTTTCGCGTCGGCCTGGTGCGCGTCGAGCGCGCCGTCAAGGAGCGCCTCACCATCGCCGAGACCGAGCCGCTGATGCCGCAGGAGATGATCAACGCCAAGCCGGTGGCGGCGGCGGTCAAGGAGTTCTTCGGCTCCTCGCAGCTCAGCCAGTTCATGGACCAGAACAACCCGCTGTCGGAAGTGACCCACAAGCGGCGCGTGTCGGCGCTCGGCCCGGGCGGCCTGACGCGCGAGCGCGCCGGATTCGAGGTGCGCGACGTGCACCCGACCCACTACGGGCGCGTGTGCCCGATCGAGACCCCGGAAGGTCCGAACATCGGCCTGATCAACTCCCTGTCGGTGTACGCGCGCACCAACCAGTACGGCTTCCTCGAGACGCCGTACCGGCGCGTGGACAACGGCCGCGTCACCGATCGCATCGATTACCTGTCGGCGATCGAGGAGGGCGAGTTCGCGATCGCGCAGGCGAACGCGGTGCTCGGACCCAAGGGCGAGCTCACCGATGTGCTGGTCTCGTGCCGCTTCCAGAACGAGTTCACGCTGATGCCGCGCGACCGCATCAACTACATGGACGTGAGCCCGAAGCAGATTGTCTCGGTGGCCGCCTCCCTCATCCCGTTCCTGGAGCACGACGACGCCAACCGCGCGCTCATGGGCTCGAACATGCAGCGCCAGGCGGTACCGACGCTGCGTTCCGAGACCCCGCTGGTGGGTACCGGGATGGAGCGCCCGGTCGCGATCGACTCGGGCGTCACGGTGGTCAACCGGCGCGGCGGCACCGTCGACTCGGTCGATGCCTCGCGCATCGTGGTGCGGGTGAACGATGAGGAGACCACCGCCGGGGAGCCGGGCGTGGACATCTACAACCTCACCAAGTACACGCGCTCGAACCAGAACACCTGCATCAACCAGCGTCCGCTGGTGAACGCCGGGGACGTGATCGCGCGCGGCGACGTGCTGGCGGACGGACCGTCGACGCACCTGGGGGAACTGGCGCTGGGCCAGAACCTGCTGGTCGCGTTCATGCCCTGGAACGGCTACAACTTCGAGGACTCGATCCTGATTTCCGAGCGGGTGGTGGAGGAAGACCGCTTCACGACTATCCACATCGAGGAACTCACCTGTGTCGCGCGCGACACCAAGCTGGGCCCCGAGGAAATCACCGCCGACATCCCCAACGTGGGTGACGCGGCGCTCGCCAAGCTCGATGAGGCGGGCATCGCCTTCATCGGCGCGGAGGTGAAGGCCGGCGACATCCTGGTCGGCAAGGTGACGCCGAAGGGCGAGACGCAGCTGACGCCGGAAGAGAAGCTGCTGCGCGCGATCTTCGGCGAGAAGGCCTCCGACGTGAAGGACACGGGGCTGCGCGTGCCGCCCGGCATGGACGGCACCGTGATCGACGTGCGCGTGTTTACGCGCGACGGGGTGGACAAGGATTCGCGCGCCCTGTCGATAGAGAAGGCCGAGATCGAGCGGGTACGCAAGGACTTCGCCGACCAGCAGCGCATCCTGGAGGATGACCTGTTCCAGCGCGTGCGCGACACGCTCGTGGGTCAAAGCGCCGCGGGCGGGCCGAAGAAGCTCAAGAGCGGCACCCGCATCGCCAGCGAGTACCTCGATGAGGTGCCGCGCGAGGAGTGGTTCGAGATCCGTCTGGAGAGCGAGGACGCCAATACGCAGCTCGAGCAGGCCTCGGAGCGCCTGAAGCTGCAGCGTAAGGCGTTCGAGAAGCGCCTCGATGACAAGAAGGCCAAGATCACCGCCGGCGATGATCTGGCTCCCGGCGTGCTGAAGATGGTCAAGGTGTATCTCGCGGTGAAGCGCCGCGTGCAGCCGGGCGACAAGATGGCCGGCCGCCACGGCAACAAGGGCGTGATCTCGACCATCGTGCCGGTCGAGGACATGCCCTACCTCGAGGACGGCACGCCGGTCGATGTGGTGCTGAATCCCCTCGGCGTCCCCTCGCGCATGAACGTCGGCCAGGTGCTGGAGACGCACCTGGGCTGGGCGGCGAAGGGTGTCGGCCTGAAGATCGGCCGCATGCTCGAAGCGCAGGCGGCGGTGTCCGAGCTGCGCTCGTTCGTGAAGCAGATCTACAACGAGACCGGCGGCCAGCGCGAAGACATCGACAGCATGAACGATGCGGATCTCACCCAGCTCGCCAGAAACCTCACCAACGGCGTGCCGATGGCGACGCCGGTGTTCGACGGCGCGAGCGAGGCGGAGATCAAGCGCATGCTGCAGCTCGCCGAGCTGCCCCTGAACGGCCAGACCTACCTGTACGACGGCCGTACCGGCGAGCGCTTCGAGCGCCAGGTGACGGTCGGGTACATGTACATGCTGAAGCTGAACCACCTGGTCGATGACAAGATGCACGCGCGCTCGACCGGGCCCTACAGCCTGGTCACGCAGCAACCCCTGGGCGGCAAGGCCCAGTTCGGCGGCCAGCGCTTCGGAGAAATGGAAGTCTGGGCGCTCGAGGCCTACGGGGCGGCGTACACCCTGCAGGAGATGCTGACCGTGAAGTCGGATGACGTGAACGGCCGCACCAAGATGTACAAGAACATCGTCGATGGCAACCACCAGATGGATGCGGGCATGCCCGAGTCCTTCAACGTGCTGGTGAAGGAAATCCGCTCGCTCGGCATCAACATGGAACTGGAGCAGGACTAACTCATGAAAGATCTACTGAAACTGTTCAGGCAGCACGCGCCGGTCGAGCACTTCGATTCGATCAAGATCGGGCTGGCGTCGCCGGAGATGATCCGGGCATGGTCGTACGGGGAAGTGAAGAAGCCCGAGACCATCAACTACCGCACCTTCAAGCCCGAGCGCGACGGCCTGTTCTGCGCCAAGATCTTCGGGCCGGTGAAGGACTACGAGTGCCTGTGCGGCAAGTACAAGCGCCTCAAGCACCGCGGCGTGGTGTGCGAGAAATGCGGCGTCGAGGTGACCCAGTCCAAGGTACGCCGCGAACGCATGGGGCACATCGAGCTCGCCAGCCCCACCGCGCACATCTGGTTCCTGAAGTCGCTCCCCTCGCGCATCGGACTGATGCTCGACATGACCCTGCGCGAGATCGAGCGGGTGCTGTACTTCGAGGCCTTCGTGGTCATCGATCCGGGTATGACCCCGATGCAGCGTGGCCAGCTGCTGACCGATGAGATGTACCTCGAGGCGATCGAGGAGCACGGCGATGAGTTCGACGCCCGCATGGGCGCGGAGGCCGTGTACGAGCTGCTGCGCACCATCGACCTGGCGGCCGAGATCGTCAAGGTGCGCGAGGAAATGGCGGGCACCTCGTCGGAGACCAAACTGAAGCGCCTGTCCAAGCGCTTGAAGCTGATCGAGTCGTTCGTCGAGTCGGGCAACAAGCCCGAGTGGATGGTCATGACGGTGCTGCCGGTGCTGCCGCCGGATCTGCGGCCGCTGGTGCCGCTCGATGGCGGGCGCTTTGCGACCTCGGACCTGAACGACCTGTACCGCCGTGTCATCAACCGCAACAACCGCCTGCGGCGGCTGCTGGAGCTGAACGCACCCGACATCATCGTGCGCAACGAAAAGCGCATGCTGCAGGAGGCGGTGGACGCGCTGCTCGACAACGGCCGTCGCGGCCGCGCCATCACCGGCACTAACAAGCGGCCGCTGAAGTCGCTCGCCGACATGATCAAGGGCAAGCAGGGGCGCTTCCGCCAGAACCTGCTCGGCAAGCGCGTCGACTACTCGGGGCGCTCGGTCATCGT
>JBGPKC010000062.1:0-16716 GCA_041485725.1 Steroidobacteraceae bacterium
CGCATGGCCGCCACCGACAGCGCATTCCCCGCCAGCGTGCCTCCGACTCCGCCGGTGTCTTCATAATCTGCGTCGCACTGCGACAACACCCGCTCCAGCACCTCTGCGGACAGGCCCAGCGCGCCCGACGGTATGCCGCCGCCGATGGCTTTGCCAATCGTCACGACGTCCGGCTCCAGTCCCCAGGCGCGCGTGCAGCCGCCCGGGCCGGCGGAGAAAGTGTGAGTCTCGTCGAGGATGAGCAGGGTCCCGTATCGTCGGGTGAGTTTCCTCAGCGCCTCATGGTAGCCGGGCTGGGGCAGCACAATCCCCATGTTGGTCATGGCGGGCTCCATCAACACGCAAGCGACCGCTCCGTCGGCCAACGCCCGCTGCAACTGTTCAAGGTCGTTGAATTCGACCGCACGCGTGGTTTCGCCCGGATCGATCGGCGCTCCAACGTTGCCGGCGCGCGAGCGTGTAACTCCGTCGTGGCCCCGGACCGCGAACGCCTCGTCCACCGTGCCGTGATAACAGTAGCTGAATACCAGGACCTTGCGGCGCCCGGTGATCTGTCGACACAGTCGCAATGCACAGCGATTCGAGTCGGTGGCCGTCAGGGTGAACTGCCAGCTGCTCAGCCCGAATCGCCGCGCCAGTTCCTCGCCGACCCAGATGGCGTCTTCGGTGGGCAGCATCAGGGTGATGCCGTCTGCGATGCGGTCCTGCGTCGCGCGGACCAGGGCCTGCGGACTGTGGCCGCCCATCGCCCCGGTGTCGCCGAGGCAAAAATCAAGGTACGAATGTCCGTCGACGTCCGTGATTCGGGCACCCGCGGCGTGAGCCGCGTAGATCGGAAATCCGCCGGCCCAGCGTGCCATCCACGGCATGGGCACACCGCCCACGAGCGATTTCAGCGCCCGCTGATGCAGGCGCCGCGAGCCGGGATGCAATTCGACGAAGCTGCGGGTTTCGCGCTCCGTGAGTCCCTGCAATCGAACACGCGAATACACCGTCAGTGCGCCAGCTTCTGCAGGAAGCTCGCGGCGGTCTGCAGGTACGCGTCGCGGTTGGCTTTCTTCCTGAAGCCGTGTCCTTCGTCCTTCGCGAGCAGATACCACACCTCACCGCCGGCCGCGCGCACGCTCCAGACCAGTTGCTCGGACTCGGAGACCGGCACGCGCGGGTCGTTGGACCCCGCCACCACCAGCAGCGGCTTCTTGATGCGGTTGGCGTTGGTGAGCGGGGAGATGCGATCGAGGAACACCCGCATGCTGGTGTCGCGCTCGTCGCCGTATTCGGCGCGCCGCAGATCGCGCCGGTAGGCTGCGGTGTTGCGCAGGAACGTGACGAAGTTGCTGATCCCCAGGAGGTCGATGCCGCCGCGCAGGCGCTCGCCATACGCGATGAGGGATGCGAGCACCATGTAGCCGCCGTACGAGCCGCCCATCACGGCGACCCGCTCGCGATCGAACTGCGGCTGCACGCCGATCCACACCAGCAGCGAGCCGATGTCACGCACCGCGTCCTCGCGCAGCACGCCGTTGTCGAGGGCGAGGAAGGACTTGCCATAACCGGATGAGCCGCGCACGTTGGGCGCGACCACGGCGTAGCCGAGCTCGTTGACGAGAAACTGCACGAACGGGTCCCAGCCCGGGCGGTACTGCGACTCAGGCCCGCCGTGAATGTCGATGACCACCGGGCACGGACCTGCCGCCGTGCGTGGCCGGTAGACATACGCCGACAGCATGCGCGCGCGGCGGCCGATGCGATCCCAGGTGGGATAGTGGATGAGCTCGGGCGCCGTGAGCGTGCCCACATCGAGGGGGCCCGGCTCACTCCTGGTCCAGCGCTCGAGCTTGCCGTGCTCGAGGTCGTAGACGTAGACATCGCGCGGCGCGAGCGCCGATTCCGCCGACAGCGCGAGTTTGCGCCCGCTGCGGTCGAAGCGCGGGTTGCCGATGCGCCCTTCCGGAAGCCCGGCGGGCGCGAGCTCGAGTTTCGCCTGGGTATCGAGCACCGTGAGGCGGCTGCGGCCGTCCTCATCGACAACGTAAGCCACGTAGCGCCCGTCGCTGCTGACGTCGAAGTCTTCGACGTCCCAGCCGGTGGCGGGCGTGACGGCGCGGCTCTGGTGAGTGACCGGATCCTTGAATTTGAGCTGTGCGAACTCGCCGTCCTCGTCGGTCAGCAGGTACACGCCGCGGCCGTCGGGAGCGAACTTCGCCATGCGGATGCCGGCTTTGCGGCCGCTGTCGTCCACGGCCGTGAGGGTCCCGCTCGCGACGTCCGCGAGGTACAGATAACTCTCGCTGATCGAGACGTATCGCCACACCAGCAGCTTGCTGTCGTCGGCGGACCAGTCGAGCGGGTACCAGGTGTCCTGGCGGCCGCCGACCAGCAGCTGCGGCGCGGCGCCGCTGGTCACATCGGCAACGTACACGTCGTAACTGAGGGAGTCGCGGTCATTGCCGTAGAAGGCGACGCGCCTGCCGTCGTGGGCCCACACCGGGCTGCCGTGAATGAAGTTGCCGCTGGTGAGCTGACGCACGCGGCCGCTGCCGCTCTGGTAGTACACCTGCGCGTTCTCATCGCCCCCCTGATCCTTGAGGAACGCGAAGCCGCTGCCGGTGCGCGGCGCGCGCGCCCACTCGATCGGGTCCTGATAGAACGTGAGCTGCTCGCGCATGCCGAGCGGCGCGGCAACGCGGTGCAGCTGTTCGGTGTCGCCGAAGCGCGTCGCGACCAGCATGCCGCCGTCGGCAAGCCAGTCGAGGAACGTCGCCTCGCGCGACTGCTGGTAGCGCTCCAGGCGCGCCATGAGCGCCGCGTCGGGGAGCGGAGTGTTCTCGAACACTAGAGTGCCGCGCTCGCGGTGCTGCGGGGCGGCCGCCTGCTGGGCAACGGACACGGATGCGGACAGCGCGGCAACACCGGCCGCGGCACACACGGCCAGCGCCGCGGGGAATGAGCAATGATCGGTCATGCGTCTAAGCTAGTGTACAGGTTAGGATGTGTACAACGCTTGAGCGACACGCCGCGCAGGTCGACGTTCCCTTGAAGCCGCGACTGTATCGACACCCGCACGGCATCAGCGCCGTCGATGCCGAGTACCTGTACCCGGGGCACGCCGCCGCGCACGTTATCGTCGATCGAGGTCGCGCCGCGTTCGTCGATGTGGGCACCAACGCCTCGGTTCCGTACCTGATCGCCGCGCTCGCGGAGCTGGGCGTCGCGCGCGAGGCGGTGGACTACGTGCTGCTGACGCACGTGCATCTGGATCATGCCGGCGGGGCAGGCGCCCTGATGCGGGAGCTCCCGCACGCGGTCGCGGTGCTGCATCCGCGCGGCGCGCCACACATGATCGACCCCACCAGGCTGATCGCCGGCTCGAGGGCGGTGTACGGCGAGCGACTCGAGGAGCTCTACGGGACGCTCCTGCCGATCCCCGCCGAACGGGTGCGCGTGGTTGAGGACGGTGAGCGGCTGACCCTTGGAGGCCGCACGCTCGAGCTCATCCACGTGCCGGGGCACGCCTTGCACCACTACGCCGTGGTCGATGCGGCTCACGCGAGCATATTCGCCGGCGATACCTTCGGCATCTCCTACCGGGCACTCGATAACGAGCGCGGCGCCTTCATCACTCCGACCACTCCCCCCTCGCAGTTCGATCCGGACCAGCTCATCGCCTCCATCGACCGGATGCTGGCCTACCGGCCCGAGTCCATGTACCTCATGCACTTCAGCCGCGTGACCGGGGTGCCGCGCCTGGGCGAGCTCCTCAAGCCGCAGGTGCGCGAGCTGGCCCGCATCGCGCGCGCTCACGCGCAGGATGCCGACCCGGCCGCCGGCATCCGCGCCGCGATGCGCGATCTGTGGCTCGATCTGGTGCACCGCCACGGCTGCGCGCTCACCGATGCCGCCATCGAGAAGGTCCTGGAGGGCGACCTTGAACTCAACACCCAGGGTCTCATGGTGTGGCTCGAGCGGCTGGGCCGGCACTGAAGCGCGCACTTGCCGCCGGCGGTGGCACGGCGTTAGGGTCTGTCCATGACTGCCAAATTCACGGCGTTCCGCATTCACTCGGAAGGGGGCAAGATTGCCGCCCGCTTCGAGCCTGTCACGCTCGATGACCTCGCACCCGGGGAGGTCGTGATCCGGGTCAGCCACTCCGACATCAACTACAAGGACGCGCTCGCGGCGACCGGGGCCGGCAAGATCCTGCGCCGCTACCCGCTGGTCGGCGGCATCGACCTTGCGGGCGTCGTCGAGGCCTCGAGCGATGCGCGCTACCGGGCAGGCGATGCGGTGCTCGTGACCGGCTGCGGGCTGTCGGAGACGCACGATGGCGGCTACGCGCAGTTCGCGCGCGTGCCGGGAGACTGCGTGATTCCGATACCGGAAGGACTCGACGCCTTCACCGCCATGGCGCTCGGCACCGCGGGATTCACCGCGGCACTCGCCATCCACCGCATGGAACAGAACGGCCAGTCCCCCGCAGGGGGGCCGATCGCGGTCACCGGGGCCTCCGGAGGCGTGGGCAGCATCGCGGTCGACATGCTCGCCGCCCGCGGCTACCGGGTGGTGGCCGTGAGCGGCAAGGCGGCCGCGGCGGACTACCTGAAGGAGCTGGGTGCGGCGGAGGTGCTCGCGCGCCAGGACCTCAACCTCGGCTCCCGTCCCCTGGAGAATGCCCGCTTCGCCGGCGCCGTCGACAATGTGGGCGGCGAGGTTCTCGCCTGGCTCACGCGCAGCGTGGATTTCTGGGGCAACATCGCCAGCATCGGCATGGCGGGCAGCGCGGAGCTCAAGACGACCGTGATGCCGTTCATCCTGCGCGGCGTGTCGCTGCTCGGCATCAACTCCTCCGCGACGCGGCGCGAGTCGCGGCTGGCGGTCTGGAAGCGCATCGCCACGGACCTGCGACCCCGGCACCTCGAGCGGATCGTCACGCGCACCATCGCCTTTGATGAGCTGCCCGGCGCGTTTGCCCCTTACCTCGAAGGCGCGGTCACCGGCCGCACCGTGGTGCGCATCGCCTGAAGGGATTCCCTCTTCCTACCGGCGAGTAGGATAGGGCGCGGCTGGTCCGCCGCCGTGCGCCCCGTATAGAATATGGCATGTCGCAGCGATCAGTCAGCGCCGGCGCCCGCCTGCGGGCCGCGGTCGAGGTCGAGCGCCCCCTGCAGGTCGTCGGGACGATCAACGCCTATGCAGCGCTGCTGGCGCAAAACGCGGGCTTTCGGGCGATCTACCTGTCCGGTGCGGGAGTCGCCAACGCCTCCTTCGGCCTGCCGGACCTCGGCATCACCACGCTCCATGACGTCTGCGAGGACGTGCGGCGCATCAGTGCGGCGTGCCCGCTGCCGCTGCTGGTCGATGCCGATACCGGCTGGGGTGCGGCCTTCAACATCGCCCGGAGCTGCGCGGAGCTGATCCGCGCCGGAGCCGCCGGCATGCATCTGGAGGATCAGGTGTCCGCCAAGCGTTGCGGCCACCGCCCGGGCAAGGCGCTGGTGTCCGCCGCCGAGATGGTCGATCGCCTCAAGGCCGCGGTCGATGCCCGCACCGACGGCGAGTTCGTCATCATGGCGCGCACCGACGCGCATGCGGTGGAGGGCCAGAACGCGGCGCTCGCGCGCGCGGCGGCGTACTCGGAAGCGGGCGCGGACATGATCTTCGCGGAAGCCCTGACGACGCTCGACGAATACCGGCAGTTTGCCGCGAGTATCAAGGTGCCGGTGCTCGCCAACATCACCGAGTTCGGCCAGACCCCGCTGTTCAGCATTGCGGAACTGGGCAGCGCCGGTGTGCGCCTGGTGCTGTATCCACTGTCCGCATTTCGCGCCGCCGCCAAGGCGCAGGTCGTGGTGTACGACGCCATCCGCCGTCAGGGCACGCAGAAGAGCGTGGTGCCGTACATGCAGACGCGCGAGGAGCTCTACGAAGTGCTCGGCTACCACGCCTACGAAAAGAAGCTCGACGAGCTGTTCGGGAAAGCCAGCGATGACTGAGACCGGCGCCTTCAAGCCCAAGAAGTCCGTGGCGCTGTCGGGCGTGACCGCGGGCAACACCGCGCTGTCCACGGTCGGGCGCACCGGCAACGATCTGCACTATCGGGGCTACGACATCCTCGAGATCGCCGGCAGCTGCGAGTTCGAGGAGATCGCCTACCTGCTGATCCACGAGAAACTTCCCAACCGCGCCGAACTCGCCGCCTACAAGGCGAAACTCAAGTCACTGCGCGGCCTGTCGGACGCCGTGCGCACGGTGCTCGAGGCGCTGCCGGCGGCGGCGCATCCGATGGACGTGCTGCGCACCGGCACCTCGGCGCTCGGGTGCCTGCTGCCGGAGAAGGAGGAGCATGGCGCCGCCGGCGCGCGTGACATCGCCGACCGCCTGATCGCATCCCTCGGCTCGATGCTCGCCTACTGGTATCACTTCAGCCGCGGCGGGCTGCGCATCCAGGTCGAGACCGCGGATGATTCGGTCGGCGCGCACTTCCTGCACCTGTTGCATCGCAGACCCGCGCCGCCCTCCTGGGTGCGCGCCATGCACACCTCGCTGATCCTGTACGCCGAGCACGAGTTCAACGCCTCCACGTTTGCGGCGCGCGTCATCGCCGGCACCGGCGCCGATATCTATTCCTGCATCACCGGCGCGATCGGCGCGCTGCGGGGACCGAAGCACGGCGGCGCCAACGAGAGCGCGCTGGAAACCCAGCTACGTTACGACACGCCCGCGGCCGCGGATGCCGACATCCGCGCGCGCCTCGCCCGGCGCGAAGTCGTCATCGGTTTCGGGCACCCGGTGTATACCCTCGCCGATCCGCGTAACCAGGTGATCAAGGAGGTAGCGCACAGCCTTTCGAAGGAAGCGGGCGACATGAAGATGTTCGCCATCGCCGAGCGCATCGAGTCGGTGATGGACGAGGCCAAGAACCTGTTCGCCAACCTCGACTGGTTCTCGGCGGTCTCGTATCACCTGATGGGGGTACCGAAGGAGATGTTCACGCCGCTGTTCGTCATCGCCCGCACCACCGGCTGGGCGGCGCACGTCATCGAGCAGCGCATCGACGGCAAGATCATCCGGCCGGCCGCCCACTACACCGGCCCCGAGAACCTCCGGTTCGTTCCCATCGAGCAGCGCAGGTAAGTTCAGGCATGTCCGCACCCGATAGCAGGTCTGCGCAGCGTCCTGAACCCGACGCCGTGCTCAGCGCCATCGCCGGCTACGCCCGCAATTTCACCGTGCAGAGCGAGCTGGCGTACGACACCGCGCGCTACTGCCTCATGGACACCCTCGCCTGCGGGTTTCAGGCGCTGAAGTATCCGGCCTGCCGCAAACTCCTGGGTCCGGTGGTGCCGGGAGCGGTGATGCCAGGCGGCGCGCGTGTCCCGGGCACCTCCTTCGAGCTCGACCCGGTGCAGGCGGCCTTCAACATCGGCGCGATGATCCGCTGGCTGGACTTCAACGACACCTGGCTCGCCGCCGAGTGGGGCCACCCGTCGGACAATCTCGGCGGCATTCTCGCGGTGGCGGATTACCTGGCGCGCAACGCCGTCATGTCGGGCAAGACCCCGCCGAGCGTGCGCGAGGTGCTCACCGCCATGATCAAGGCGCACGAGATCCAGGGGGTGCTGGCGCTCGAGAACAGCTTCAACCGCGTGGGACTCGATCACGTGCTGCTGGTGCGCGTCGCCTCGACCGCGGTGGTGGCGAGCATGCTTGGCGCCAGCCTTGATCAGGTCGTGAACGCGGTTTCCAACGCCTGGATCGACGGCGGCGCGCTGCGCACCTACCGGCACGCCCCCAACACCGGCTCGCGCAAGAGCTGGGCGGCGGGCGATGCCACCAGCCGCGCGGTGCGCCATGCGCTCATCGCGCTCAGCGGAGAGACGGGCTACCCGTCGGCGCTGTCGGCGAAAACCTGGGGCTTCTACGACGTGCTCTTCAAGGGCAGGGCGTTCTCACTGCCGCAGCCCTTCGGCAGCTACGTCATGGAGAACGTGCTGTTCAAGATCTCGTACCCGGCCGAGTTCCACGCCCAGACGGCGGTCGAGGCGGCGATGACCCTGCATCCGCAGGTCAGGGATCGGCTCGCCGACATCGAGCGCATCGTCATCGAGACCCAGGAGCCGGGCGTGCGCATCATCGACAAGGTGGGGCCGCTCGCCAATCCCGCCGACCGCGATCACTGCCTCCGGTACATGGTCGCGGTGCCGCTGATTTTCGGGCGCCTCACCGCCGCGGACTACGAGGACGGCGTCGCCGCCGATGCGCGCATCGACGCGCTGCGCGCCAGGATGCAGGTGCGCGAGAACCCAACGTTCACGCAGGAGTACTACGCCCCCGACAAGCGCTACATCGGCAATGCCGTGCAGGTGTTCTTCCACGACGGCAGCCGCAGCACACGCGTGCAGGTCGATTTCCCGATCGGCCACCGCAAGCGCCGCGCCGAGGGCATGCCGCTGCTGGTCGGTAAATTCACCGCTTCAGTGGATGCGCATTTCGCAGCCAGGCAGGCCGAGCGCATCAAGGCACTGTTCGCCCGGCCTGCTCAGCTCGACGCCCTGCCGGTGAACGAGCTGATGGCGGCGCTGGTGACCAACGGCTCGGCCGCCTAGGCCAAGGCGCGCGAGGTCTCCAGACGCTCAGCCCACCCGTACCGGCACGAACAGCCGTGTCTCGCCGCGCTGGATCAGCAGTGCGATGTGCCCC
The DNA here is from genome assembly GCA_041485725.1 of Steroidobacteraceae bacterium. Taxonomy (GTDB): domain Bacteria; phylum Pseudomonadota; class Gammaproteobacteria; order Steroidobacterales; family Steroidobacteraceae; genus 13-2-20CM-66-19. The sequence goes on from JBGPKC010000062.1 coordinate 8,701, forward strand.
TTGGATTTCTCCACCGCGCTGCGCAACTCCTCGGCGTTGTTCAGCGGGGATCCGTTGGCGGCCAGCACGACGTCGCCCGGCTGAATGCCGGCCTCGGCCGCGGGACCGCTGGCGCGCTCGACCACCAGCCCGCCCTTCATGTTGGCCCCACGCTGCTCCTCCGCGGTGAGCGGACGCACCGCGAGTCCCAGCTTGCCGCCTTCCTGGTGCGGACCGGCGTTCGCCGCGGTGCGCTGCTCCTCCATCGCACCGAGTTTGACCGCGACCTCACGCGTGGCGTGATTGCGCCAGATTTCCAGATTCACGCTGGTGCCCGGCGCGACGGCCGCGATCTGCACCGGCAGCTCGGAGGAGTCCTTGAGCGGCTGGCCGTTGAGCTTGAGGATCACGTCGCCGGATTCGATTCCGGCGCGTTCCGCCGGTCCGCCCTTCTCCACGCTCGACACCAGCGCCCCTTGCGGCTGCGGCAGGCCGAACGAATCCGCCAGCCCCTGGGTGACGGCCTGGATCACCACACCGAGCTTGCCGCGCGTGACATGGCCGGTGGTCTGCAGCTGCTGGCCCACCTGCATGGCGACATCGATCGGGATGGAGAACGACACCCCCATGTAGCCGCCGCTGCGGCTGTAGATCTGCGAGTTGACGCCGACGACCTCGCCGCGCATGTTGAACAGCGGGCCGCCGGAGTTACCCGGGTTGATCGGCACGTCGGTCTGGATGAAAGGCACGTAGCCGGATTCGAGCGTGCGGCCCTTGGCGCTCACGATGCCCGCGGTGACGCTGTTCTCGAAGCCGAACGGCGCGCCGATCGCGAGCACCCATTCGCCGACCTTCAGCGTGCGCGAGTCGCCGAGCTTCACCGTCGGCAGATCCTTGGCACCGATCCGGATGATGGCGATATCCGATTTCGGATCGACGCCGACGACCTTGGCGGTGTATTCGCGCCGGTCGGTGAGGCGCACGGTCACTTCGCTCGCGCCGTTGACGACGTGCGCGTTGGTCATGATCACGCCGTCCGGGCTGATGATGAAGCCCGAGCCTTCACCCCGCATCGGTTGCGGCTGTGGCATCTGGAACGGCTGGCCGTGGAAGAACGGCGCAAACGGACTGTTGGGACCGAAGGGATTGTTGTCGCTCGGGCTGTCGTTGCCGCCGGGGTTGTCATCCCCCTGCGAGTTCAGGGATGCCGACATCTTGCTGACCACACTGATGTTGACCACGGCGGGACCGTACTTCTGCACCATGGTGCTGAAATCCGGCAGCATCGCGGCCGGGTTGGCGGCGGGCGCCGGCGTCGCGGCTCCCGGGCTCGCGGCAGCGGCCGTCGTGGCCAGCGCGGACGTGGCCACGGCGCGCGTCGCTCCGGCGACGTACAGCGCACCGACCGGCACGGCAATGGTGGCCGCGCCGAGGACTGCGGCAATGAGCGGCTTCTTGATGAGACTCAGCAGGTTCATGGCAATACTCCGTGTGGGAAGGTCCCGTGGGCCTTGGCGCGTAACATAGGCGAGGCGCCTTATGGGAGCCTTAAGGGGCTGCGTTATGCAATACCGCAGCGCTGAAGGGGGTGGGCGGCTGCGTCAGTGTGCGGTGAGCCAGGTATAGGGCCGCGACTCGGTAGTGAGCGAGGGCGCGAGCCCGCTGAAGTACTGCGCGATCACCGCGATGTCCTGGTCCTTGAGGCTCGCCGCGAAGCCCTTCATGACCGGGTTCTTGCGTCCGCCCTTGCGGTACTCATCGAGCGCTCGCACCAGGTAGTCCTGGTGCTGACCCGCGAGCGAGGGGTACATCGGGGCGATGGCGACGCCGTCCTGGCCGTGGCACGAGACGCATAGCGTCGCCGCCTGCGGCACGCTGCCGCAGCCTTGCCCGTGGGCACGAGCGGCTTGCCGGCGAAGTAGGCGGCGACATCGGCAATGTCCTGGTCGGACAGCGTCGCGGCCTGCGAATGCATCGTCACGTGCGCGCGGTCGCCGTCACGATAGCCATGCAACGCCGCCGCCAGATAATCGGGGTTCTGTCCCTCGAGCTTCGGCACGCTGTACATCGGATAGGCGTTCTTGTAGCCCTCGATCCCGTGGCAGCCGAGGCAGGTGTAGGAGATGGCCTTGCCGTGCCGGGCGTCGCCGTGCGCAGCCGGCTCCTGCGCCCACGCCGTGCCCGCCAACGTACACGCTGCGAGCGCGGCGATCGAAAGGCGCCCCTGCATCTGTCTCTCCGCAGCCGAAAAAACGGCCCCGAATCTTACGGACTGGCCGCGCCAAATGCCACACAATCCCCGTGTCATGATCGCTCTGATCCAGCGCGTCAGCCAGGCCGAGGTTCGTGTCAGCGGCGAGGTTGTCGGCGCCATCGGCCGCGGCGTGCTGGCACTGATCGGCGTGCGGCGCGCGGACACTGACGCCGCGGCGCAGCGCCTGCTCGAGCGCGTGCTGTCCTACCGCATCTTCCCCGACCCCGAGGGCCGGATGAATCTGCCGGTGCGCGAGGTCGGCGGAGGCCTGTTGCTGGTGCCGCAGTTCACGCTGGCCGCCGACACCCACAAGGGCACCCGCGCCGGATTCAGCGCGGCGGCCGCGCCCGAGGAGGCGCGGCGCCTGTTCGCGTACCTCGTAGATCGCGCGCACAGCGCCTATGCCCCTGTTTCGGCTGGCGTATTTGGCGCCCACATGCAGGTGGCACTCGTCAATGACGGCCCGGTGACGTTCTGGCTCGAGACCGCTTAGGCCGCGGGCGTGACATGCGTAGCGGAATCGAGCGAACTTCTGGGGTTCCGGGGGCTCATTTGACCTATCATCGAATTGTTTTCTCTGCGCGGGCGGAGAGTTACGTGGAGTCGTGAGCCATGGGTGGTTTAGGAATGCGCGAGCTCGTGGTGATACTGCTCGTCGTGCTCGTCGTGTTCGGCGCGAAGAAGCTGCGCAGTGTGGGATCGGATCTCGGCGCCGCGGTGCGCGGCTTCAAGAAATCGATGAGCGAAGGCGAGGAGGAGCAGAGCGCCCCGCCGAAGCAGATCCATTCCGAGGGCGCGGACGCGGAGTTCCCGGAAGTCGCGAAGAAGAGCGACGCGAAGAACGAACGGAGCGCGTGATCTGTTCGAGGGCCGGTTCTCGGAGGTTCTGATCATCTTCGTCCTGGCGCTGATCGTGCTGGGACCGGAGAAGCTGCCCCGTGTCGTCTCCGAGCTTGGCCGCTGGGTGGGGCGCGCGCGCGCCATGGCCCGGCAGTTCCGCGAGCAGCTCGAAGAGGAGGTGCAGCTCGAGCAGGCCCGCAAGGCGCAGGCAACGACCACCCCGGCCGCAGCTGTGCCAGCGGTAAGCGAGGCTCCGGTCGCGCCCCCCGACACGTTCTCGCACGCCCACCCCACCGACGCCACCGGCGCCGACCCAGCGGCACTGCGGGCCGGCGCGACGCCGAGTCCCGATGAGCGCGGAACCTGAGAAGCTCGCCGAAGGCACGCTGATCTCGCACCTGCTGGAGCTGCGCGACCGGCTGCTGCGTGCCCTGGTGGCCGTCGGGATCGCGTTCGGGCCGTGCGTCTATTATTCCAATGACCTGTTCACCTTCGTCGCGCAGCCGCTGCTCGCCAAGCTGCCGCAGGGAAGCAACCTCATCGCCACCGGGGTGATGTCACCGTTCACGACACCCTTCAAGCTGTCGTTCTTCGCCGCATTGCTCATCGCGATGCCGTACATCATTTACCAGCTGTGGTCGTTCGTCGCTCCGGGCCTGTACCGCAACGAACGCCGCTTTGCGGTGCCGCTGCTCGTGTCCTCGATCGTGCTGTTCTACGTCGGCATCGCCTTCGCCTACTACTTCGTGTTCCCGGTGATGTTTCAGTTCTTCACCAGCACCACGCCGAAGGGCGTGGCGATGATGACCGACATCAACAATTACCTGGACTTCGTGCTCACGATGTTTTTCTGCTTCGGACTCGCGTTCGAGGTGCCGGTTGCGGTGGTGCTGCTGGTCGTGATGGGCATCGTGCGGATCGAGAAGCTCAAGGAGCACCGCGGCTACGTGCTGATCGGCATTTTCATCCTCGCAGCGCTGCTCACTCCTCCCGACGCCATCTCGCAATGCTCGCTCGCCATACCGATGTACCTCCTCTATGAGGGGGGGATTCTGATGGCGCGCCTGCTGTCGCGCCCCAAAGATGCGCAAGCCGCGGCCAAGACCGACGATAGCTGACACCAAACGAAAAAACTCATGGCCCGACTATGAATCAGGTCGCCGACGCCGCCCGCGCCGCGGCTGCCGCGCCAGGCAAGACCATCTTCGGCCAGCCGCGCGGCCTTGCCACCCTGTTTCTCACCGAGATGTGGGAACGGTTCACCTACTACGGCATGCGCGGGGTGCTGATCCTGTGCATGGTCGACAGCGTCGCCCGGGGCGGACTTGGCATCGATGACAAGACCGCCAACAACGCGTATGGACTGTACGTCGGCAGCACCTATCTGTTTGGGCTCCTGGGTGGCTGGATCGCCGATCGCCTCATCGGTTCACAGCGCGCCGTGATCGGTGGTTCGCTGTTCATCATCGCCGGCAACCTCATGCTCACCTTCGGGCAGACGCAGCTGTTCTTCCTCGGACTGCTGGTGATCGCGATCGGCATCGGGCTGCTCAAGCCCAACTGCAGCGCCATGGTCGCGGCGCTCTACCCGGAAGGCGGCGCGCGGCGCGACGCCGGGTTTTCCGCCTTCTACATGGGCATCAACCTGGGTGCGCTCATCGGTCCGATTCTCGTCGGCTGGTTCGCCACCTGGCTCGGCTACAAGTGGGGCTTTGTCCTGCCGGCGGTCGGCATGGCCATCGGGCTCACCCAGTTCATTTGGACGCGTCATTACCTGGGCCGAGCCGGGGTGGCGGCCGAGGGTCACCGCGGCTCCTGGACGCCCATGATCGTGCTCGCGCTGCTGGTCGCCGCGGTGGCGGCGGCGGCCATGAGCGGCGTGCTGCGGATCAACGCGGTCACGCTCGCCTCCGGCGCTTCCTGGGCGATGGGCGTGCTCGGGCTCGGCTATTTCATCTACCTGTTGTTCTTCGCGGGGCTCAGCGCCGCGGAGCGCAGCCGCACGCTGGTGATGATGGCGCTGTTCGCCGCCTCGGTCATGTTCTGGGCCGGCTATGAGCAGACCGGCGCCTCCTTCAACCTGTTTGCCGAGCGTTACACCGACCGCCACATCCTCGGCTGGGACATGCCGGCCAGCTGGCTGCAGGCGGTGGATCCGCTGTTCGTCATCCTGTTCGCGCCGCTGTTCGCGGCGCTGTGGATCGCACTCGGCAGGCGCGGCCGGGATTTCAACGCGGCCGCAAAATTCGGCGCCGGCCTGATCCTGCTCGGCCTGGGCTTCCTGGTGATGTACTGCGCCGCCCGGTACACGCTCGCCGGCCAGAGGGTGCTGCCCACCTGGCTGGTGCTGACCTACCTGCTGCACTGCTTCGCGGAGCTGTGCCTGTCGCCGGTGGGACTGTCGTACTTCAGCAAGCTCGCGCCGCCGCGCTTCGTGGGGCAGGTCATGGGCATGTGGTTCCTGTCCATGGCGCTCGGCAGCAATCTCGCCGGCCAGCTCTCCGGCCAGTACGACGCGAGTCACCTCGAGTCGCTCCCGGCCCTGTTTCTGAAGATCTTCTGGTACGGCGTGATCGCCGGCGGCGTCATGCTGCTGTTGACGCCGGTCGTGAAACGAATGATGGCGGGTGTGAGGTAATGCAAGTGCCTTTATCCAAGCTCGTTGCCTGCGCCGCGAGCGGCGCACTGTGCCTGGTGCTGTTGAGCGGCTGCGCGCCGCGCGGATCGGGCACACCAGCGGGCGCGGCTTCCGGGCAAGCCGCCGCCGCGAACGAAAGCGCGGATGAGTTCGTCACGCGCGTGAACGGCGAGCTCACCGCTCGCGCCCAGGAGGCGCAGGCCGCCGGGTTTACGCTCGACGTGTTCATCACTCCCGACACGCAGCTGCTCAATGCCAGGGCCAACGATCGCTACCTCGCTTACCTCAGCAAGGCGGTGGCCGAGGCCAAGCGCTACGACACGCAGAAACTCTCGCCGGCGACTGCGCGCGCGCTCATGAAGCTGCGCCTGAACGTCGCCGCGCCCGCGCCGGACGATGCGCAGAAGCGCGCGCGCCTCACGCAGCTCGCGGCGCAGCTCGAAGCCAAATACGGCGAGGGCAAGTACTGTCCGACCGGACCCTCCTCATGCATGAACTTCGACCAGCTGTCGGAAATTCTCGCCAGCAGCCGCAATTACGACGAGCTCACGGACGCCTGGAAGGGCTGGCACGCCGTCGGTGCCGGCATGCGCGAGGACTACACCCAGTTCGTGGCCCTCGCGAACGAGGGGGCGCGCGAGCTGGGGTTCAAGGACCTGGGCGTCATGTGGCGCGCGGGCTATGACATGTCGCCCGAAGAGTTCGATGCCGAGTCCGAGCGGCTGTGGCAGCAGGTGAAGCCGCTGTACGACGGGCTGCACTGCTATGCGCGCGCCCGGCTCGCCAAGCGCTATGGCGAGGACAAGGTGCCCCCCGGCAAGCCGATCCCGGCGCAGCTGCTCGGCAACATGTGGGCGCAGCAATGGAACAAGATCTACCCGGATATCCTCAAGCCCTTCCCGCGAGCCAGCATTGAAACCGCCGACGCGCGACTGAAGGCGCAGAAGTGGGATGCGGGGCGCATGGCGCGCTCGGCCGAGAGCTTCTATACGTCGCTGGGATTTCCGCAGCTGCCCAGGACCTTCTGGGAGCGCTCGATGCTCACGCGCCCGCGCGACCGCGAGGTCGTGTGTCACGCCAGTGCCTGGGACCTGGCGACCACGGGCGATGTGCGCATCAAGGCGTGCCTCGAGCCCTCGGAGCAGGACCTGTTCACCATCTACCACGAGCTCGGGCACGTCTATTACTTCCTCAGCTACGCGAACCAGCCCTTCCTGTTTCGCGATGGTGCCAACGACGGCTTCCACGAGGCCATCGGCGACACGGTCAATCTCTCGGTGACGCCCGCGTACCTGGCGAAGATCGGACTCGTCCGCGCGGTCGCCCCGAGCCACGAGGCACTCATCAACCAGCAGATGAAAATGGCGTCGGAGAAGATCGCCTTCCTGCCCTTCGGACGCCTGATCGACCAGTGGCGCTGGAGGGTGTTCTCGGGCGAGATCACGCCCGAGAACTACAACGGCAGCTGGTGGGAGCTGCGCCGGCGCTACCAGGGCATCGCCCCTCCGGTGCCGCGCTCCGAGGCCGACTTCGATCCGGGCGCGAAGTACCACATACCGGACAACACCCCCTACACGCGCTACCTGCTGTCGTTCATCCTGCAGTTCCAGTTCCACAAGGCGCTGTGCGCGGCCGCCGGCAACCACGGGCCGCTGTACGAGTGCTCGAACTACGACAGTCGCGAAGCGGGCCGGCGCTTCGCCGACATGTTGAGTCTGGGTGCATCGCAACCCTGGCCGGACGCCCTCGAGAAGCTCACCGGCACCCGCCGGATCGACGCGGCCGCGATCACCGAGTATTTCCAGCCGCTGATGCAGTGGCTGAGCGAGCAGAACCGGGGACGGCAGTGCGGGTGGTAGGACTCCCTTACTCCGTCACCCGCACCTCGGTCACGAAGTATTCGGTGTCGCCGAAGCAGGAGCTTGGAATCCACTTGTGCTGCTCGTAGTGCAGCGCCATGCGCTTGCCGACGCTGGCGTTGAGCTTGGCGGCGATCGCCGGCTCGCGCACCGTGAAGGCGAACTTCTCGGCGACGGTGCCCGGCATGGTCACCATCGCCATCTCTCCCTCCCAGGTCTTGCATAGCCATCCCTTGCGTGACAGCTTCTGCACATAACCTGCGCGCTCGCCCTCCGAATACGACCAGTGCAGCGTCACCCAGGTAAACCCCGCGAGCCCGAGGATGATCAGGACAACGAGAGCGACGATTAGCTTGCCCATGGGTTGCAAGCATAGCGCGCTGCACTGTCCCGAAGGGCTTGTTCCCCTGGCGCCCCTGAGGCAAGCGCGCACTCGGAGTGCAGCG
>JBGPKC010000063.1:0-16369 GCA_041485725.1 Steroidobacteraceae bacterium
AGCTGGCCGCGCAGCCGCGCCCGGCCCGCATCCGGGGGCGGCCCCTCGAGCGTCTGGTGGATCTCGAGCACGCTCTTGGCAAGCAGGAACAGCCCGCCGAGCAGCAACACCACATCCCGCCCCGAGAAGCTCCGGCCCGCGAAGTGCAGCCACGGTTGCACCAGACGCGTGAGCCACACGATCGAGAACAACAGGGCGATGCGCGTCACCATCGCCAGCGCGAGCCCGCCAAGGCGCGCCCGGTGCTGCAGCCGCGCCGGCAGCCGCTGCACCAGGATGGAGAGGAAGATGATGTTGTCGATGCCGAGAACGATCTCGAGCAGCGCCAGCGTGATGAACGCCAGCCAGACGTGCGGATCGGCGATCAGCGTAGCAGCACTCCGCTACGGCAGGTGATCAAATGCCGCCTTCTTCACGGTCGGGAACACGTGTTCGGCGGTCAGCCCGAAGTCGAGCGCGATGGCGCTGGAGATGTAGATTGAAGAGTAGGTGCCGGCGATGATGCCGATCAACAGCGCCGCGGAGAAGCCCTTGAGCACCGGACCGCCCAGGAACAGCAGCGCCACCACCACGATGGAGGTGACCACCTTGGTCATGATGGTGCGCGACAGCGTCTGATTGATCGACTGGTCGAGCACCACGTCGGGCGGCGAGCGGCGGTTGGTCTCGAAGCGCTCGCGGATCCGGTCAAACACCACCACCGTGTCGTTCAGCGAGTAGCCGACGACGGCGAGAATCGCCGCCACCACCGCCAGGTCGAACGGCATCTGGGTGATCGAAAAGAAGCCCAGCACCAGGATCGGGTCGTGGATGACTGCGAGGATCGCGCCGAGCGACAGCCGCCAGGTGTGAAAGCGGAACGCGATATACAGGAAAATCAGCACCAGCGTGAAGAACAGCGCCCACATGGCGCTCACCCGCAGCTCGCCCCCCACCTGCGGACCGACGACATCCAGCTGCGCCACCTGGGCGGCCGGGTCGATGCTGGTGAGCGCCGCCTCCAGGCGTGCGCGAATCTCGGTCGCCGTCTGCTTGGGGTCCGGTGGCAGGCGGATGGCGATGTCGCGCGAGGAGCCGAAGTTCTGTACCTGCGGCTCGCGGAAGCCCGCGGCGCTGAGGCGGGTGCGCACCTCATCGACGTTGACGGCGCGCGGGAATCTGACCTCGGCGCTGACGCCGCCGGTGAAGTCGATAGTAAGATTCACGCCGCGCGTGAAGAACGACGCCAGCGACACGATCATGAGCACGGCCGACAGCGTGTACCACACCTTGCGCGTGGCCATGAACGGATAGCTGGTCTGATGGCTGAAAAATTCCACTGGTGGTCCTTGCGGTTCGCGCCGGTCAGATTGACAGACGCGCGATCTTGCGCCGCCCGCCGTACATGAGGGTGAGCAGCGCACGGCTGCCCATCAGCGAGGTGAACATCGAGGTCGCGATGCCGAGCGTCAGCACGATGGCGAAGCCGCGGATCGGCCCGGTGCCGAACACCCACAGCACCACGCCTGCGATCAGCGTGGTGATGTTGGAATCCGCAATCGCCGAAAAGGCCTTCTCGAAGCCGGCACGGATCGCCGCCTGCGGCGACACGCCCTTGCGGATCTCCTCGCGGATGCGCTCGTAGATCAGCACGTTGGCGTCCACCGCCATGCCGACGGTGAGGATGATGCCGGCGATACCGGGCAGCGACAGCGAGGCGCGCATCATCGACAACAGCGCCGTCAGCAGCACGACATTGGCGAGCAGCACCAGATCGGCCACCAGGCCGAAGGTACGGTAGTAGATCGCCATGAACAGGAACACGCCCGCCATGCCGACGATCAGCGCCGTAACGCCCTTGTCGATGTTGTCGCGCCCGAGACTCGGGCCCACGGCGCGCTCCTCGATCGGATAGATCACCGTCGCCAGCGAGCCCGAGCGCAGCAGCAGCGCCAGCTCGCGCGCCTCGCCGGCGGCAAGCCCGGTGATCTGGAAGTTGTTGCTGAACACCCCGCGGATGGTGGCGTCGTTGATGACCTCCTCGTCGGTCACGTCGCGGGTTACCTTCCTGCCGTTGACCTCGCTGGTCTCGCGACGCTTTTCGATCAGCACCACCGCCATGCGTTTGTTGAGGTTCTGGCGCGTGGTCTTCAGCATGTTCTCGCCGGCGCGCGCATCGAGTTTAATGTTCACCGCCGGACCCTCCTGCGACTGGCCGGTGGTGGCGTTGGTGAGCTGGTCACCGGTGGCAATCACCTCGCGCTTCAGCAGCACCGGGCGACCGAAGCGCGTGTGGCTGTAGAGCTTGGAGCCGAGCGGCGCCCGTCCCAGCTGCATCGCCTCGAAGGCGTTGTTCTGCATGTCCTCGAGGCGGAACTCGAGGGTCGCCACCCGGCCGAGAATGTCCTTCACTTCGGCCGAGTTCTGCACGCCCGGCAGCTGCACGTTGATGCGGTCGATCCCCTGGCGCTGCACGATCGGCTCGGACACGCCGAGCTCGTTCACGCGGTTGCGCAGTGTGGTGATGTTCTGCTGGATCGCATAGTCCTGGCGCTCACGGATCTGCGCGGGGGTCATGACGCCGGTAATGGCCGAGCCGCTGGCAAGACTCTCGGTGCTGACGGACAACCCCGCCAGCGGCTGATTGAGGGCATTGCGCGCGGCATTGACGTCGGCTTCGGGAGGCAACAACACGCGCACGGCATTGGCTCGGTCGCTCCCCAACGCGACGGTGATCACGTCCTTCACCGGGATGTTGGCGGCGGCGAGCGCGCGCCGCGCGTCCTGCGCGTAGCCTTCGAGCGCCTGGCTGACCGCGGCATTCACGTCGACCTGATAGAGCAGATACAGGCCGCCGCGCAGATCGAGCCCCAGGGGCATTGGGCGCAGGCCGAGCGCGCGCAGCGCTGCCGGCGTGCGCGGCGCAAACGACAGCGCGGTGATGTAGGTGTCCTTGAGCTGGTCGTTGACGGCGTCGCGCGCCGCCAGCTGATCGGCCACGTTAGCGAAGCGCACCATGAGGCGCCCGCCGTCGATGTAGCTCCGGTCGAAATGAATGCCGCGCTGCCGCAGGAACGTCTCCACCGCCTGCGAGGCCTCGGTGGTCACCGGGTTGTGGTCCTTGCGCGCCACCTGCAGCGCGGGGTCCTCGCCAAACACATTCGGCAGCGCGAACAGCGTGGCCAGCAGCAGCACGGCCGCCACCAGGATGTATTTCCAGCGGGCGTATTCGAGCATCTTCAGGCGCTTTTCAGGGTGCCCTTGGGCATCAGCTGGGCGATCTGGACCTTCTGCACCTTGACGCGCACGCCGTCGGCGATCTCGAGGGTAATGAAGGTGTCGCCAACATCGGTGACCCGGCCGAGCAGGCCTCCGGTGGTCACCACCTCATCCCCGGCGGCGAGCTTCGACACCAGCGCCTGGTGCTCCTTGGCGCGCTTCTGCTGCGGACGGATCAGCATGAAATAAAACAGGGCGATGAACGCCGCCATGAGCAGCGCGAACTGGAACTGGCCGCCGGGGGCGCCGGGTGTCGCCTGTGCCCAGGCGTCGGGGATCAAGGCATTCATGTACGCGGTCCGGGAAGCGAAAAGGGCGGCATTATGCCACAGCACCGGCGGCGCGCCGGCCTGTGAGGAATCCCCGGGCCCAGGCCGCCAGATCGCCCGCGGCGATGGCGGCGCGCAGCGAGCGCATGAGCCCCATGTAGAAGTGCAGGTTGTGGATGGTGTTGAGCCGTGAGCCCAGGATCTCGTTGCAGCGGTCGAGATGGCGCAGGTAGGCACGACTGTAGTTGCGGCAGGTGTAACAGTCGCAGGCGGCGTCGACCGGCGAGAGATCGTCCTGGTAGACGCTGTTGCGGACGTTCATGACCCCGGTCGAGGTGAACAGGTGCCCGTTGCGGGCGTGACGCGTCGGCATGACACAGTCGAACAGGTCGATGCCGCGCATCACGGCCGCCACGATGTCCTGGGGCCGGCCGACGCCCATGAGATAACGCGGCAGTCCGGCCGGCATGTGCGGCAGCAGCGACTCGAGGACAGCTAAGCGCTCCTCCTCGGGCTCCCCGACCGCGAGCCCGCCGACCGCCAGGCCCGGCCAGTCGAGGCGCAGCAGCGCCTCGAGCGAGGCGAGCCGCAGCGCTGCGTGCATGCCGCCCTGCACGATCCCGAACAGTCCCCCGGGCGCATCAGGCGCGTCGGCGCGGTAGTAGTGAGCGTGGCTGCGCGCTGCCCAGCGCATGGAGCGTTCCATGGACTCGCGCGCCTCGCCCTCGGTGGCCGGATGCTCGGTGCAATCATCCAGCGCCATGGCGATGTCCGAGCGCAGCGCCAGCTGCACGTCCATGGAGTCTTCCGGGGTGAGCCGCACTTCGCGGCCGTCGAGCGGCGAACGAAAGCGTACCCCCTCCTCGGTGATGCGGCGCAGGCTCTTCAGGCTGAACACCTGGAAGCCGCCGGAATCGGTGAGGATCGGGTGTTGCCAATGCATGAAACGGTGCAGCCCGCCATGCGCGGCGACGATGGCGGGGCCGGGACGCAGCATGAGGTGGAAGGTGTTGCCCAGAATGATCTGGGCGCCCAGTCCTTCGAGCTCCTCGGGCGTCATTGCCTTGACCGTGCCATAGGTGCCTACCGGCATGAATGCCGGGGTCTCGACCACGCCGTGAGCGGTCACGAGCCTGCCGGCGCGCGCGGCACCGTCGCTCGCCTGCACGGTGAAGGTCGGCCTCAAGCGCGCTCCGGTGTGACCAACATGGCGTCCCCGTAACTGAAGAAGCGATAACGCGCCCGCACCGCGTGCGCGTAGGCGGCGAGCACCTGGCGGCGGCCGGCGAAGGCGCACACCAGCATGAGCAGGGTCGACTCGGGCAGATGGAAGTTGGTGAGCAGCACATCGCTCACCTGAAACTGAAAGCCCGGCGTGATGAACAGTCGCGTGTCCCCTGACCAGGGAGCCAGGGCGTGCGCGGGCGCCGCGCCGGCGATGGCGGCCAGGGCCGCGGACTCGAGCGCGCGCATCACCGTGGTGCCCACGGCCACCACCCGGCCGCCGCGCGCGCGCGTGCGCGCGATCGCCTCGCAGGTCGCCGCGCTCACCCAGGCCCGCTCGGCATGCAGGGCATGCGCCGCGATGCTCTCGGTGCGCAGCGGCTGAAAGGTTCCCGCGCCGACGTGCAGGGTGACCTGCGCACGGCTCACGCCGCGCTCTGCCAGCGCCGCGAGCAGCCGCTCGTCGAAGTGCAGGCTGGCGGTGGGCGCTGCGACCGCGCCGGGCTCGCGCGCAAAGATGCTCTGGTAACGCTCGCGGTCAGTGCGATCGGCGCGCCGGCGGATGTACGGCGGCAGCGGCACCTCGCCCCAGCGTTCGAAGAATTCCAGCGCCGGAGCCGGCAGCGCGATGCGCCACAGCTCATCCTCGCGCCTGAGCACCCGCACCGTCCCGCCCGCGGTCTCAACCTCGAGCCCCTCCCGAATGGGCTTGCTGGCGGCGAGCTGTGCCAGCGCCTCGTACCCCGCGAGGTCGCGCTCGAGAAGAATCTCCACGCGTCCACCGGAGGGTTTCACGCCCACGAGGCGCGCGGCGACCACGCGCGTGTCATTGAGCACCAGCAGGTCACCGCGCTGCAGAAGTCCGGGCAGCTCCCGCACCGCACGGTCCGAGAGCGCTCCGCTCGGCCCGTCGAGCACCAGCATGCGGCTCGCCGAGCGCTCGGCGAGCGGCGCCTGGGCAATCAACTCCTCGGGCAGATCGTAGGAAAAATCCTGGCGGCGCACGCGCGCATGTTACACGCAGCGCCTGAGCGCACCCCGTGCTTCAGAGGATCAACACCCTGCGTGTCGGTTCGGAGCGCTCGTGCGGCGATCCCTCGCGCCACATCGTGTCCTTGTGGATCGGTCCCATGTTCTCGGGAAGCGTCGCGTCAACCTCCAGCGTCTTGTGCTGACGGATAATACGCAGCGTGAATTTCTCCCCGGGCTGATAGGAGCTCAGGATGCGGGTGGCATGGGAGCCGCTCGTCGGCTGACGCCCGTCGATGGCAAGGATCACGTCCCCGTCCTCGAGCTTCACGGCCCCGTCAGGGGGTGCGCGCACGACCAGCACCCCCTGCTCGCTGCCAAAGTAACTGCCGAGACGCGGCGTGAGTGTCGCCAGCTCCATGTCCATGAGCGGCCCATGGAACAGGAAGTCACCCTGAAACTCGGGAAACGATCCGAAGCCCAGATCGGGCAGGTCGCGAACGCTCGCCAGCACACTCGGTCCGGGCCGCGCCGTGAGCGTGAAGTCGCGCGTCTTGCCGTCGCGCGACACGCGCACGCTCACCTTGGCGTCCGGTTTGACGTCGCGCATGATGCGGACTACCTGGCGCGCCGGCTCCTCGTCCTTCAGCTCGGTCCCGTTCACCGCCACGATCACGTCGCCGACGTGAATGCCGGCTTCCGCGGCAGGTCCCCCCGGACTCACCTCGCGCACGCGCGCGCCCGCAGCACCCGCGGCCGGTTCCAGCTGCACCCCGATGATGGCGTGACCGGCTTCAACGAAGGGCATGACACGATCGATCACCGTCCCGCTCAGCTGCGAAGACAGCCGCGCCACGTCGTGCGCCGCCCGCTCGAGTCTCTTGCGGGCCGCCTCGAGCTGCGCGTCGAGATCGGCGTCGCTGTCGGGCCGGACGGTAGCCGGCGGCACCGGCGGCCGCCCGGGCGCCGCCGCTGCGACGCAGGCCGCGGCGGCCGTTGCGCCAGCGGCAATCGCCACGATGAGCCAGGACGGGTTCAGATAGAACTTTTTCACGTTCGCTCCTCGTTTTCAGCGCGACTCATCGGCCAGGGTTTCCGCGTAACGCACCTGCACCAGCGCTCCGACCAGGCGCGTGCGCGCCTGCTGCAGGGCCAGCAGCCGCGCAGGCTGCGCCTGATCCAGGCGCTCGGCGCTCAGCAGGTCATCGACCTGCGCGATGCGATCCTCGAGCCCGGTCACCGCCGCACGCGTACCCACATGTACGACCGCCGGCTCGCTCGGCAGGCTCGCCAACCAGTGCTCCATGGCGGCGGTGTGCGCGGCCAGGGACTGCGTTGCTTCCGGGGCAAGGCGCGCGGCTGCCACGCTCGCCGGGCGCGGGGGCGCCGGGGACCAACCGCCCAGGCGCGTCCACACCGCGACGACGCCCAGCGCGAGCACGCTAGCCGCCGCGAGCGCCCGGCCGCCGGCCAGCCTCTGTCCGGGCCGCGTACGCGCGCCTGAACGGCGTTGAAATTCGCTCCAGTCGTACGGCTGCGCCGCCTCGTCCGGCATCTCACGCAGGCGGCGGGCGAGCGAGCGCTGTTGATCTAGATCAGGGTGCATGACGGGCGGTTTTCCTGCGGCTCGAACCAGGCACGCAGCCGCACATGCGCGCGCGCCAGCTGCGACTTGGAAAAACTCACGCTGCGCCCGAAGGCGCAGGCTATCTCCTGGTGGGAGTAGCCCTCCACTTCGTACATCCACACGACCGCACGCGCCGTGGGTGCGAGAGCCGCCAGGGCACGCTCGAGGTCGATGGATTCGCCCCGGTAGCCCGGCGTCACCAGGGCAGCCCCGGCCGCGCCCACCCCGAAGTCAGCCGGGTCCAGGGACAGGCACAAACGCTTCCACGGCGAACGCAGGTACATCAGGCAACGGGAAATCGCGATCTGCCGCAGCCAGGCCCCGAGTGGGGCCTCGCGGCGAAACTGCGGCAAGCGCTCGTAGAAGATCATCATCGTGTCCTGGAACAGGTCCTCTGACACCACACGCTGCCCAACGATGCGGCGGATCAGGGTGAGGGTCGCGGCCGCCACGGCGGCATAAATCGCCCCCCGCGCCTCCTCATCCCCTGCGCACGCGCGCGCCAGCACCGCATCGGGAACGGTGATTTCCACCAGTCGGGTCACGGGTTGTTTAGATGCTCGAGCGCGGCAAAAGGTCGCAGACCTCCGCCACTTTCGAACACAAGTCATCCGGTGGGTGCGGGTGACATACCGTTCCCGATCGCGGGGCCCTATACTGCTCCGCGCACCCGTTCTGGAATAAACACTCGACGCCCGAGTGGCGGAATTGGTAGACGCAGCGGACTCAGACCAACGACTTGAGCCCTCGCGGAGAAATCCCCGAGGTGAAGCCCGTCAAACTCGGTGAAGGCCCTTAGCGGTTCTAAGCTCGAGCTGATGCCGAGCCAAGCCCTCGCAAGTGCGAGGGAAGGTGTAGAGAGCAGACGGCGGGCACCTACGGCCTACAAGGCTACGGTGAAGGCGTGCTCCAGACCACGAACCCGAGTCGGTGTTCCGCTCGGGGCGGCGAAAGCCGAAGTGGCAGGAAAATCCGCCGCCCTTAAAAGCGTGTCGGTTCGACTCCGACCTCGGGCACCATCGACGGGGGGCGAGACCTGGTCGATCTCAGTCCATGATCAGGCTCGACAGCCAGTACGCGCTTAAAATGACAATCACCAGGGCTACGATGTTCATGCGCAAATCCTCGAGACGCTGCGTGTGAGCAGACGCGGCAGGATGCTCTCACTCGGCAAGCTGATTCTGCGCAGCAGCCGACACTGAGGCGTCTGCGAGAGTCAGGACTTACACGTAAGTTGTCGCGCGCTGGAGACCACAGCCGCAGCACCGGCAGGCGGCTCGGCGCAGAACGAGGCGCGCTCCAGGTAAGCACGTACGGGTTTACCGCCTGTCGCTTTGTGCCGACGTTTGGCACGCGACTGGAGCCATGTCATTGTTAGTGAAACAACGGTCTCGACCGGGAGGATTTCGATGCGTGCGCGTGCGGGTTGCGCCTGCGTTCTCTGGTCTTTGCTCCTCGCAGGCCTTACCGCGTGCGGTCAGGTGGGCACGCACGTGCTGTCGCAGCCCGACACGCCCTCTGCACTCGCCCCGTCGATCGCGGCGCAGCCCACCGACCAGATCATCAAGGTCGGCGACCGGGCGACCTTCGCGGTCGCCGCGACGGGCTCCGCGCCCCTGTCCTACCAGTGGCAGCAAAACGGCGCCGGCATCGCAGGCGCGACGGCCGCAAACTACACGACACCCGCCGCGATCCCTGACAACGACGGCGACATGTTCGCGGTCATCATCAGCAATTCTGCCGGCAGTGTGGCCAGCTCGAGCGCCAAGCTCTCGGTAACTGCGGCCATCGCGCCCTCGATCACGACGCAGCCCACCGATCAGAGCATCACGACCGGCCAGACCGCCACCTTCAGCGTCGTGGCCGGCGGCACCGCGCCCCTGTCCTACCAGTGGCAGAAGAACGGCACGGCCATCACCGGCGCCGCTTCCGCCAGCTACACCACGCCCGCCGAGACGACCGCGGACAACGGGGCGACTTTCGCGGTGGTGGTCAGTAACTCCGCCGGCAGCGCCACCAGCGGCAGCGCGAAGCTCAATGTGGCCGCGCCCGGCGGCCCCGTCGCACCCTCGATCACGGTGCAGCCCGCCGACCAGAGCATCCAGGCAGGACAGACGGCGACCTACTCCGTGACCGCCACCGGCACCGCACCGCTCTCCTACCAGTGGCGCAAGAACGGCACGGCCATTGCCGGCGCCACTTCCGCCAGTTACACCACGCCCGCGCAGACCACCGCCGACAGCGGGGCCACTTTCGCAGCCGTGGTCAGTAACTCCGCCGGCAGCGTCATCAGCCGTGCGGCCCGCCTCACCGTCACCGCGGTGGCCCCCACGATCACCGCCCAGCCGGCGGATCAGAGTATCCGTGCGGGACAGACGGCCACGTTCAGCGTCGTGGCCTCCGGCACCGCGCCACTCTCCTACCAGTGGCGCAAGAACGGCGCGGCGATCGCGGGCGCCACTTCCGCCAGTTACACCACCCCCGCCGAGACCACCACCGACAACGGCGCGACCTTTGCCGTGGTGGTCACGAACTCTGCCGGCAGTGTCACCAGTCGCAGCGCCCGCCTCACGGTCGGCCCGGCCCTCACCCAGGGCACGGACGTGGTGACGTACAAGAACGACCTCGCCCGAACTGGCCAGAACCTCAAGGAAACGCTGCTGACGCTCTCGAACGTGAACGCGACGAGCTTCGGGAAGCTGCGCTTCCTGTCGACCGACGGCAAGGTGGACGCCCAGCCGCTGTACCTGTCGGCGCTCACTGTGCAGGGCGCGACTCACAACGTCGTGTTCGTGGCCACCGAGAACGACTCGGTGTATGCGTTCGACGCGGACAGCGGCGCGGTGCTGTGGCACGTGTCGCTGCTCGGCATCGGGGAAACGTCCAGTGGCCCGCATGGCTGCGATCAGGTAGTGCCGGTCATCGGCATCACTTCGACGCCGGTCATTGATCGCGCCGCCGGTTCCCACGGCACCATCTATGTCGTCGCCATGTCAAACAGCGGCGCCGACCACCAGCGTCTGCACGCCCTCGACCTCACGACCGGTGCGGAGCTGCTCGGAGGACCCAGGGACATTACGGCCACCTATCGCGCACCGGGCGGCGGCACGCGGACTTTCGACGCGGGGCAGTATGCAGAAAGAGCGGCACTATTGCTGTCGCGGGGCGTGATCTACACGAGCTGGACTTCGCATTGCGACATCTGGCCGTACACCGGCTGGGTCATCGGATACGCTCAGTCCAACCTCGCGCAAACGGCGGTACTCAATGTGGCTCCCAACGGCACCGGCACCGGAGCCGCCACGGCAGGACCTGCGATCTGGATGAGTGGCGGCGGCCCCGCCGCGGACGCCGCCGGGAACATCTACCTGCTGACCGGAAACGGGGCCTTTGAGACGACTCTCGATGCAAATGGATTTCCGAACCAGGGAGACTACGGCAATTCCTTCCTGAAGCTGTCGACGGCGGGCGGCGGACTAAGCGTGGCCGACTATTTCACCATGTCGAACGAAGTCGTCGAATCGCAAGCCGATCTCGACCTGGGCTCCGGCGGCGAGATGCTGCTTCCGGATCTGACCGACTCCACCAACACGGTCCGACATCTTGTGGTCGGTGCCGGCAAGGACGGCAATATCTACCTCGTCAATCGAGACGCGATGGGCAAATTCAGCCCGCTGAGCGACAACAGCCAGATCTGGCAGCTGTTGACCCATGTTCTGGGGGACGGGAACGTCGGTGGCATTTGGTCCACACCCGCGTACTTCAACGGCGCTGTGTATTACGGCCCGGCGGGCGCGGCGCTGAAGGCCTTTACGGTCGTGAACGCGAGACTCTCGAGCTCGCCGGTGTCGCAAACCTCCGGGACGTTTGGCTATCCCGGCACTGCTCCCGCGGTTTCGGCGAACGGCACAGGCAACGGGATCGTCTGGGCGCACCAGAACACCAGCCCGGCGGTGCTGCATGCGTACGACGCGAGCAACCTGGCACACGAGTTGTACAACAGCTCCCAGGCCGCCGCTGGCCGCGATCAATTCGGCGCCGGCAACAAGTTCATCACCCCGATGATCGCCGACGGCAAGGTGTTCGTGGGAACGCAGGCCGGCGTGGCGGTATTCGGCTTGCTGCCCTGAGACGCAAGCTGAGTGTGCCGCCGGCGCCCGCGCCGGCCGCCAGAGCGCGGCGCCCTGCTCACCGGTGCTCACCGTCGACAAGCCCGGGTGTCGCCCGTATCCTCGCCCGCGCATCATGAAGTTCTGCAACCAGTGCGGCGCTCCGGTCCGGCTGCGCGTCCCCGCGGGCGATAATCTGCCGCGTTACGTGTGCGACGCGTGCGGCACCATCCACTATCAGAATCCACGGCTCGTGGTCGGGTGCGTCCCCGAGCATGAGGGCCGCATCCTGCTGTGCCGCCGCGCGATCGAGCCGCGCCGCGGCTACTGGACGGTTCCCGCCGGCTTCCTGGAGAACGGCGAGACGCTGCAGCAGGCCGCGGCGCGTGAATCGCTCGAAGAAGCGCTCGCGGAAGTCGCCGTCGGATCGCTGCTTTCAGTGGTGCACGTGCTGCACGCGGAGCAGGTGCACGTGTTCTTCCGCGCCAGCCTGCCGGCAGCGCGCTACGCAGCCGGGGCGGAAAGCCTCGAGGTCGTGCTCGTGGAGCCGGCCCAGATTCCCTGGGCCGACATTGCCTTCCCGAGCACTGACTTCACGCTGCGGCGCTACCTCGAGGACAAGGCGGCCGGCCGCGAGCAGCACCACTTCACGACCATCGACCGGCGCCTGCGGCGGGCTCCCGAGGGCTGATTCACCCGTGGCGCGCGGGCGTGGCACAATGCCCTGGCCGCGCACCCGCGCCTTAAGCCGTGCGCGCGCACCGCTCCCCTTGAGGAAACCGAATGACTTTTGTCGTCACCGAAAGCTGCATCAAGTGCAAGTACATGGATTGCGTCGAGGTTTGCCCGGTCGACTGCTTCCACGAGGGGCCGAACTTCCTCACCATCGATCCCGAGGAGTGCATCGACTGCACCCTGTGCGAGCCGGAATGCCCGGTCGAGGCGATCTTCTCCGAGGAGGAGCTGCCCGCGGGACAGGAGCATTTCAAGCAGCTGAATGCCGAGCTCGCCAAGCAGTGGCCGGTGATTACGGAGAAGAAAGAAGCGCCTGCCGACGCCAAGGAATGGGAAGGCAAGCCCGACAAGCTCAGCTTACTGGAGCGCTAGCCGACCCGCCTACCTGCCGGGTCCGTCTTTCAGGTGCTTCGCGAGCACGTCCGGCGGGACATAACCCGGCAGCAATTCGCCGTCCGCCATGACAATGGCGGGGGTTCCGTCCAGCGCAAAATCCCGCCCCAGCGCGTAGGAGCGCGCCACCGGGTTGTTGGCGCAGGGCTTGGCGGGCAGTTCCTGCCCGAGCTTCGCGCGGGTCAGCGCCTCGTTGCGGTTCGCCGAGCACCACACCTGCTCGGCCTTGGTCCAGGACGAGCTGTTGGGTCCGGTGCGCGGGTAGAGCAGATAGCGCACCCGCACCCCGAGGCGGTTGTACTCGGCCATCTCACTGTGGAGCTTGCGGCAGTAGGCGCAGTCCACGTCAGTGAATACCGTAACCGTGTACTTCGGGTCCCGCGGACCGAAAATCACCATGTCACTCTCGGGAACGGCCGCCATCAGGTGCACGCGCGCTTCGCGCCGCCGCGCCTCGGTGAGATCGTCGTTGGCGCTGAGATCGTACAGATCGCCCGTAATGGCGTACTTGCCGTCCGAGGTCACGTAGGCAATCTCCGCACCGCGGGTGAGCTCGTAGATGCCCTGGATAGGCGACGCGCGCAGTTGCTCCGGGCGTGTGCCGGGAATGCGGCTGGCGATCTCCGCGCGCGGATCGACTTTGGGCTGGGATTCAGGCTGCTGTGCGGGCGCCGAATTCCAGGCTGCCGCGCCAAACAGCGCCAGCCACACCACAGACCTCTTGACAACCATGGGGAATTTCCGCCGCTTCGCTGCTGTTTTGGAATTCGACCTGCGCGGGCGGCGAAGGTTCGCTCGCAGGCCCTACCGAGGGAAGTCTAGCAGGTCCGTGGCCTGCGCCCACGCAGCCTCAGCCGCGCGGGTGGTGCTGCGAGTGCAGCTCTTTCAGGCGCTCGCGCGCGACGTGCGTGTAGATCTGCGTGGTGGACAGGTCGCTGTGTCCGAGCAACATCTGCACCACCCGCAGGTCGGCGCCGTGATTGAGCAGGTGGGTCGCAAAGGCATGGCGCAGGGTGTGCGGCGACAGCTCCTTCGCGATGCCGGCCTTGCGCGCATAGCGCTTGATGATGTGCCAGAAGGCCTGGCGCGTCATGCGATCACCGCGGCGCGTGGGGAACAGGTAATCGGTCTGGCGTTCGAGCAGGATCTCACCGCGCGCGCCCCGGTCGAATTCCTTGATCGCGCGCATCGCCTCCTCGCCGAGCGGAATGAGTCGCTCGCGATCGCCCTTGCCGAGAATGCGGATAACGCCCTGGTTCAGGTTGACCTGGCCCTGGCGCAGGTTCACGAGCTCCGACACGCGCAGGCCGGTCGCGTACAGCACCTCGAGCATGGTGCGGTCGCGGCTGCCGAGCGGATCGCTCACCAGCGGCGCCGACAGCAGCGATTCGACCTCCTCCTCGGTGAGCGAGCGGGGCAGCGAACGGCCGATCTTCGGCATGGCTATCTGCGCGGTGGGGTCCTCGCTGATCGCGCCCTCGCGCATGAAGTAACGGAAGAAACGTCGGAAACTGGACAGCTGGCGCGCCGTGGAGCGCGGCCGAGCGCCGGCGCGCACGCGCCAGGCGATGAAATCCTGCAGGTCAGCGCGCGAGGTACGCATGATCGGCACGCTGCGCTCGGTGAGCCAGCGGGCGAGAGCCGTGAGGTCGGCGCGGTAGGCGGCGAGGGTGTTCGGCGACAGGCCCCGTTCCATCCACACCGCGTCCAGAAAGCGGGACACCGCCGGGTCGGCAGAGTCGGCGCCGGAGGTCGTGGCGATCGCGGCAGACGGATTGGGCAAGCCTGGGTCTCGCTGGAAAGCTTAAGGTCTGCACCCGCGCCCGAGGTGCGGTGTGCGAGCCCCGGCTTCCCGGTAATGTGGTGACCGCAGTATGGTGAGCGCGGCCCCGCTATCGACGTGATGACCTTCACATCTGCAATCCGGCATTAACATAAAGAGAACCAGTTCACATACCGTAGCGGCAACAACTGCCCTGTCATGACCGGAAAGTCATCGTGAATCCGCTCGCCACCCTGCGGGCGCTGGCCCTGGTGCCGGCGCGGCTCGTGTACGCCCTGTGGACCGCGCTGGTGTTCCTGGGCGTGGGCCTGACCGCGCTGCTGCTGCTCGCGGTGCTGCCGGACGTCGCACGGCGCCGTGCGGCGGCACGCGCCGCGGCACGCACCTTCCTGCGCCTTGTCGCCATGCCGCTCACGGTGAGGTTCCCGGAGCACATCCCGCCAGGCCAATGCGTGGTGGTGTGCAATCACGCCAGTTACCTCGATGGCATCGTACTCACGGCGGCGCTGCCGCCGCGCTTCGGCTTCGTGATCAAGCGCGAGATGGCCGCCGTGCCGCTCGCCGGGGCTGTGCTCAGGCGTCTGGGCTCGGAGTTCGTGGAGCGTTTCAATCGCCAGCGCGGCGCCGCGGATGCGCGCCGCGTGCTGCGCAACGCCAGCAACGGGCATTCGCTGGTGTTCTTCCCGGAAGGCACCTTCACGCGCACCCCGGGGCTGCTGAAGTTTCACACTGGCGCGTTCGCCACCGCGGCGCGCGCCGGCTGCCCGGTGGTGCCGGCAGTCGTGCGCGGCACTCGTCGGGCGCTGGCGCCGAGCGGCGCCCTGCCGCTCCCCGGGCCGCTCGAGCTGCAGATCCTGGCGCCCCTCGCGCCCGCCCCGACCGCCCCCGACAAGGCGGCGCCGGAACTGCGCGACCGGGCGCGCGCTGCGATCCTCAGCGCACTCGGCGAGCCCGATCTCACATGTTGCGGCGATACTGCCCGCCCACCTGATACAGCGCGCGCGAGATCTGCCCGAGCGAGCCGACTTTGACGCACTCCATCAGCTGCGCGAACACATTGCCACCCCCGGCTGCCGCCTGCTGCAGCGCGGTGAGCGCCGCCGGGGCGCGCGGCGCATGGCGTGCCTGGAAGGCGCGCACCGCCGCGACCTGATCCTGCTTCTCTTCCTCGGTCGAGCGGATCAGCTCCGCCCCCTTGTGTTCCTCCGACGCATCGGCCCGGGACAGGAAGGTATTGATGCCGACGATCGGCAGCGAGCCGTCGTGTTTCTTCGTCTCGTAGTAGAGCGACTCCTCCTGGATCTTGGCGCGCTGGTACATGGTCTCCATCGCGCCGAGCACGCCGCCACGCTCCGACAAGGCCTCGAACTCCTTATAGACCGCCTCCTCCACCATGTCCGTCAGGTAATCGATGGCGAACGAGCCCTGCCACGGGTTCTGGATCTTGTTGAGACCGAGTTCGCGATTGATGATCAGCTGAATCGCGACCGCACGGCGCACGCTCTCCTCGGTAGGCGTGGTCAGCGCCTCGTCGTAGGCGTTGGTGTGCAGGCTGTTGCAGTTGTCGAACAGCGCATACAGCGCCTGCAGCGTCGTGCGGATATCGTTGAAGGAGATCTCGCGCGCGTGCAGGCTGCGTCCGGAGGTCTGCACGTGGTACTTGAGCATCTGGCTGCGCGCATCCCCCTGGTAGCGCTCGCGCATGGCACGCGCCCAGATGCGGCGCGCGACGCGCCCGATTACCACGTACTCCGGGTCCATGCCGTTGGAGAAGAAGAACGACAGGTTGGGCGCGAAGTCGTCGATGTGCATGCCGCGCGCGAGATACGCCTCGACGAACGTGAAGCCATTGGACAGGGTGAACGCGAGCTGACTGATCGGGTTCGCGCCGGCCTCGGCGATGTGATAGCCGCTCACCGAGACCGAGTAGTAGTTCCGCACCTCGTTCTGGATGAAGTACTCCTGGACGTCGCCCATCATCTTCAGCGCGAATGCGGTGGAG
>JBGPKC010000064.1:0-16172 GCA_041485725.1 Steroidobacteraceae bacterium
CCCGATGACCTGCTCGTCCCAGGTTTCGGCGCGCGAGCTGCGCGCCGCACGCAGCTTGAAGTAGAGGCGCACCACGATGAGGCCCAGGGATGCGACCAGCGCCACGAAAAACCACGTCATGACGGTGCACTCACCCCCTGTGGCTTAGCGTGACCCCGCCTCGGGAAATCGCGGCTTACGCTTGCCGAGAAACGCCTCGATGCCTTCCGCGCCCTCCGCGCTCACGGCGTGGGCGGCAATGGTCTCGCTCTCGAGAACCATCTGTGACTCGAAGGCGCCGAGGGAGTGCGCCAGCAGCCGCTTGGTGGCCCCGAACGCGCCGCTTGGGCCGCGCGCCAGCTGCTCGGCGATTTCCAGCGCGCGCGCCGGCAGCTGCTCGTCGCTCACGACCTCGTTCACCAGGCCCCAGGTGAGCGCCTCGGCGGCCGACAAGGCGCGGTTGAGCAGCAGCAACTCCATGGCGCGCTTGACGCCCACGATCCGCGGCAGCAGGAACGAGGTGCCGGCATCGGGCGTGAGGCCCACGTTGGTGTAAGCGAGGTTGAACTTCGAGCTGCTCCCGCACAGCGCGAGATCCGCCATCGCAACCAGTCCGACACCCGCTCCCGCGGCGGTCCCGTTGACCGCGGCGATGACCGGTGCGTCCATGCGCACAAAGTGCGAAATCGCGGCGTGCAGATAGGTGGTGAGCTCGCGCACGTAATCATTCCCGGCGCCAGCGCGTGCGGCCATGCCGCGCAGGTCGCCGCCGAAGCAGAAGTGGCGGCCGGCGCCCGTCAGAACGACCGCGCGCACCGCGGCGTTGCGCGCGCAGGTCATGGCGGCGGCGAGCAGATCCATCGCCATCTGCAGATTGAGCGTGTTGGCGCTCTCGGGGCGGTTCAGGGTGACGAGCGCCACCGCACCGCGGGTCTCGACCTCGATACTCGCGGCAGCCATCGCCCGCTACTCGTCGGGCGCGATCCGCACGCGCAGCCCGGCCAGCTCCGCGGTGAATTCGACCTGGCAGGAGAGGCGCGAATTCTCCTGGTAATGCGACAGTTCCGACAGCAGCTCGCGCTCATCCGACATCATCGCCGGCAGCCTCGCCTGCCACTCCGGATCCACGTACACGTGACAGGTGGCGCAGGAGCACATGCCGCCGCAGATGGCCGCAACACCGTAGTCGAGCTCGCGCAGGTTCTCCATCACCTTCAATCCGGTCTTGCCCTCTACTTCGTGCTCGACTCCGTCGCGATCCACGACTCGCATCAGTGCCATGCAGGTACCTCGAGGCCTTCGGGATTTGCTTGAGGCGGATGTGCCCCGAATCTGCTAGTTTGCCGGTTCGCTATGCAGCCCGCCAGCCCGGGCCGGGCGTATGCATGTCAGGCCGGCGGCAGCGGCCCCAGCACCTTCATCACGAACACGGCCTTGTCAGATCCTTTCTCCAGACTCTGGAACGTGGTGCGCAGCTCCCGTCGCAGTGCCTCCATGACCTCCTCGTACGCTCCGAACACCTGCGTGCTCAGGCTGTTCGTCACCACCTTCAGGCGCGGGTCATCGTTCAGGCGCGCGATGAACGCGCGGATCGCCGGAACGAAGTCGCTGCGCAGCGGATACAGGCTGATCTCGACCCCGATGTCCATGCGTGTGCCTCCGAGGACTTTGGCGGTCAGTATTGCACGCACTGCCTCAAGGCGGCTGCGGCTATGATCGCGCCCGGGACTAGAATTGCCTGCCAGGGCGGAAACGGCGGGTGAGGAACGATGACGCGTAAGATCCAGGTTCATCAGGTTGACGCGTTCACCCGCGAACCCTTCACCGGAAATCCGACCGGCGTGGTGCTGAATGCCGATGCGCTCACCGAGGCGCAGATGCTCGCCATCGCGCGCGAGCTCAACAACGCCGAGACCGCCTTCATACTCTCCCCGGACGGCGCCGATCACACGGTGCGGGCGCGCTTCTTCACGCCGCGCAGCGAGGCCGGGTTCGTGGGCCACGCCACCGTGGCCGCACAGTACGTGTTATCGCGCCGGCACGACGCACCGCGCCGGCAGCAGCAGAAGTCCAAGGCCGGGATCGTCGACATCGAGGTACGGGGCACCGACGCGGATCGCCGCATCGCGATTCGCCGCAACCCCCCGCCCGTGGGCCGCGAGCTGAACGACCGCGAGCGACTTGCGGTGCTCGATGCGCTGGCGCTCGCCTCCGAGAGCCTCGACTCCCGCATACCGCTGCGTATCGTCGGTGCGGGCGGCACGCGGCTGCTGATCGGAGTGCGCGGGCCCGAGCCGCTCAAGCATCTGAAACCCGACCTCGCACGGCTCACGACGCTGTCGGCGCAGATCGGCGCGGCCGGCTACTTCGTCTTCACCCTCACGCCGGGCGCCCCGGACCATCTGACCGAGTCTCGCATGTTCTGCCCGGCGCTCGGCATCGCCGAGGATCCGGTCAGCGGTAACGCCCACGGGCTGCTCGGGGCCTATCTGGCGCAGCTGCGCCTTATCACGCGCAGCGGCGAGCGCGCGCACTTTACCGGCATTCAGGGGCACTCGCTGCATCGGCCGGGGCGGGTCGAGGTCGAGCTTGAATTCAGCGGCGAAGCCCTGGCCGGCGTCTGGATCAGCGGCCAGGCGGTATCGATATTCGAGACCGAGATCGCGTTTTAGGAACGTCATGTCACAGTTCGAAGCCGCGCTAAAGCTCGCCGAGGTTCCGCCGGGAAGTATGCGGGCCTGTGTCATCGGCGGGCGCGAGATCCTGATCTGTCGCACGCGTGAAGGCGTGTTCGCACTGGACAACATCTGCACACACGCGCATGCGCGCCTGTGCGAGGGACGGCTGCGCGCCACGCGGCTGGTGTGCCCGTTGCACGGCGCCTCGTTCGACATCCGTGACGGCCGGGTGCTGGGGCCGCCCGCGGAACTGCCGCTGCCCACGCACGGGGTGCGCATCGTCGGCGACGCCATCGAAGTGGCGCTCAGTCCGGTCCCGGGGCAGCGGCCGGCACCCGGCGCACCAGCCACGCCGCCGGCAGCGTGACGCACGCGCCGATCAGAAAAGGCGCCGCCGCTCCGAACAGCGCATAGATCGGACCGGACGTGAAAGGTCCGATCACGCGCGCCAGACTCGCGCTCGCCACGTACGCGCCCAGCACCGCCCCGCGGTCGTGACCGCGCGACTGCTTGGAGGCGAGCGCGAACGCGCTCGGGTTGTAGGCGCCGAGCCCGGTGCCGCACAACACGAGCCCGATAACGGTGACGGCGAGCGCGGACGCCTGGCCGAGGGTAATGAGTCCCGTCACGTACGTGAGTACGCCGAACATCGCCAGGCGCGCCTCTCCGAGCCTTGGGGCGAGGATGCGCACCGCCCCGCCCTGCATCAGCAGCGCCGGCAGGGCGACGCCGAACAACAGAAATCCGACGGTGCGCGGTCCGAAGCCGTACTTGTGCAGCGCCCAGATGGCAATGATCGATTCGAGGATCGACTGCGAGTAGGTCACCGCCAGCGTCGCGGCGGCGAGCAAGGCGAGCGCCCGGCGCTCGCGCAACAAGCGCCATGATCCGCGCCGTGGCTCATCGGCGTGCTGGCGGCGGTGCGCGGCGGTGCGACTCTCCGGGAGCACCCATCTCACCAGCAGGATCGCGAACACGCTCAGGCACGTCGATACCACCGCCGGTGCCACGAAATCAAAGCGGGCGGGATCCTTGCCCGCCAGCACACCGCCCAATGGCGGGCCGAGCGCGAAGCCGATGCCGATGGCCGCGCCGATCATACCGAGCGTAGCCGCGCGCTTCTGCGGAGTACTCACGTCCGAGGCGTAGGCGAAGGCCGCCGCGATATTGCCGGCCATGAAACCGGCGAGCATGCGCGAAGCAAGCAGCCACCAGATGTTGCGCGCGCAGCCGAGCAAAACGTACGACACGCAGGCACCGCCGAGACTGCTCATGAGGATCGGCCGCCGCCCGTAGCGATCGCTCAGACGGCCCCAGAAAGGCGCCGCCAGCAGCTGGCACAGCGAGTAGCTGCCGAGGATCGGCGTGATGAAAGCGGGCGCCGTGCCGAAGCGGTCCGCCATGTACGGCACCAGCGGAATCAGGATGCCGAACCCGAGCGTATCGATGATGCAGAAGAGAAACAGCGCTCCGAGCTGTCGGCGCACCTTGGCTCGCTCTCTAAGGTTTATGGGCGGGGACGAGCGCCGACACGTCCGCGCCGGGTTGGGCGGGCGGCAGGTAGTCGCGCGCCCCGCGAATGATCAGGTTGGGGATGCGGGCGTCGTCCCAGTCGGCATCGCGCCCCGCGGGCGCGGTGCGCAGTATCGCGATCTGCAGCGAGGGCACCAGCCACAGGCGGTTGCCACCCTCGCCCTGCACCGCGAACAGGTCGCGCGCGGCGTACGGCTCGCGGCCGGGCGTGGCAGGGGATCCGAGCCGCAGGTAGGCGCCGTACTGCGGGTCGCCCCTGGAGGGCGCGCGCATGAGCGTCACCCAGCCGGGACGAATGACCTCATCGCCGCGGTAGTTGCCATCGCGCAGCAGCAGCTGCCCGATGCGGATCCAGTCACCCTGGCGCGCCAGCATGCAGCAGTCCGCGTGCGCCGCGCCTCCGGGGTGCTCGAGCCGCAGCCAGGCGTCCCCCGCCCCGATTCGCCGCCACAGGGCCTGCGACAGGTAGGCCGCGTAGCGCTCACCGCTGGCGCGCTCGAGCACCAGCGCCAGCAACTGCGGGTCCGCAGGCTGCTCGAGGCGCGTGACGCCCGGCGTGCCGGCCAGCGGCTCGCTGAGTGCGGCGGCGATGAGATCCGTGCCGGAGTCTCGCGCAGTCGCAGAACGCGCCAGGCCGCTCGAGCTGTGCAGCAGGTTGCGCACGGTGATGGCGCCACGGGGGTCCTGGCTCCACTCGGTGATGAACGCGCCGATCGGTTCATCCGGCCAGCCGATCCGGCGGTGCGAGATCGCTACCCCGGCGGCGAGCGCCGCCAGCAGCGGCGTGAAGGACTGTGCATCGGCCAGGGTATCGAAGCCCGTGCCCTGCCAGTAGCGTTCATACACGATGTGATCGTGGCGGCTGACGATCAGCGCCCGGGAGCCGTGTTCGCCGGCGTAGCCGGCGGCGGCTTCCAGGGCGCGTCGATCGAGCGACTCGAGCTCGGGCGCCACGCGCGGCGCGGGCGGCTGGTTACCGCCGGCAAGGAGCTCGCGCGGCGGGTCCCGCTGCGAGCCGGCATATCCCTTCCACAGCCACACCCCGGCGGCGATTGCGCCGATCAGGACGACCGCCGCCGCCCACGCCAGGATCGACCGGGCGCCGCGCGGCCTCACCGTGCGGCTCCTGTGACCAGCCGGCGGCGCTCGAGGGGCGGGCGGATCGGGCCGCAGTAGCGGGCGCGACCCCGCGCCAGCTCGAGTTCATGGCTTGCACACCTGAGCCAATCACCGGGGCGATGAGCGCTCACCATCACGGCCGTCCCGCCCGCTGCCAGCGCGAGCACGCGTTCCATCAGGGCGTGGCGCGTGGGACTATCGACGCCCGCAAAGGGCTCATCCAGCAGCAGCAGCTCAGGCTCGCGCGCCCAGGCGCGCGCAAACAACACGCGACGCGACTGTCCGTAGGACAGCTCGCCCAGGGTGCGTGTTGAGAGCCTCGTCAGACCGAACAGCGCCAGCGTCCGCCGCGCCGCGGACCGATCCGCTGCGCTCGGCGCATCGTTGAGACCGACGCTCGCGTGGCGCCCGGATTGCACCACCTCGGCTACGGTGAGCTGCGCCGGATGATCGGCCTGCAGATGCGGAGCGACGAGGCCCACGCGTTTCTTGAACACATCCAGGGCCACGCCCGGATCGACGCCTGCGCGCTCGATCGCTCCGCCCACGGCGACGCCGTAATCGCCGTACAGCGTGCGCAGCAGCGTCGTCTTGCCGGAACCGTTGCCCCCGCGGATGACCCAGAACTCACCGGCGCGCACCGTGAGGGAAATCCCTTCGAGCACGAGGCGCTGTTCCAGGTACACCCGTGCGTTGACCAGCCGCACGAGGCTGCGCCCGCTGCGTGCCGCGCGGCGCGCGCTCACCGCCGCCGACGCCCGGCGCGGTTGCGCCGCGAGCCAGCGGGTGAGCGGCGCGCGACGCAGCGCCCCGCCGTACACGATCCGTCCGCGGCTCAACACCAGCGCGTGAGTGGCGCCGGGCGGCACATCTTCGATGCGGTGCGTGGCGAGCACCCACGGCAGGCGGCCGGTCCGGCGTCCGAGCCAGCGCAGCACGCGCGCGCGGTTGATCTCATCCAGTCCGTTCAGCACTTCATCGAGCAACAACAGCCGCGGCCGCGATACCAGTGCGCGCGCCAGCAGGATCACCCGCCGTTCCCCGTATGACAGGGACAGCAGCCGGCGCGAGGCGAGATGCGCCACCGCGAGACGCTCGAGCGCCCGGCGAACGCGCCGGCGGTCGGCCACGCTCAGCGCATCAAGGGGGATGTCGGTTCGATGCAGGCCCGTCCCGACGATGCGCTCGACCGGCAGGTTCCAGCCGTAGCGCTGATACTTATCCTGTCGCTCCGCTCCGAGATACGCGATTTCGTCCTTGATTCCAAAGGGCGTGCTGCTGAGCTGCCCGCCCAGGAGGTAGTGGCGCGTCGCGCGCGCCGCCGGTGCCGGCCACACGACGCCGGCAACGAGTTTCAACAGCTGCGTCTTGCCGGCCCCGTTGGCGCCGGCCAACACCCAGCGTTCCCCTGGCCGTATGGTCCAGCTGATGTCCTTAAGGACGTTGCGCCCGCCGCGGTGCAGACTGAGGTGCGCGAGGCGCACTTCGAGGTACCGCGTGCCGGCGCTGCTCATCGGGCGCATTGGATCACAGCCGCGGGCGGCGAATGGGTTATTCTTTGTGCCTGTGCCAATGCGACTGCGGCTGCTCGCGCCCCGATACTGGCTCACCTGGGCTGGCTTGGGGTTGTTACGTGTCATGGCGTTGCTGCCGTTCCGGGTGATGGTGGCGGTCGGAACTGCGCTGGGCGCGGTGCTGCGCCGACTGCCGACCGGCTTCGTCAGAACGGCCCGACGCAACCTCGAGTTGTGCTTTCCCGAACTGTCCCCGCGGGCGCGTGAACAGCTGCTCAATCGGCACTTCGCGAGTCTGGGGATCGCCGTGCTGGAAATACCGCTCGCCTGGTGGCTCTCGCCCGCGCGGCTCGCCCGCCTCGTGCATGTCGAGGGCGCCGAGCATCTGCGGGCCGCTGTGGCGCGCGGCCGCGGCGTCATTCTCCTCACCGCCCATTTCACGCCAATGGAGATGGCGGGCCGCGCGCTCGTCTCGGTGGCGCCGGTCAGCTTTCTCTATCGGCCGACCAAGAATGAGGTGCTGGCGTACGCCCTGCGGCGCTTTCGCTGTCGGTATGGCGGCCAGGGCATTGCCAAGGACGACATTCGCGCCTTCATCACGGCGCTGAAGAACAACGAGTGCGTGTGGTATGCCCCCGATCAGAGCTATCGCAAGAAGGGCGCGGAGATGGTGCCGGTGTTCGGCATCCCGGCGGCCACCAACACCCTCACGTCGCGCCTGGCGCGCATGACCGGGGCCACGGTGTTGCCGTACTTCCTGCAGCGCCTGCCGGGAACGCAGGGCTACCGCGGGGTCATCCATCCACCCCTCGAGAACTTCCCGAGCGACTCCCCGGCTGCCGACACCGAGCGCTTCAACCGTATGATTGAGGCACAGGTGCGTGCCGCCCCCGAGCAGTACCTGTGGATTCACCGCCGCTTCAAGGGACTCTCGCAGGACTACCCGGACTATTACGGCCAGCAGGCGCCGCGCCGGGCGTGAGCGACCCGACGGCGCCAAGCTACGACCTGCTGGTCGTCGGTGGGGGAATCAACGGCGTAGGGATCGCCCGCGACGCGGCCGGACGCGGGCTGAAAGTACTGCTGTGCGAGCAGGACGATCTGGCGGCACACACCTCCTCCGCCAGCACCAAGCTGATCCACGGCGGCCTGCGTTATCTCGAGGAGTTCCACTTCTCCCTGGTGCGCAAGGCGTTGCAGGAGCGCGAGGTGCTGCTCGGCACGGCGCCGCACATCATGCGCCCGCTGCGCTTCATCATGCCGCACGCCGCGCACCTGCGCCCGGCGTGGATGATCCGCGCCGGCCTGTTTCTCTACGATCACCTGGCCGCACGCGCGCACCTGGCGGGGTCCGCATCCGTCGACCTGCGCACGCATATCGCCGGCGAGCCGCTCAAGGAGGGGTACGGGCGCGGTTTCGTGTACTCCGACGCGCAGACCGACGATGCGCGACTCGTGGTGCTGAACGCACTCGATGCGCAGGCGCGCGGCGCCACCATCCTCACTCGCACGCGCTGTGAGCGGCTGACGCCGCGCGGCGCCGGCTGGAGTGCAACGCTGCGCTGCGGCCGCGAGCCGCGCGTCATCAACGCGCGCGCGGCGGTGAACGCCACCGGTCCCTGGGTGAGTCGCTTCGTCGCAGAAGCCACGCCGGTGCGCGCGGCGCACCAGGTGCGGCTGGTGAAGGGCAGCCACATCGTGGTACCGCGGCTGTTCGCTCATCGCTTCGCCTACATCTTCCAGAACGAGGACCGGCGCATCGTGTTCGCGATTCCCTACGAGCACGAATTCACTCTGCTCGGCACCACCGACGTCGACTACCGCGCGGATCCGGCGGCGGTCGCCATCGATGCCGGGGAAGTGTCCTACCTGTGCACGCTGGCCAACCGCTACTTCAGGCAGCAGATTGCGCCGGCGAATGTCGTGTGGAGCTACTCGGGCGTGCGGCCGCTGCTCGCCGATGAATCGACCGACCCCACCCGGGTCACGCGCGACTACGCCCTGGAGCTCGATCAGCAGCCCGCGCCCCTGCTGTCGGTGTTCGGGGGCAAGATCACCACCTATCGGCGGCTCGCCGAGGACGCGGTGAATCGGCTCGCCGCCCGCCTCGGTGCGCGCGCCGGCCCCTGGACCGCGGGCGCGAAGCTGCCCGGCGGTGATCTGCCGCAAGGGAGCCTCGCGGTGTTTCTGCGCACCGTCGAGCGGCGCTACCCGTGGCTTCCCCCCCGCATGCGCCAGCGCTGTGCCCATGCGTATGGCACGCGCCTCGAGCGCGTGCTCGGCACGGCCAGCGCGCTCGCGGACTTAGGGAGCGAGCTGTTGCCGCACCTGTACGAGCGCGAGGTCGAGTACCTGTGCCGCGAGGAGTTTGCGCGCACCGCGCAGGACATTCTGTGGCGGCGGACCAAGCTCGGGCTGCACCTGCTGAACGTGGATCCAGGCCCACTCGAGCGCTGGCTCGAGGCCCGCGGCCACGCAGCTTAGGCACGCGTCGCGCCGCGGCGACATCCGCGCCTGTGACCAGCATCGCGGTTTCCTGCGGCCGTACCGGCGCCTGTGACCAGCATCGCGGTTTCCTGCGCCCGTACCTGCGACCGGGCGACGCAGCTGGTAGCGTGGCGCACCTGAGCTTGAGGTCGCTGTCGATGACGATGCCCGATTCAGTGCTTGCCGCCATCATCGCGGGCAGCGCGACGCTGTCTGCGTCGTTGCTGCAACTCAGATCCGCCCTGCTCAGGGAGACGACACGCAGCCAGTCGGCCGCCCGCCGTAAAGGCAAGATCCAGTTCATCATCCTGCTCGTCGTGATCGGCGCCGCGGCCATTGCCGGCTTCGCGCTGTCGCAATGGCTCACCTCAGGCGAACGTCTGGCGCAGAGCACGATGCAACGGGAGTTGCAGGCGCGCGTCGCGGAGATCAGCCGCACCGCCAGTCAGCTCGAGCTCACCCGCGCCGGGGCACGTGCCGAGATCGAGACCGGCGTGCTGCGCCAGATCGGCGCCGACGGGGTGATCATCACGGCCACGGTGGCCGCCTGCCGGCCCGCATTGGTGATCAGTGCGCCCGGCACAGCCTCACCCCCCGGGGTGTCAGCGGAAGTGGCCGCGCCGGCCGCCCGCGCGTGCACCGAAGTCGAAGCGAGCCCCGTGACGCTGTGCGCCACCATTCCGGGCAGCGCCAAGGTCACGGAAGTCCAGCTCTTCAGCCGGCTCGCGGACACCGATGCACCCTGGAGCGCGAACCGATTCGTGCCCGGGCAGGAATCGGGGCAGGCGCGGTTCGCGGAAAAATACTCGCAAAGCGCGCCCGAGGCCGGCACGCAACAGGTCTGCCAGGGATTCACGCACTGGTCCGCCGATCACGCCCGCCTGGTGCGCATGATCGTGCGCTACTCTCTCTAGCCTGATCTACGCATAATTGCCCGCCTGCGAGGGTCGACCCTTGAGGGGGGCTGTTGATTTCTCCGCCACGTCCATTGCTGCCCGCGCGTTCGCTGGCTGTGCTCATCGTGCTGG
Organism: Steroidobacteraceae bacterium; assembly: GCA_041485725.1. Classification (GTDB taxonomy): domain Bacteria; phylum Pseudomonadota; class Gammaproteobacteria; order Steroidobacterales; family Steroidobacteraceae; genus 13-2-20CM-66-19. The sequence continues at coordinate 10,339 of JBGPKC010000064.1, forward strand.
CGCTGGCGCCGCTGTGGCTCACGGGCATGTTTGGCCGCGGCTTGTGGACCCCCGATGAGCCGCGCGAGGCCGACATCGCCTGGCGCATGAGCCAGCAGAGCGACCGCACTGTGCCGCAGCTCGCCGGCACGCCGTTCCTCGAGAAGCCGCCGCTGTCCTACTGGATGTCGGCGGCTGCCATTTCCCTGTTCGGTGATTCCGCGGCCGGCGCACGCGCCCCCAACCTGCTGTACGCGGCGATCACCGCGCTGGCGGTGGGCGCGCTGGCGCTGGCGATGCAGACCGATGGCGCGTCCGCGCTGCTCGCGGCGCTGGTCGCCGCGAGCGCACTGACGGCGTTTCGCGTGAGCACCTGGCTCGCGCCCGACGCGTGCCTGCTGGCCGGCAGCGCGCTCGCACTGCTGGGCGCATGGCGCGGCTACAGCGCGCCCGCCGGCCCTCGCAAAGCGGCGGGCTACACGCTGATGCACCTCGGCGCCGCGATCGGATTCATGGCCAAGAGCGCGCCCGGGTGGTTGGTGCCGGGCCTGGCGCTCATCACCCTCATCGTATGGGAGCGGCGCTGGTCGGAACTGCGCCGTTGGGAGCTGTACGCGGGACTTGCGCTGCAGGGGCTCATCATCGGCCCGTGGGTGCTGGCGGTCGCGCGCACCGAGCATGGGGCGGATGCGCTGCGCGCGCTCTTCTGGAACAACGTCGTGGGACGATTCACCCGGGTCGCCGCTCCCGCCGCCCTCGACTACACGACCGGACACCACAACACCGCGGGCAAGTACCTCTTCGAGCTGCCGCTGTACCTGCTGCCGTGGACGTTCGTGGTGGCGGCGGCGTTGTGCCGGGCCTGGACCCGGGTGCGCGAGGCGGGTCGCCCCGCTACGGCGTGGCGCTTCGCGGTCGCATCGAGCCTGCCGTTCCTCGCCCTGCTGTCGGTGGCGGCCACGGCGCGCGACATTTACGCAGCGCCCGCACTGCTCGGACTCGCCGTTCTCACCGGCCTGTGGGCCGGCGATGCGCAGCGCTCGCCGAGCCGGCTCGACCAGCTGGCCGTGACCTCGACGCGCGTCCTCGCCGGCGCGCTGGGCGGGGTGCTGGTTGCCGCGCTGGCGGTGCTGTTCGCCTCGGGGGCAGGTGCGCCGTTCGCATGCCTGGCGGCGGCGCTCGCCGCCGCGATCTCGACGCTCACCGCGCTGATGCTCGCCGCGCAATCACAGCACCGCGGGGATCTGCAGCGCAGCCTCGCCTGGACGTATACCGGCTACGCCGCGGCGCTGTGTTTCACCGCGCTCGCGGCGCTGCCGGTCGTCGATCGCTGGCAGGATCTGCCCGGGCTCGCGCGGCGCATCCACGCCGACTGCGCGCGCCAGACGCTCGCGCTCCTCGATCCGGACGAGACGACCATCGCGATGCTCGACCACGGTTTCGACGCACGCTTTACCATCCTCACGACCAACGCGCAGGCGCCGGGCGGCGCCGTGGCCGGCTGGTTCAGCGCCCACGGTCGCGAAGCGCGGCTGCTGGTCCTCATGCCCGGTCACGCCCCCGGCCCCCTCACGCACTGGCTCGAGCGCTTTCACGCGCAACGCCGCGACGGCGACGGCATCGCGGGGAGCCTTGCGGCATCCGGAACCGCCACGCTCCTGCGACGCTACGAGCTGCCGCAGGGACGGCGTTACGCGTTGCTGGGACCCCCGCCGGTGCCGTGAGCGGCGCGGCGGCATGACACGACTGTCACGAACACTGCGGAGCACCCATGTCGCAACCAGGGTCTGACCTCTCGCGCAACCTGCGCAACCGGCATATCCAGCTCATCGCCATTGGTGGAACCGTCGGCGTCGGGCTGTTCCTCGGCTCCGCGAAGGCGATCCACAACGCCGGCCCCGGCCTGCTGCTCGCCTACGCCCTGGGAGGCACGGCCATTTTTTTCATCATGCGCGCGCTGGGAGAGCTGCTGACCTACCGTCCCGTGGCCGGCTCGTTTGCCATCTACGCCGAGGAGTTCTGCGGGCCGTTTGCCGGCTTCGTCACCGGCTGGTCCTACTGGTTCATGTGGGTCGTCACGGCCATGGCGGAGCTGACCGCGATCGGCATCTATGTGCGCTACTGGTTTCCGGATGTGCCGCAGTGGTTGCCGGCGCTGATCGCGCTGGTAGCGCTCTACGGCTCGAACCTCCTGGCGGTGCGCGTGTTCGGCGAGCTGGAGTTCTGGTTCGCGCTCATCAAGGTGGTAACCATCGTGGCGCTGATCGCCGCGGGCCTGGTGGTGATCCTGTTTCACGTCGGGGATCTTGGCGCCAGCGCCAGTTTCACCCATCTCTGGTCGCACGGCGGGTTCATGCCCTTCGGCATCGTCGGTGTGCTGCTTACATTGCAGATCGTCATGTTCGCCTACTCGGGGGTGGAACTCATCGGCGTGACCGCGGGCGAGGCGCAGAACCCGGCGGTCGTGCTGCCCAGGGCAACCAACGGCATCATCCTGCGGATCCTCATTTTCTATCTCGGTGCGCTCGCCATCATCATGGCGCTGGTGCCGTGGACCGAGCTCAGTCCGAGCGTAAGCCCGTTCGTGTTCGTGTTCGAGAGACTGGGCGTGCCGGGCGCGGCCACCATCATCAATCTGGTGGTCATCACGGCGGCCACTTCCTCCTGCAACAGCGGCCTGTTCAGCACCGGACGCATGCTGTGGTCGCTGGCGCAGCGCGGCCAGGGTCCGCGCGCCTTCGCGGCGCTCAGCCCCCAGCACGTGCCGGCCGCGGGCATCCATGCCTCCGCTGCCGTGATGCTGCTCGCGGTGGTGCTGAACTACGTCGTGCCGGAAGATGTGTTTACCTGGGTGACGAGCGTCGCGCTCGTCGGAACACTGTGGACCTGGGGAATCATCATGGTGTCGCACCGCAACTATCGGCGCGCGGTGCAGGCCGGACGCGTACCGGCGGCGCCGTTTCGCATGCCGGGTGCGCCGTTCGCGAACTGGGCAGTACTCGCGTTCCTGCTCGCAGTGAGCGCACTGCTGGTGCTCGATCCGGGCACCCGGGTGGCACTGTACGTGGCTCCCGTGTGGTTCGCGGTACTGTGGATCGGTTACGCGAGGTCCAAGCGGGGCCCGAATTGAGGTTCGCGGGCGCGGCTGCTACATCAGCGGCTCGCCGCCGCCGATGAGACCCCCGCCATCCACCACCACAGTCTGCCCGGTGATGAAGTTGCCGGCGCGCGAGGCGAGCAGCACCGCCGTGCCGGCGACATCGTCCGGATCCCCGAGGCGCCGTAACGGGTTGGCGCGCGCGAAAGCGGCGGCGCGCCCCGGATCCGCCCACAGCGCCCTGGAGAAATGGGTGCGGATGATGCCGGGCGCAATGCAGTTGACGCGGATGTTGTGCGGCCCCCATTCGACCGCAAGATTGCGCGCCAGCTGCATGTCGGCCGCCTTGGAGATGCAGTAGGCACCGAGCAGCGCGCTGCCCAAGAAGCCGCCCACCGAGGAAATGATGATCACCGCACCGTCCCTGCGTTCCGCCATCGCCGGCAGCGTCATGTTGCACAACCACACGTTGCTGTGCAGGTTGGTGTGGATGATCTTGTCAAACACCTCGTCGGGCGTGGTCGCAGAAGGGCCGAAGTGCGGGTTCGCGGCCGCATTGCACACGACAATGTCGATCCGGCCCCATTGCGCGATGCTGGCATCGACCAGTGCCTGCAGCTCGGGCTTGTGCCCCACGTGACAGGGATGCGCGAGCGCCGTGCCGCCGGCGGCGGTGATCTCCGCCGCGGTCGCCTCGCAACTCTCGGGCTTGCGGCTCGAGATGACGACGCGCGCGCCGTGCAGCGCCATCTGCATCGCGATCGCCTTGCCGATGCCGCGGCTCGAGCCGGTAATGAGGGCCACCTTGCCCGACAGGTCGAACATGCTCATGTGGAGCGCCCTCGTGCGGCGGATTTGCCGTGCATTCTGCCCGCAGCACCACTGCTTGGCGAATGCGCCCGCCGTTACTCAAGTCCCGGGGTTCGCAGTAGAATCCGCGCGCCGCGCCCGTAGCTCAGTTGGATAGAGCATCAGGCTTCGAACCTGAGGGTCGGGAGTTCGAATCTCTCTGGGCGCGCTTTCCAACTCAATGACTTGCGCAGTTCTGACTTCAGGCTGTTTGTCCTCTGCTACCAAAATGCTACCGCTCGCCTCGAGTAGCAGTGTTGAGACCTTCTCGCCGGCCTCTTCCAACTGCTGCGGCACCGCGTCCGCGTACTGATCGAGCGTGAAGCTCGCGGAGTGATGACCGGCGAGAGTCTGTGCAACCTTCGCATTCACGCCCGACTGAATCAGCGCCGTGACGAAGAAGTGCCGCAGCATGTGGAACGTGCCGGTCACGCCGGTTTTCTTCAGCAGCGGCGCCCAAACACGGGCGCGCCAGTTGTGGTAGTCGATGGGCTGCCCCGTAGGACCGGGGAACACGAGCTCGCCCGGCGTACGCAGGCGGTGAAGCCTCAACATGCGGCGCCCGAGCGATCCCAACAAACCCGATCAGCGGTTCAGCTCTGCATCCTGTGCTGCTATTGCGATTACGACCCACGGCGAGGAATCGCGATACGTTTCCTCTTTCACGATTCGCAATCCTGGCACGCTCCGGTGATGTGCAGCGGGGGCCGCGCCGGGCTCGATGAGGTCGACAAGTACGCAGCCACGCATTGGCTCAAGAATGCCGGTGGGAATCCTCAGCACCGAGGTGAACGCTGCGGGGTCGCAGATTGCCATACCCGCTCCATGGCCATAGAACGAGCCAAGGTGCTCCGTACCCGTGAACTGATCCACTGGTTGACGCTTCTGCACAGCAGCAACCTTCAGGCCGTGGCTTTTGTGGTGGTACCTGCCATCGTGGTGATAGCTGGCGTGCGGGTTCCACCGGCCGGAGCCACGGGGGATCAAGATGTAGTAATGGCCGCCCGGCGAGCGCTTGGCCACGAGCGTCAGCCACAAATCAGCTCCATCCTCGATTGCTACCGCATAACGATATTCACCGGCGGCGCACGGCGTCCTGAACATCGACCGCACATCGTGTGCCAAGACGGCGCTTTTCCGGCGTTCGTAGTCACGCCGCAGGATGACTTCTACCTCTTCGGCGAGCCGCTGCGCGTCGAGCTGCTGCTGCTTCAGGTATGCCTCAAATGTATCCGGGAAGTGCATCGTTTGCCGCTGCCAAGAACTGTGCGGCTGCCCGCGGGGCGGCCCTCTATTTTGGGAGGTTCAGTGGCCCCCGGGATCAGCGTGGACTTCCCCTCACCGCGATAGATTTCCTGAATTCGTTTGATCGCGGCGTCAGCTTTCGAGTCTTCGGCAAGGATCTTGGGCGAGGCTGCACCGTCCGTTCCCTCAGCGCTCATGATTTCCAGCACGCGCGTGGTTGCGTCCCGATACTGCTGCCACAGGCCTCGCAATTCCTGGGCTTCTTGACGAGTGATCGTCGGCGTGTACATACCGGCATGCTACCACCGTGCTACCGGTCTCAGCCGAATGAACACGAACCAGCCAGACGCAGAGAGGCCGGAACCGCAAGAAATCAGCCACTTGGTGTGCGGCTACTTCCAGTTGGTTCCGGCCAGCACTACCTTCGAACCTGAGGGTCGGGAGTTCGACAAGCCGGCGAGTCGCGAGCCGGCTTGGACGCCGCGCGCGAAGCGCGTGGCGGTCCCGAGCGGTGAGCGAGGGACGAGCGGGCGAAGCCCGCGAGCAATCTCTCCGGGCGCGCAACACTCGAAAACAGTGTGGAGTCCGTGGACTATTGCGTGCGGTTCAGGCGGGTTCGAACTCCCGAGGCCGCCGCAGGCGGCCGGAGTCACTCATGCGGCCG